>DHLV01000038.1:34654-39680 GCA_002405445.1 Flammeovirgaceae bacterium UBA4659 | reverse complement strand
GGAAACCTAAATGCGGTTTACATCACCGGAAGCGCGAATATGGATTTGTTAAGTTCTTTTAATGGATTAAATAAACTTGCGATTACCGGCAGCGGAAACATCGTTTCAAGTGGCACCACTACTGTGCCTTCTATTGATTGTAGCATTACAGGTTCTGGCAATTTGAGTTTGTTGAAAGTAAATTCCGCTACCGCAAAATGTGCGATTGCGGGTAGTGGAAATATTACCATTGCCGTTTCCGCTAGCTTGAATGCAAGTATTGTTGGCAGTGGCAATATTTATTATCAAGGCAATCCTGCTGATATTGTAGTAAATGTCACCGGCTCAGGCAAGGTCATCAAACTGTAGTAATGCAGTTATCGTGTAAAATGATTTCTGCCACGTAGCGACATGGCAAAATCTAATTTATCACCAACACGTTACTTGGTGAATTCATCAAATTTCCGTTTTATTTTCTTTTCTTAGTAGCATGTTAAACGTTCCGTTTTCAAAAACCGACTGGCAGCAGGTGGACGGTCGGGTGCTTACTGTGTCCATTGTTAGCATGCTGTGCTTGGTGGCCATCCGCTATGCGGGTTCGTTGGACCGGATGGGTGACGTCAATTGGTTTTTTCCGACAGCACCTTATTTGTTCCGGCACCAAGCGTGGTGGGCATTGGTAAGTGTATTTTTCTATCTGGCGGTGCCGTGGGCAGTGGTGAGGTTTAGCTTTAAACAAAAGGCAAGCGACTTCGGATTGTCAAAAAATGTATTCAGCAACATGCCTATTTACCTACTTGCATTGATGTTGATCATGCCATTGGTGATCTTGGTTTCTTATCAAAGTGGCTTTCAAGTGACCTATCCATTTTTTGTCCCTGTCGATCGGCAAGACATGCGTCTTTTTTTTCTTTGGGAAGCCTTTTACTTACTTCAGTTTTTTGGATTGGAGTTTTTCTTCCGCGGTTTTTTAGTACATGGTACCAAGCACAAACTTGGGATCTATTCTGTTTTGTTGATGACGATTCCTTATTGCATGATTCACTTTAGCAAGCCGCTTCCCGAATGCCTGGGATCGATTGGTGCGGGGTTGTTTTTGGGGATGATGAGCTACAAAACCGGATCTATTTGGATGGGTGCATTTTTACATATTATGGTTGCCATCAGCATGGACATCCTCAGCCTTTGGCACAGAGGATATTTTTGAGCATGGCGCGGCTGCCGATCGTCAAGAAATAGCGCAAACCGCATTTTTTTCAATTGCAATAATCGTCTGATTACGCGAACTTGCACGCCATAAAAAAATGCAAATGAAATTGAAAGCGATTCACCATGTCGGCCTGTTTGTGCTTTTGCTTTGTTGTAATAGCGCACCCAAAGAAGAGCATGGCAATGTAAGTGCCGCGGCAGACAACTCAATTCCTGCAATTTCGGGTGCAAGCGCTAATCTACCACTCAACCTTATCCGGCTCCCGGCAGGTTTTTCTATTTCAGTATATGCAGAGGTAGAAGATGCGCGCAGCATGGCGCTTTCGCCTTCTGGGGTATTGTATGTAGGTAACCGCGGTGAGGATAAAGTGTATGCCGTGAAGGACACCGATGGGGATTTTAAAGCAGACAAGAAATGGGTGTTGGCCACCGGCCTGAACATGCCCAACGGTGTGGCATTCAAAGATGGTGATTTGTATGTGGCGGAAGTGAACCGCGTGCACAAATTTTCAAACATCGAATCGAATTTAAGTAAGCCAACCTCACAAATCATATACGACAAGTTTCCTGCTGAAAAACACCATGGCTGGAAATACATAGCCTTTGGCCCCGAAGGCAAATTGTACGTACCGGTGGGCGCGCCATGCAATATATGCGAATCAAAAGACCCGATATTCGCTTCGATCACGCGCATGAATGCCGATGGCACTGATGTAGAAGTATACGCACATGGCGTGCGCAACACGGTAGGGTTCACCTGGCATCCGGAAACAAAAAATATTTGGTTCACCGATAATGGTCGCGATATGATGGGCGATGACTTGCCCCCGTGCGAGTTGAACACCGCTACCAAAATCGGGCAGCACTTCGGCTACCCTTATTGCCACGGTGGCACCATAAAAGATCCCGAGCAAGGAAATAAGCGCCCGTGCAGCGACTTCACTCAACCCGTTCAGAATTTAGGTGCACACGTTGCGCCCCTGGGGTTGAAGTTTTACACCGGTGGCATGTTCCCCGCAGAATACAAAAACCAAATCCTTCTGGCCGAGCACGGATCTTGGAACCGGTCCAAAAAAAGCGGATACCAGTTAAGCATGGTGAAGTTAGATGCAACCGGAAAATCCGTAGGCTACACCGCATTTGCTACCGGCTGGAAAGACGATGCCAAGCAAACCACTTGGGGCCGGCCTGTGGACTTACTGGTGATGCCTGACGGGTCGTTGCTGGTAAGCGATGACAGTGCCGGGGTAATCTATCGTATTACGTACAAGGGCTGATCGAGTAGTGCAAGCCCATGGGTGCTTGAGGCCTATGTTTTTGCTCTTCCTTCACAGTAAATTGGAACGATGAGTCAAAAGATGCTTTCGACAAAAACGCATCCGGTTTGGTATGCCGACACACAAGTTGAAGACCAATCATCTTCTTGCTTTCATTCATGCAACATCGCAGGTTCAAAAATCCTCAGCAATCTCTTCGATTTTTCTCCCTTTGTCTGCGTACATCATTTTGATCACAGGCACTGAGCGGTAGGTGAGGGCGAGATGTTTGTTGTGGCCTTTGAAGATGAGGCTCAGCGTGTCGGGTGCAGTCCAGTAATAGGTCTCCATGCGTATGCTGTAAATCGCTTTGCCATACGACTTTTCAAGACCGCGCATGATTTGCGGATCTTTGTCGGTGTGGACAATAATCTCATAGATCAGTCCCTTATAGGTTTTGAGTTCAATCCGTTTCACGGGCACGCTGCCTACCTTAGCATATTCCGGGTGCGCCACTTCATAAACTTTTGCAGGAAACTCTTTGTGGGCCACAATTTCCTTTTTGAAAACGGCACCCTTTACGCTATCTGCCAACATGCCGAGTTTAATGTCTTTGAATCCATTGCGTTTGGCAAGTTCACTTTGCGCAATCGACATTTGTGCAATCAAAAAAAGCGAGAGTGTAAAAAGCAGTTTCATGGTCTGGGCTCCGAGAATTGAACGGGGAATGAGACTTTGGTTGTATCCCACAATAGTAAAATGAAGGCGGTATCTGTTCTTTGTTCGATCATGATGGTAAAGGCCTCGTACACGGCACCGGTAAGTTTTTGCACCGGTACATCAAACCTTACCACATCTTGCTTCGCGTTATAATTATACGAACCCCACATACCCACATCTGCATTGATGATAATGGTCCACGTCTCAGGGTAGGGGATGGTATATACGGAGTAGGTGCCGGCCTTTAAAGGTTGGCCGTTGATAGTGATGTCTCTGGTAACAGTTAATTCCGTGGCTTCATTGGCACCGGTGCGCCATACCTGGCCGAAGGGCACAGTTTTCCCAAAGATTTCGCGGCCACGTTTGTGTGGCTGGCTGTATACAACCTTTAAGTATGTGTCTTTATACCTAGCCGTAGTAACGGCCAACGGGCTCGGCCTGGGTTGAGCCGCCACCTGAGCGCACAATTCGCCATATAGCATAGACGGCACAAAAAAGATCAATACGAATGACCATGTAGTTTTCATTTCCATCGAAAGATAATAATTTGGGGGCAATTGGTATTTTTACCGCATGAGCAATCGCCCCGCTTTTGATGATATTTATATGGAGTTGGCCGTAAACCTCGCCAAACGCAGCCACTGCATCAAGCGGCATGTGGGTGCGGTACTCACCAAAGATACGCGCATTATTTCTATCGGATACAATGGCCCGCCTTCCGGCACGCACAACTGCGATGAAGTATGGCCGCAAGCGGGGTGCCCGCGTGATTCAAAGGGGGGCTGCTCGCTCGCAATTCATGCAGAGCAAAACGCGATTCTGTATGCGGTAAAAAACAAAATGTCTGTCGAAGGCGCCACGCTTTATGTAACACTATCACCGTGTTTAGCATGCTCGCGCATCATTTATAGCATGGGTATCAGCAAGGTAATTTATTTGAAGTCATACGCAGTTTTCAAACGTTTGCCGTCAGACGAAGGCGTGGATTTCCTCAATGGATTTGGTGTTATGTGTCAGCAATACCAGGGAGTGCTGGAGAATGTCACCCACATGATATAGTCGCCATCGCAGGAATGTCTGACAGAGCCGGACTGCGCTGCCACAGGCTGTATTCACTCAAGCAAATATCTCAGTGTTCAACATTAGCTAACCCATTTTTGGGGTAGATCAAAATATGCTCAGTGATAAGCTCATCAATGATGTTGCAATGGGGCAAGTAGTGTGTATGAACCTTTATCCGTAGTTGTCATCACAAGTGAACAAAAACAAAAGGCTGCCTTGTCAGACAGCCTCTTGCGGTACGGTGAGTTTTCGCCCGGTTTACCCTTTGATCGACTTTTCAATATCGGTGATCAATTTGGCTGTTACGCCCTTTACCTTATCGTTCTTTGCCGCAGTGAAAACTGCTACTGCCTTCTCTGCAGTTTGGTAAAGGCCCACGGGGTTGTTGTCGTAGCCATAGCTTCCCAGGCACCATTCGATTTCTGATTGCAGTTCCGGGGCAAGGTTGGTCACTTTCAGTTTTTCCAAAATATCTTTTGATACTTTTTCAATATCAACCGGCTTTGCTACTTTGGGCGCTGCTGCTTTTTTGGATACTGCCCTCTCCGCCACGATTTTTGATATCTTAGCCATAGGTGTTGTTTGTTTTGTAGTGCAAAGTTAAAGCGGTGAAATTGGGCCAACCAAGCAATTGCAGTTGTTTATTTACGCAACCGTTGCCTGAATTTTGTTTCTGCAAACGTATTTCAATTCAGTCAACGGAAATTTCTCGCTATCAACCAACACGGCAGGCAGTTGGCGCTGTAACAGACGGGCTACAGGTACGTACGCCTCGAGCCAAAAAAAAGAGCAGTGATCCT
>DHLV01000038.1:14498-34538 GCA_002405445.1 Flammeovirgaceae bacterium UBA4659 | reverse complement strand
CAGGTACGTACGCCTCGAGCAAAAAAAATGAGCAGTGATCCTAGATCACTGCTCTCCGACAGTATCAAGCGTTGCTTGATTACTTCTTCTTCTTAGCAGCCTTCTTTGCTTTCTTGGCTGCTTTCTTAGCGGGTTTTTTTGCCATAGCGTTTTAATATTTTAAGTTTAAAACTTACGAAATGTATAACAATTATTTAATCTGAAAAAATATTTTACAAAATATTTTTTTTTGACGGCAGAATTTCATGTTCGTTCTTTGCTCAGCAAATTCATAACTGCACTTTTTTTTATTGTGCTATGATGTTCACTTCAGGTGTTAGCGTGATGTTGAATTTCTCTTTCACGCTTTCGATGATCTTTGATGCAAGCGAAAAAATTTCTTCTCCTTTTCCATTTCCATAGTTCACCAACACCAATGCCTGTCGTGCATGCACACCCACTTCACCAAACCTTTTTCCCTTCCATCCGCACTGCTCTATCAACCAACCAGCGGGTACTTTAACTTCCTGATTAACAGAAGGATAATTTGGAATGGTTGGATAATTTTTTTGCAACGTGTTGTAATGCGCAATTGCGATAGACGGGTTCTTAAAGAAGCTTCCTGCATTGCCAATCACTGAGGGGTCAGGCAGTTTGCTGCTGCGTATTTGCATCACGGCTTCGCTTACTGATTGAATGGTGGGCACTAAAACGTTCATCTGCTGCAGCGTATCGCCAATTGCCCCATACTGTGTGTTAATGCGATGATTTTTTTTGGTGAGAGTTAAAGTAACACTTGAAATAAAATATTTTTCTTTCCACTCGTGCTTGAACACACTTTCGCGGTAGCCAAACTTACATTGCTCATTGTTGAATACATGCTGTTCACCACTCACCAGGTCGATGCAAGTCACTGAATCGATCACGTCTTTCACCTCCACACCGTAGGCGCCAATGTTTTGAATAGGTGCAGCACCTGTGGTACCGGGTATCAACGATAAGTTTTCGATACCACCCCAGTTATTCTTCACGCAATGCAACACCAAATGATGCCAAACTTCGCCCGCTGCCACTGCAAGGGTAATGGTTTCATCATTTTCACGCACAGTCGATATTCCTTTGAGGTTACAATACACCACCAGCCCGTTAAAATCGCTGCAGAAAAGCACATTGCTGCCACCGCCCAAAATCAAATGCCTTTCGGTTTGATAAATGTCTTGCTGCTGCAACTCCACCAGTTGTTCCACAGACGAAATGCAACAGAAATACCGGGCAGTGGCTGCAATGCCGAAGGTGTTAAATGCCTTCAGGTTTTTATCTTCTTCGATGGTGATCATATAAACGTAAGCAAGGAAAGAAAAAGAGAGGAGAAATGCTATCAGTGGATGTTGGTTGCAGCCTGCCGGCAACCCGCTTTGAATAGACACACAACATCAGGCCGCAAGTGGTAAACGGTACACAACCCCATAGGCAAATGTCCTAGAGGGTGTGCTTGGCGGGGGCGTGGGTCGTGCCGTCCACAATGGCTTTTGGTCGTTTAAGCCTGACGTGCCAAGGTATATTAGAAATAGCTCACGCCAGTTTTGATGGCCCACCGGGGTGGGGATTCACAGATGATTTTCATTGGTGATTCATGCAAAAGCAATCGCTATTTGCATATCTTGGGGTAAACTTGAACAAACCATGAAGTTGATCGAATGCCCCCGTGATGCCATGCAAGGGATACCATTATTCATACCTACAGAAAAAAAGGTACGCTACATCAACAAACTGTTGGAAGTGGGTTTTGATACCCTTGATTTTGGAAGTTTTGTGTCTCCAAAAGCGATCCCACAACTCCGCGACACGCCCGAGGTGCTTTCACAATTAACATTGACATCCACAAAGCTGCTGGCCATTGTGGCCAACACCCGCGGGGCTGAGCAAGCCGGCAGCTACCATGCCATCGCATACATTGGTTTTCCACTTTCAATATCAGAAACGTTTCAGCAGCGTAATACAAACAAGTCAATAGCGGAGGCACTGACTGCGCTCGATGATATTCAGCAGATTTGTGTGTCCACAAAAAAGAAACTAGTGGCTTACATCAGCATGGGTTTCGGTAACCCTTACGGAGATCCCTATTCAATTGGTCACGTGTTGAAAATGACTGATGTATTGGTCACCATGGGCATTTCGATTATTTCGTTTGCCGATACAATTGGAGTTTCACAGCCTGATCAGATCAGAAGTCTGTATTCTTCGGCCCTGAGGCAATTCCCATCCATCGAATTTGGCGCACATCTACACTCCTCACCGCAAAAGGCTTTAGAGAAAATTGAAGCGGTGTTCGAAGCAGGTTGTCAGCGATTTGATGGTGCAGTCAAAGGTTTTGGCGGTTGTCCGATGGCGAAAGATGAACTAGTGGGTAACCTCGCCACCGAAACAATCCTGTCATACCTCGATTCGAAACAGGCAGCCCCTCGGTTGAACCGAACAGCTTTTGTTGAAGCCCTCAACATGGCAGACGAGATCTTTAGCAGCGGTACATAAAAAACCCACCACTGCAACCGCTTGATAGGTGCCGCGGCTCACTGGCGTTAATTCCAGATGTTGGCGTTATCAGCCCAAGAAAGGCTTACGATGCTGGTGTTTATTGTAGAGGCATCAACATTTAACTGTACATACTAATGCAGACAGTAATTTTTTAGGCTCCTGCCTGCTGCAAAAACAATATTTGCCTCACGTTGGCTCAACTATTGCCGATACAACACTTCATATTCATAAGTCAGGGTCTTCTTGCCGTTTACGGGCATTTTGATTTCCCAGAAAATGGTCGAACTCGGGTTGTTGTCATACCCAATGCCGGTCTTTATGGCTTTGCCGCCATCTGACTGCGAAAGTACTGTGCCAGCCAATAGTTTTGTTACATTCACTGTCACCTCTGTGCTCTGCAAATTGTTGATGGATATGTTTCCCTTGATCAAAACCCGGCTATAGGTGTAGCTGTTGATTTTTTTGTATGAGTCGTTGCGTTGAGTTTCCTCTTCTGCGTTGCGCATCACAATGTCAATGGCTTTAGAAAGTTTTATGCCTACCGTTCCACCGGCAGGTGTGTACGTCAACAAGTCCTGAGCCAGAAATTGTTCTTTTTCGGTTACCACCATAACGGGGGCCGTGGTAAACGGCATCGCTGTGTTGTTTTTCATTTCCAGCGAGTGATACACATCAAAACTGGTCTCGTTGTTATCTACAAACCGGCTGTTGTAGTAATTGGTTTTGTCTGCGATCACTCCTTCGTATCGATGTTTGTATTCAACGTTTGAGGCGAAAACAGGATAGCTGCCTTTTGTGCGATTGGCGAGCGATACCTTACCGATTTTATAGATGTACAAGTCTCCGGTTTTTTCACCTTCGGTAGAATAATTGCCATCGAATGCATCTTCGGCCTTATCTGCTCTTGCTGCTCGCGCAAAGGCTGCATTGCTCAAGGCTTGCATAGGCGAGGCACCGGCATTGTCCACACCACTTTCGGTTGTCAGGTAATCGTAGGTGATGGGGTCCCTCCTCATGCCGAAGTACATTTGGGGTGAGCCAACTACCAACTCGGTTTCTGCGTTGGTAATATCTTCAATACCATTTTCAATCACTGCCTTCATCTCCAAACGTGCTGATTTGTCATCTTTTATTTTCAACAGGTAAGATGGCACCCAGTTCACTCCTGCTTGCATGGAAAGCTGTTGCAGATTGATGTCGTTTGCAGGCTTTTCAGGCTTTAGCAACACCATCCGGAAAGTGCTGTCTTCCATAAAGTTTACATTTGCATCTTCGCTGAAATCCAGCTGAAAAATGTTCTGTGTTTGTAAGTAGGTTATTCTTCCGTTTTCCTGTTTTAGTTTCACTATTCCGGCCTGGCGCTCAAAACTTACAATTTTGCCTGTGACGGTCTCGTTGCTCTTACTTCCTACGGAGACAGTCACTGTTTTGCCAACATTCCCACTGATCAACTGCCAAAACTCTTTGGCTGCTTTTTTCTTTTCAAGTTTATCATTTTTGAAACTAAGTGATTGCACGGTATTGCCCCCGGTGGCGCCAATCCAATAGCCGCCAAAAAGCACTTCTTGTGGTATGGGTAAACGAGCCACACCATCTTTTACGGTTGCCTTGCCTTCGCGCGTGAGCAGGCAAGAACCATTTTTGAACACAGTAATTTTTTTCAGCGGGAGGGGCTGTTGCGCCTGCAGAGTGAATGTTGCAGTGGTTAGTAAAAGTGTGAATGCAGTCTGTACACGGTTCATATTCATTTCTGTTTGTTGATTTCAAATGTAAGAGTTTTGCATGTGCCCGTTTACGTCAATCTCAGGCGATATTCTTTGCCCGGCAACGACTCTACGGCATTCTTAAACTCTAATCCCAAAAGCAGCGAAGCCAAAACCCCTGGCGAAAGTTCAGTCCGCAACATCAGGTCATCAATGTGCACCGGACTTTTCTCTTTCAGCACTGCCAATACTTTCTTTTCTTCGTAATCGAAGTTCTCCCAGTCTATTGCAACAGCCGTGGGCCTCGGTTTTGTATCTTTTTTGCCTTCCAGCGACCAGTTCATGATGTATTCCAAGTCCTTCACGGATGAATACAAGTTTGCTTTGTTGGTTTTGATCAGTTTATTGCACCCTTCCGAGTAGGTTACTCCCAAATTCCCGGGTACAGCAAACACATCGCGGTGATACGAATTGGCGATATCTGCAGTAATGAGTGCCCCGCCTTTATCGGCAGCCTCCACTACAATCAAAGCATCACACATTCCTGCAATGATGCGGTTACGGGCAGGGAAGTTGTGGGCATCGGGCTTGGTACCAAAGGCATTTTCTGTCAACAGCCCGCCCTGCTCAATCATCTTTTTGGTTGTTTCTTTGTGGGCAGCCGGGTAAATAATGTCCATACCGCTCCCCATCACGCCAATCGTGGGCAGGTTGTTCTTCAATGCGTGTTTATGGGCATGAATGTCAATTCCATAAGCCAGACCGCTCACAATCAGCGTTTGGTGCGGCAGCAGTTCAACGATGATTTTTTCAACGTTTTCTTTGCCGTACACCGTTGCCTGCCGTGTGCCCACGATGCCGACTGTTTTCGGATGGTTCAGGTCTGCATTGCCCTGATAGTAAATCAATGCTGGGGCATCTTCAATTTTCTTCAATCGGGTGGGGTAATTTTTGTCTGTGTAAAACAAAATTTCGGTGTTGTACTTTTCGGCTTTCCTGATTTCCTTTTCTGCCTGTGCGATTGATTTTTCTGAAGCGATGGCATCTGCAGTAATGGCGCCCACCCCGGGTATTTTCATCAACTTGCCTTTCGGAGTTCTAAATACCTGCTCGGCTGAACCGCAATAACTAATCAGTTGCTTGAGCAGGTAGTCACCTACACCGGATATGCTGTGTAGTGCGATGAATGATAGGCGTTCTTGATTCACGCTGAAGAGTATGATTTGTTGATTCTGAAATGCGGTAACTGAATATCAAAATCTTGGTTGATAATTGAAAAAATTACCCATTTGATCAATCAAGAAAGCTTATCACGAACCTCTACTAAAAAAGAGCGTACTTTTTTGAGAGACTCAAGTAACTCCATTTTGTCGCGTACCGACTGAGTGTCGTTTTTGAGCATTTCCTTGGCGCCCTGCAAGGTAAAACCCTTCTCTTTTACCAGATGATAAATGGTGCGAACATTATCAATGTCTTCTTTGGTGAACTGGCGATTGCCTTTTCGGTTTTTCTTTGGTTGGATGATTTCAAACTCTGATTCCCAGAAGCGGATAAGTGAAGGGGCTACATTAAACTGGTCGGCTACTTCACCGATAGAGTAATAGAGCTTTTCGATTTCTTTCTCTTTGTAGGCCATGCAGGGGTTTGAGGCGTAAAACGTTCGGCTTAGTATCCGAACATCATGCAAAATAGTAATTCTTTATAGTTGTAGCAAAAGTGCCCCTATTTTTTATTGACAAGCTATTCACAAACCTTTTGTGGATTTCTTCACCCAGCCATTTTCATCAATATCAATACTACTTTCTCTAAAATCCTGTTGCGTCAACTGCTTGATTCGTTTCAGGACCTGCCGCTGACTGTCAATCGCTACCGGAGATCGGAAGTTTTGTTTAGTAGACGTGATATGCGCCTTTAAAAACTCACCTTTAGCGTTGGTAAAGACTTTGATAATCGGTGCCCAGCCGTTGATGCCAGACACATTAATACCCCCGTACGTGCAAAAGTTGCCCAAGCTATAGGCGATAAAGCGATTTTTGTACAATTCAATTGCACGCGTAACGTGGGGGCCGTGTCCAAAAACAATGTCAGCGCCTGCTTCAATCAATTTGTGCGAGAATTCATACACGTTGCCGCGGTTCTCTCCGTAAAAGATCTCGTTTTTTCGCGGAACATGCTCGTGAGCAGGTCCCTCTGCACCCCCATGAAACGATACGATGACAATGTCTGAAATGGAATCGAGGTGCTGAACAATTTTTTTTGCAGCTGGTAGGTCGTTGATATTGGCGCAACCAGTGTTGGGCGCGAAAGCAGCGAAGCCAAACCTAATTCCATTTCTTATAAATGTGACATAAGGTTTGGTGGCTTGGCCTGCTTGTTCAATGCCCGCGGATTCCAATGCTTTGATGCTTGATTTTTTGCCGACCTCTCCAAAGTCACCTGAGTGGTTATTGGCAAGACTCATCACATCGAAACCAGCGCTCGCCAAGTTCAGCGCATAGCGTTCTGGGCTTCTAAATACATAGCAAACTTTAGGGTCGCGGCATGTTTTGGCATAGCCGCCTTTGTCAAGCAACACCCCTTCCAGGTTACCCACCGTTAAATCGGCATTTTGTAAAATTGGTTCAACTGCCCGCATCAGCTCTTTTCCATCCTGCGGTGGTAGCCCACTATTGTCTGGATAGTTCGTACCCATCATAATATCTCCAACACCTATCACTGCAACGGTATCTTTTTTTTGACTAAAAAGTTCAATCGATCCGATAAGTATTGATGTACAAAGGATGAATATGCGACCCATAATTAAATCTTCTGGTAGTGTAGTATGTCGAGCTCCGCAATTTTTTGGAGAGCTGTGTCTGATGTTAGCAAAGGGAAATCAAAAACGATCGCGGAGGCGGCTATCACGCTGTCTGGTAATTTCAGGCGGTGCTTTTTCCGCAGCTGAATGGTTTCTTGTTGAATTGCCGGTGAAAGTTCAACTATTGTGCAAGCATTTAAGAAATACTCGATCTTTTGTTCTTCGCTTTTACTTAGTTCAGGATAGCTTAGTAACTCAGGCTTTGTAATAACAGATACATAAGTGTGTTTGCCGTCCAATAAGTTGGTGAGGGTATGGTCACCCGATAAAAAATAAATTACAATATTGGTGTAAATCAACACCCTATTACCACTCATTTCTCCACCGCTTTTGCAAAATCAAGCCGTCTTCTTTGAATTTCACAGTGCCAGCATATCGATTTGCATCCAAGCCTTTTTTGGTTGACTTTTTTGCAATTTTGCTAAGCTGAGTGGCAATGGCTTTTTTACTAGATCCCTTTTTGATCACTGTAACCATGCGGCAAAGTTAATAAATAAATGTGACGGGCCTTTAATCCAACGATGTAGTTGCGCGACTGCCGAGTTCAATCAACTTTTCGTACTCTTTGTTGCTTAAGTCGCGTTGGAAAAAATTGATGGGGTTGATCGGAGTGTTTTTGTAATGCACCTCGTAGTGCAAGTGTGGACCGTGCGAAAGGCCGGTGTTGCCTACATAACCAATCACCTGGCCGCGTTTTACAAACTGACCAGGTTCTACAATATACTTCGTGAGGTGCGCATAGCGCGTCTCAAACCCAAAACCATGATCCAGATAAATCACGTTGCCGTAGGTGGAAAATCCGGTGTACAGTACCACACCATCGCCCGTTGCATAAACAGGCGAACCCATTGGAGCAGTAAAATCCAAACCATTGTGCGGCCTCACATAACCCAATATCGGGTGCATGCGCAAACCAAAAATGGTGTGTAGTTGTGTCAAGTCTTTGTTGTTGATGGGCTGAATCGCAGGCCGCGCTGCCCACATTTTCTCTTTCTTCTGGAGTTCTTCCTTCAGTTGCGTCATCGACTGTTCTTGGATATCCAACCGGTTTACAATCTTCTCGGTTCGTTCATAACCTTTCTTAATCAACGGATATGCAATGTCGGCACTTTCCTTTTCGCGACCACCGACACCTGCCTCACGCTGGCTTGGCGATAATGGGTCTAGGTCGAGTATTACCCTGAAGTTCTCATCGTCATTTCTCTCCAACGCCAGCAAGCGTTCTGATTCTCGCTCCATCTGCCGGTACATGGTACGCCACTCTGCTTTCAATTGCACATTTTTTTGCGCTTGAATTGTCTCGTCTAGTGGCGGTAACTGCACCATCACA
This sequence comes from Flammeovirgaceae bacterium UBA4659, assembly GCA_002405445.1. Taxonomy (GTDB): domain Bacteria; phylum Bacteroidota; class Bacteroidia; order Cytophagales; family Cyclobacteriaceae; genus ELB16-189. The sequence continues at coordinate 26,134 of DHLV01000038.1, read as the reverse complement.
TAAACCAATGCTGCTAAACCCAATAAAAACGAAACGCCCAAAAATCGGACAAAACGTTGCCACAGTTGTTTAGGTGTAACCACTACGGGCTCGTACTTGCAGGTATCAGCGTTGTATGTGTATTTCACTTCTACCATTAGTCGAGCGATTGATTTTGCTTATTGCTTCTATTTACCAGCAACTGGTATTGGCTACTATTGAGCCCGCCAATCAAAAACATCACGGGGTTCACATTCTTTCCGTTTTTGATTACCTCATAGTGAAGGTGTGGTGCAATGGAACCTCCGCTACTTCCAACAGTTGCTATTACCTGGCCCTTGTTTACACGTTGCCCGGATCTAACTTTTACTTCGGCAAGGTGAGCATACCTTGTTATAATTCCGTTGCCGTGATCGATATCCACATAGTTTCCAAAACCAGCCAATAAGTTGCTTTGGCTGACGTATGTAATCGTACCGGGTCCTGCAGCCAACACATTCGTACCAATGGGGGCAGCGATGTCAACACCATCATGAGGATAAAGTCCTTTGTGAAATGGATTGATTCTTTTTCCGAAACCAGACACCAATTTTTCAGGATCAAATTTTTCAACAGGCGGCACTGTTGGCAATCCTTTTAAAATCCTTAGTTCATGTTTTTCGATACTCGCACTTTCAGAGAAATATTGATTGGTGACGTGCGATTTCACTTGAAGTTTTCTTGCTTGTTCTGTGGTGCTCTCAATCCAACCCGCTAATGCGCTTGAGTTGGCATTCAAGATTTCTTCTTTGTCCAGCGTGGGCTCTCCCGCATCAGTTTGCGCCTTTGCATCAAAAAGCTTTTCGTAGAGCGAGCGGTCTTCGGCCTTTAACTGTTCAATTCTATCAGCCGATGCCTGCAATCTGCTCGCCAGCACAACTTTGTGTTGCTCCATGGCTTCGTTTTCGGCTCTCAGCTTTTTTTCGACTTCAGTATCAAAAATGAAATTTTGAAGCAAAACCAACGCGACAAAGAAAAGTGCCCCGAAACTCAAATAAGCAATACCTTTAAAGGCGATAGAAAGCACCGAAATGCCCGCCCTTTCGTACCGCAAGGTTTTGAGATTATACTTGAATTTAGTTGGATTCATTTAACGTTTTGCCGATTCGGGTTTTCAAAAGACACCAAATGCCATTAATTTTGACGTTTTGGGCGATTTTGAACCCATAAATATATAGAAAAATAGTTCCCCGCAAACCGCATAAATCGTTGAGTGCTATGGATTCCCGACAAATACGCAATAAATTCCTTAAATTTTTTGAAAGTAAAGGCCACAAAATCGTGCCTTCTGCACCGCTGGTGCTCAAAAACGACCCGACACTATTATTTACTAACTCGGGTATGGTGCAGTTTAAAGACAATTTTTTGGGTAATGCTACGCCTAAGTATAAGCGGGTGGCCGATACCCAAAAATGCCTTCGCGTGAGCGGCAAACACAACGACCTCGAGGACGTGGGCTTGGATACTTACCACCATACCATGTTTGAGATGTTGGGCAACTGGAGCTTTGGAGACTATTTTAAGAAAGATGCAATTGCGTGGGCGTGGGAGTTGCTGACGGAAGTTTACAAACTTCCAAAAGAACGACTGTATGTTACGGTTTTCGGTGGCGATAAGAAAGACAATTTGCCTGTAGATGAAGAAGCCATCGAATTATGGATGCAACATGTGCACGCAGATCGCATTCTGCACGGGGTGAAGAAAGACAACTTTTGGGAAATGGGTGAGAGTGGGCCGTGTGGTCCTTGCTCCGAAATACACATTGACTTAAGAACAGACGAAGAAATCAAAAAGAAACCGGGGAAGGAACTGGTGAACAACGATCACCCGCAGGTGGTGGAGATTTGGAATCTGGTGTTTATCCAATTTAATAGGCTTGCCTCCGGAGCACTTGAGTCCTTGCCAGACAAGCACGTAGACACAGGCATGGGCTTCGAGCGATTGTGCATGGCCATACAAGGGAAGACCTCGAATTATGATACCGATGTATTTAGGCCGCTGATGGATTTTATCGCCTTGCATGCTGATAACTACAAGTATGGAAGCGACACCAAAAAAGACATCGCTGTCCGCGTGATGGCAGACCACATCCGTGCCGTTGCATTTGCCATTGCCGATGGACAACTGCCTAGCAATACAGGCGCAGGCTACGTGATTAGACGGATTTTGAGACGAGCAGTGAGGTACGGATTCTCCTATTTGAATATCAAAGACCCCTTCATGCACCGACTAGTACCATTGTTGGCTTTGCAATTAAAAGATGTCTTTCCTGAACTACATCAGCAATTGGAGTATGTAAGCAAAGTAGTGCATGAAGAAGAAAAGTCATTCTTAAGAACCTTGGATGATGGAATTTTTTCTTTCAATCATAATTTTCTGAGAATTGTTAGAAAGACTTTGAAAAAATATTTTGATGACAATAAAATCCCTTGCGAGCAAGCCACTGGTCAAGAGACATTTCCTGATTTTTTTCTACCGAATCATAATATTCAGATTGAACTTGCAGCAAAGTTTGATGATTTTGAAATTGAGAAGAACTTCAAAGTTATCAATGGTTTACGTGTACAACTCCTTTCTGTTAATCCTTATTTATTCCTAAAAGAGAGTTTTTGGGTCGACACAGACATCAAAAGAATTTTCCCGAACAGATTTCAGTTTGAAGGAAAAATTGATGGCCATGAGGCTTTTGTTCTTTATGATACTCACGGGTTTCCTATAGACCTGACTCAACTGATGGCGCGCGAAATCGGATTTACTGTTGACATGGATTCTTTTAACCAGTATTTGGATGAACAAAAAACTCGCTCCAAAGCCGATGCAGCCAAAGAAACAGGCGATTGGATTACAGTAGCAGAAGGTGAAAAACCAGAGTTTGTCGGTTACGACAGTTTTACATCTACTTCAAAAATTTTGCGCTACCGCAAGGTGAAACAAAAAAACAAAGAGTTGTTTCAATTGGTGTTAGACAAAACCCCGTTCTATGCAGAGAGCGGTGGGCAAGTGGGCGATACCGGTAAGTTGCAGATTGGCTCCGAACAGATTGATGTGATCGACACCAAGAAGGAAAATGATTTGATTGTGCATTGGGTGGAAAAATTACCCGCCAATTTGGAAGGCCCGGTAACGGCTACCATCGACATTGCCAAACGCAAGTTGTCGATGAGCAACCACTCTGCAACCCACCTGTTGCATGCCGCCTTACGGCACGTGTTGGGCAGGCACGTTGAGCAGAAAGGTTCTTTGGTCAACGACAAAATATTGCGCTTTGATTTTTCGCACTTTGCTGCAATGACGGCAGAGGAAATTGCAAAGGTAGAGGCACTGGTAAACGAAAAAATAAGGGAGAATATTCAATTGGACGAGCAACGTAATGTGCCCATCGAAAAAGCAAAATCGCTTGGCGCCATGGCGTTGTTTGGAGAAAAGTATGGAGACTTTGTACGTGTGATTATGTTTGATCCAAAGTATTCTGTTGAACTGTGCGGAGGAACGCACGTGCCATTCACCGGTTCGATCGGTATGTTAAAAGTTATTTCGGAAAGTTCGGTTGCCGCAGGCGTGCGCAGAATAGAGGCGGTGACCGCTGCGGGCGCTCAAGAGTATTTCAATCAGTCGCTCGCCCTATTACATGAAGTCAAATCACTTTTGAAAAATCCTAAAGATGTTGCCACCTCGCTTCAAAATTTGCTTGAAGAAAAACATTTATTGGAGAAAAAACTGGAGACGATGAATGCAGAGCGTGCGAATCAAATCAAAGACCAGTTGGCCGGTAAGGCGCAAAAAACCAATGGCATCACGGTTATTAATCAGCAGGTGACCGTTCCAAGTGCAGAATCACTCAAGAACATTGCCTATGCATTGCGTAATCAATTCGATGACCTGGTGATGGTGCTGGCGGCAAACATAGATGGTAAGCCCAACGTAACGGTGATGCTGGGTGAAAAAGTTGAAGCAACGAAAAAATTCCATGCCGGCAACATGGTGAAAGAATTGGCCAAGGAAATTGATGGAGGTGGGGGAGGCCAACCGTTTTACGCTACTGCGGGCGGAAAGAACCTAAGTGGCTTAGAAAAGGTGATTGAAAAGGCGAAGGGCATGATCAGCGCAAATTGATGGACAAACGAATTCAAGAAAAGTATGAGATTGTAGTCGGTCTTGAAGTTCACGCACAACTTCTTACCAAAACAAAGATTTACAATTCCGATGCCGCAAATTTTGATGGCGAGGCCAACACGCACGTGGGCGTGATCACCTTGGCGCACCCGGGTACGTTACCGAAGTTGAACAAGGTTGTGGTTGAGCAGGCCATTAAGATGGGTTTGGCTTGTCACTCAAGAATTTCTCGTCATCAGGTATTCGATCGAAAAAATTATTTCTATCCAGATTTACCCAAGGGATATCAGCTTACGCAAGACCGCACCCCGATTTGCGTGGGCGGTCACATCACGATCAAAACAAAAGTGGGCAACGAACGCAAGATTGAGTTGAACCGCATCCATATTGAGGAGGACGCTGGCAAGTCAATCCACCTAGAAGGCCAAGTTGACACGCTCTTGGATTTTAACCGTGCCGGGGTAGCGCTGATTGAGATTGTGACCAACCCAGTTATTCATACACCCGAGGAAGCAGGTGCAGTTTTTGCCGAAATCAGAAAACTGGTGCGTTACTTGGGCATTTGCGATGGTAACATGGAAGAGGGTTCCCTGCGTTGCGATGCCAATGTTTCGGTACGATTGAAAGGGGCTAATGCGCTTGGCAAGAAAGTTGAAATCAAAAACATGAACTCGGTACGCAATGTGCAACGTGCCGTCATATACGAGGCCGAGCGGCAAATTGCGCTTTTGGAAAAAGGAGAAACAATTGTATCAGAAACCCGCACGTTCAATGCCGATACCGGAAAAACATATGGCATGCGCACCAAAGAAGAATTGAACGATTACCGATACTTTCCTGATCCTGATTTGAGTCCCCTGTTTGTTTCTGAAGAGTGGCTGCAAAAGATACAAGCCGAAATGCCCATCCTGCCGCAGCAGATGTTCGAGAAGTTCGTGACCGCATACGGTTTGCCGAAGTATGATGCACACGTACTGACCGAGTCAAAGGAGCTGGCGTTTTACTTTGAAAGTGTTGCGCAACTGACAAATCGTTTTAAATCCATATCCAATTGGTTGATGGGCCCGGTCAAATCTTACCTTAACGAGTCGGGTCAGGATATTGATCAGTTGGAACTGGATCCTGCCACTCTCTGCCGACTCATCGAGTTGGTCGAAAGCGGGAAAGTAAACTTTGCCGCGGCCGCGCAGTCAATTTTTCCACAACTATTGCGAAACAACGATGAACCTTTGGCTGTTGCACAGCGTTTGAACTTGATACAGGAAAGTAATGCTGAAGCAATATTACCGGTGGTTAAAGAAGTGATCAAAGAATTTCCTCTGAAGGTAGAGGAGTATAAAAATGGCAAAAAGGGAATAGTGGCAATGTTTATGGGTGAAGTGATGAAACGTACCAAAGGCAAAGCAGACCCGAAACTTGCGAATCAACTATTGACAGATGAACTTGCGCAAATTAATATGTGAGATATGAGACTAATATTGGTATGGTTATTTTGTTTTTCGATTGTCGCAAACTGCTCTCCGGAGAGGAAGACAGACAACCCGGAAGCCACCGCCTGGATGGTAACAGTGCGGGGCAAAGTGAGTAATCCGGTCAGTGGAGCTGCAATTTCTGTTCAAGAGTTGAAAAAGGATGGCACTGGCGCCATGCAGACAATACCACTGAAGACGGGCAATACCTATGAGACAAGCTTAAATATATCTGCTCCGGGATACTACCAGTTTAACTTTTTCAATCGCCAACGATTGAACATCATGGTGAACAAAAGCGATATTGAGCTAAACGTAGATGGAAGTAATCAGCAGGGTTTTTGGGAAATCAAGGGGTCGCCCGATCATGATTTGATCAACAGCGTGCAAGCAATGGTGCAAGAGTCGCAGGCGGGCCCTGCCATGCAGGCGATCGAAAATGAGTTTCAGCAGGCAGTGCAAACAAAAAATGAAAAGCGCATCGCGGAATTACAGAGCCAAGCCATGACATTGATGGAAAACAACACCTTGAAGTTGGTCGCATTTCTAAAAGATCAGCCGGTTTCGTTGGGCTTGTTCAATGTTTTGCAAGATCCTAATCTGATTGACAAAGACAAGCATATTGATTTGTTCATTTCTTCGGCCGAGAAGTTTAAAAGAGAATGGCCCACTTACAGTTACACTAAAGAATTGAATAATCAAGTAGAGAAACTCAAAGTTACGGCAGTCGGCCAAATTGCGCCTGAAATCTCCTTGGCCAACCCCAGTGGAGAGATTGTGAGGTTATCTTCGCTGCGCGGAAAGTACGTGCTCATCGATTTTTGGGCAAAATGGTGTGGGCCATGCCGCAGAGAAAATCCCAATGTGGTGAAGGCTTACAAGCGCTTCAAAGACAAGGGCTTTGAAGTATTTGGCGTATCGCTCGATCGCAACAAAGAGGATTGGGTGAAAGCAATTGCCGAGGATGGCCTGACGTGGACGCACGTTTCTGATTTAAAGTACTTTGAAAGTCAAGCAGCCAAAGATTACAACATCAATGCAATTCCATTTTCAATATTGCTTGATAAGAGCGGAAAAATTATTGCCAAAAATTTGCGGGGTGCTGCGTTAGAGAAAAAATTGGAAGAGGTTATCAATTGATGCCAAAAGAAATATCGAGCCCTTTAAATCCTTCGAAAGAAAAATGAGCAACGCCTTTTTCTTGACTTGTTTCAAAAATGAATTTCCCGTCAGAATCAGAATAACCTCCTTCGTTTGAGCCTCTAATTTCTACTTTTACGCCAGGCAAAGGGGTTCCATCATTTGAATACACAACCCCCTCAATCATCAACTTTCCATTGGCGTGAGGTTTTAAGGATCGGTTTGTTCCAAAAGCAACTTCCATTTGCTCAACTGCATTTGGGTCCCTTGATGCGTGGCTCCGGTTTTTGAGTGAAAAAACAATTGGCATGGTCATGCGCATCTTGACTAATTGCCCATGGTGGATGGCAGGATTCCACCTCGCTTGCAGCTGATAGAATGCACGAAGCGCTTCTGTGTCAATATCGTCATCCACTCCACGTATTAGCTTGATATCAGACAAAGTACCGTCAGCCTGAACTACAAATTCAATATAAACCTTTCCTTCAACACCATTCTTTCGAGCTTGTTCTGGGTATTGAATGATGTGGCCTAAGTTTTCATACAGTGCATCGAAACCAAAAACAGGAGTTGCCATTTCATCCACTACAGAAAATACTTGGCTTTCGTTCTTGAGAAATGATTTGGGTTTACCGATGATAGCATAGCTGAATTGATCTTTGATAAAACCTGCGCTTATAACCCTAAGTGCATTTTTGGGTTGGCCGTCATAGTACCCCAACTCCTCCAGTTCTTTTTTGTTTGCATCATTAATTTCTAGTACGCGCACTTGGTCGTTGTGCTTTGCGAATGTCTTTATTTGCTGTTGAATGCCTTTCGGCAACGTTTCAATGCTTAAACTCTGCTGTGTGTTGTTATGCAACTGATCTTGACAGGCGATTGCAAAAAAGAAAATTGGAATAAGTATGACAAGCAATACTGTTTTCCAGTTTCTTATTTTGGTTTTTACCGTGTTCATCATTTGGATACGTTTAGTTGTCAAAGAACTATTAAAATGATTGCCCAATGGAAAGCCTGCTGAATGAAGCGACACTTTTGCCAAAAGGACGCAATAGGCAAGGGTATCTTTACCACTTACTGCGAAAGCATCTGCTTCGAACTCGTGCAACTGCACCAGCGTTCTTTTGTAAAAGTGGACGATTGGATTGAACCAGCAAACTATTCCGACAAGGTTAACCAACAGAATATCCAGCGAATGAAGTCTTTCAATGTGCGCTGATTCATGCATTAAGATATCTTCCTTTTCGTTGGGGCTAAGTTTGTTTGCCTGACCAATGAAGATAAAGTGAAAGAATGAGAAGGTAGGTTTGGCATCATTTGTTTCTAAAACGATGTAGTTACGCCATCGATAGGTGAAGCCCTTGCTAAAAAGTTGAATGATGCGTGCGATGCGATATAAAAAAATAGTCATCAAGGTGACTAGAATTATTGCATAGACCCATTCAACGACCACCAAAGGCGTCATTTCATTAGCGGCTTGGGCAACGTTGATTTCATCACCATTCACCTTTAACTCATTTAGCAAATAGCTAGGCATTAAGTTGTTTGCCGAAGGGACAAGTTCATTCGATACTGGCACACGAAAATGAAAAAAAGGAAATACAAGCGATGCTGCCAACGAAAGCATAAGGTAAATTCGGTTGAATGAAAACTGGGTTTCACCGCGCAACAGCAGCAGGTACATAAGCATGAACAATACGAGGCTAATGTTCACTTCCAAGAGGTAGTTGAGCAGCGCATTCATGGCTTTTTGTTTTTAAGTTCTTCCAATTGTTTTAACAGTTGGTCTATATCTCGTATATCCAATTTATTCTCTGATGCAAAAAATGATACAAGGTTTTGAAAAGAGCCGCCAAAGTATCCTTTCACCAAATTGTTCAAATAGAAGTGTGTGTACTTTTCTTGAGGCACCAATGGGAAGTACTCGTGTGTTTTTCCATACGCAGTGTAGCCCACAAAACCTTTTTTCTCTAAAATCCGCACGATAGTAGACACGGTGTTGTAAGGTGGCTTGGGCGATGGCAACTGCTCGATGATGTCTTTCACAAATGCCTTTTTCAGCTTCCAGAGCACCTGCATAATTTGGTCTTCTGCCTTGGTCAACTCTTTCATTTAACTATTAATTACGTTGTAAAACTAAATATTTAGTTATAGAAGTCAAGCCGTCAACCTTAAATACTATCCAGAACATTGAAAATCAATTAGTTGTAAAACAGTAAGAGATCAAATTTGCACCCATCTTGAGGGCTTGTTGACGTTTTTCCTCTGGGTCATTATGGATCCGTTGGTCCTCCCAACCATTCCCTAAGTCACATTCGTAAGAATAAAAAACCACCAATCTTCCCTGATAGAATAAGCCTAAACCTTGCGCAGGTTTTCCATCGTGCTCATGGATTTTGGGCAGGCCGCTCGGGAACTTGAATTTTTGGTGATAAATGGGATGGGCAAACGGAATTTCGACCAATTCCAACTCCGGAAAAACCTTTTTCAATTCTAAGCGCACAAACTTGTCCATCCCGTAGTTGTCATCAACGTGCAAAAAGCCACCACCGATTAAGTACCTCCTTAGATTAAGTGCTTCTGCTGAACTTAACACCACGTTGCCATGGCCGGTCATATATATATATGCATAATCGATGATGGCCGCGCTACCCACTTCTACTACGTCCTCTTCCTCGTTGAGTTCTGTGTTTAACTCCTTATTGCAAAACTTAATCAAATTGGGGAGTGCTGTTTTGTTTGCATACCAATCTCCACCGCCATTGTACTTCAGTTTTCCGATCCTGATGTTTTGACTGGATGCATCGGAGGGGATTAACATCAGCGTCATAATGATTGACAGTAAACTCCTGCCCGGGCATGATAAGCATCCCAACCGATGGATGACAAACATCTTGTTTTCTTTTCGCTGGCACATTAAACCTTGTTATTATTTCAAACTCAAAGCAAGAAACAAATTTAATAACCTCTATGAAAGCACTAAATGGTTCGATTGCTTTAAAGATCGCTTCTTCAGTAGCAATGGCTGTATTGTTACTGGTGTCGTCTTGCAAGAATGACACGGAATTACTCAATGGTGTAGACATCCAAAACATCAATTCTGAGGCAGTTTCCGATTCATACTCTGATGAAAACAACGACATCGCGAACGTTGCGATTGCAGGTGTTACTGACCAACAGTATGGACAGGCCCGTACCGAGGGAGATTCCGTGACCAGACTCGGAAAGTTAGATGACAGGCTGAAGTGTGCGACTGTCACAATTACGCGCACCAGCACCAATAAAGACGCGCCTGCCGGAAACATCGTCATTGATTTTGGATCAGGCTGCGCTGATATGCGTGGTATCGTTAGAAAAGGTAAGATTACGATTACTTATGCCGGAAGGAGATTTGCCCCAGGCTCAACCATTGTTACCACCTTTCAGGATTTCTTTAGAAATGGCGTGAAAGTGGAGGGAACTCACACGCTGGCCAATGTAACCGGCACTAATTCAGCCTTTCCCCGGTTCAACGTGGTGATTGCCGGTGGTAAACTCACATTCCCCGATGGAAGAACCATTACCCGCGAGCACAACTTCACCCGCGAGTGGCAACGTGCTACCAACCCGGCTCAGGATAAGTGGGTGATTTTAGCGGGCAGTTCTGCAAGTGGGTCCAACAAACGCGGCAGATCTTATACCATGAACGTGACCAAAGACCTGGTGTATTCGCGCGCCTGCCAAATCTCTGATAAGGTATTTATCGCGGCGAGTGGTACAAAGATTTTTGTTACCGACAGCAAAACCTACACCGTAGACTACGGCAATGGCGAATGTGATAATGACATCACAGTGACTGTCAATGGCGTTTCGAAGGCAATTACGGTAAATGCGGATGGCAACTAATCAGCATTTTGGGGGAATTGAGCAAAAAAACCTGTCTAAGACAGGTTTTTTTTTGCCTTCCCATTAAACCCATGGGCTCACCGCCTGTCCAAAGGCACAAATAAACTTACTACTGCTATGAAAACTAGGAAACACATACTGAGCCTCGCCTCCACATGGATGGTTGCCTCGGTGCTTTTTTTGGCTTCGTGTAACAAAACCGATGATGCCGGTCTCTCCGCTCTGGAGGCAGAAAACATCAACAATGAGTCTGCCACTGATGCGAAAGTAGACGAGGTAAATGACATTGCAGCATCGGCTTTAGATTCCAATGATGCTGTCAGTGGACGGGTGGAAGGTGCAGACGATCGGTTGGCCTGCGCCACTGTTACCAAAGATGCAACCAACACCAAAGAATCAGGTAAAATTACGATCGTATTCAATGGCGATTGCAAAGATGATGACGGGGATGTTCGCACCGGCAAAATTGTCATCGCCTGGTCAGGTGGCAGGTGGTTCGTTGCCAAGTCAGTTCATACGGTCACATTAGACGGCTACACTGTAAATGGGGTAAAAATCGATGGTTCAAGATCAGTCACCAATGTGAGCACCACAGACAAACCTCTTACCTTCAACATCGAAGGAAACCACAAAACCACCTGGGCAGATGGTACAACTGCATCGCGCAGTGTGAAGCGTACCCGCCAATGGGTGCGTTCGTCCCTTGCGCCACTGCAAGATAAGTGGATCATATCACAGACTGACCCGAACACCCCTGCAGCCTCTGGCACCAACCGCAAAGGAAAAAGTTACTCTGTTCAAATTACTACCCCCCTCCAGTATTTTGCCTCATGCGGTCGCAGGGTGCATGTGCCGGTGATTGGTGTAAAACAAGTAACGGTTGACAGCAAGAAATTCACCGTGGATTACGGAGATGGCACTTGCGACCATTTGGTGACGGTGACGGTTGACGGTAAAACGAAAACACTGAAAATAGACAAAGACGGGAAATAGATCCGTGACGTAGCCTTG
>DHLV01000038.1:7433-14362 GCA_002405445.1 Flammeovirgaceae bacterium UBA4659 | reverse complement strand
GTGAGGCATTGCAGATCAAAACGAAGACCTCACACGCGGTGAGGTCTTTTTTTTTTTCTCAAGGTCAAAGTCCGAAGCCGTATCCGTTATGTGCGTCATCAAGCTGAAAGTTGGCCGACCGGGTTTGTGGGTGGTGCGAAAGCGCCATTGCTGATTAAGGTGGATATTTTCCCAGACAAAGTTATAAGTTGGAGGATTTACAACGCCTAAATATTTTGGTTTTGGCAAGCGATTACCACAAATTTTATTCAACTTTGTGGACAAATCAATTTGGCTATGAATGCTTCGCGGTTTGGGCTCGTGTTCCTGTTGCTGTCTGCAATTGTCGTTTCCTGCAACAAAGAGTTCAAGGATCTTTCGCTGGACGGCACCGTTACCGCCAACAACGAGGTTGTCAGCGAATCTTATTCTGTGGATGTAGAGGATCTCGCGTCATTGGCTGTGTTGTCTGACCCTAACGCGGGTGGCCGCACCGAGGGAAACCCGTTAGATGACCGGTTTGAATGTGCCACCATTACCCGCACCCCCGGTTCAGAACCGATGTCGGGTACCATTTTGGTCGACTTCGGCACCGCAGGTTGCAAAGATCGTAAAGGCAATTTCCGCAAAGGAAAGATCAAGATTACATATAAGGGAAAGCGCAATCTACCCGGAGCCACCTGTCAGACTGAACTGATTGATTATTCTATTAATGACGTCAAATTAGAAGGCGTGCGTACAATTACATCGAGTACAAACAGCACCGATAGCCGGCCGGTTTTCAAAGTGACGCTGGCGGGTGGTAAGACCAGTTGGCCCGATGGAACATTCTCGACCCACGACTTCTCACTCGTTCGCACATGGGTGCGAGCATCTAACCCAAGCCAGGATGTTTGGTATATCACCGGGGCAGGTTCAGGAATCACCCGCAAAGGCGCCAAGTATGAAATGAAGATTGTCAAAGACCTCGTTTACAAAAAATCCTGCGAAGCAATTGGCGTCTTCATTGCTGTTTCAGGTGTCAAAGTTGTAAAGAAAGATGCAAAGGAAATCACCATCGATTATGGCAATGATGTTTGCAATAATTTGGTCACCGTTACTCAAAACGGGGTGAGTAAGGTAATTGAAATCAATAAGAAGGGTCTTTGAGAACACCCGATTTTTGCTACAAAAGACCTCGATGATTCGGGGTCTTTTTTTTGCTTTGTCTTTTGTAGCTTAGCGACAACATTGTACCGATCAAGATGAAGCAGTACCACGAATTACTCCGCCATATTTTGGCAACAGGTGTGACCAAAACTGACCGCACCGGCACGGGCACTTTGTCCGTCTTCGGATATCAAATGCGTTTTGATTTGCAGGAGGGGTTCCCGATGGTCACCACCAAAAAATTACATTTACGCTCAATCATTTACGAACTGCTGTGGTTCTTGAAGGGCGATACCAACATAAAATATCTCAAAGACAATGGTGTTTCCATCTGGGACGAGTGGGCCGATGCCAACGGAAATCTGGGGCCTGTATATGGGTATCAGTGGCGGTCATGGCCGGGCAGAAATGGAGAGACCATCGATCAGATCTCTAAGGTGATTGATCAAATCAAAAACAAACCGGATTCGCGCAGGCACATGGTGACAGCCTGGAACCCGGCTGATGTAGACCAAATGGCATTGCCGCCCTGCCACGCCATGTTCCAGTTTTACGTGGCCGATGGGAAGTTGTCGTGCCAGTTGTACCAACGATCGTGTGACACTTTTCTCGGTTTGCCCTTTAACATCGCGTCATACGCCCTGCTCACGCACATGGTGGCGCAGCAATGTGATTTGGCCGTGGGTGACTTTGTTTGGACCGGTGGCGATGTACATATCTACTCCAATCACTTGGATCAGGTGAATACGCAACTGTCGCGAGATCCATATCCGTTGCCAACGTTGAACATCAAGCGCAGACCTTCCACTTTGTTTGATTACCAGTTTGATGATTTCGAGATTTTGAATTACCAGGCTCACCCTTCTATTAAAGCACCAATTGCGGTATAAACTTATGACAAGACTTTATTCAATACTGTTTTTTTTAGCAGTTACATCCCTTCTGTCATGCGAGGAAAAGCCATCCGGAAAAAAGTCTAAAAAGGAAAAGGTCAAAGACGGTGTGGTTAAGTCGTATTATGACGAGCGAGAAAAGATTGTTAAGGCCGAGGTGACCATGAAGAACGGCAAACAAGAGGGGCCGGCTACTCAATATTATAAGTCGGGGAAGAAGGCCCTTGTGATGTTTTACAAAGATGGCCTGAGAGATGGGTTGGCAACGCGATATTTTGAAAACGGCAAGGTGGGGCAGCAAACCATGTATGTGAAAGGCAAGATGCACGGTATGCAAAAGAAGTTTAAAGAGAATGGCAAGCGATTGTCTGAGGCAGAATTTTATGAAGATAAGCCATGCAAGGGCTTGAAGGAGTATTTGGTTGACGGTACGCTAAAGAGTGCCAAGGATTATCCTAAGATTGTGATCAAACCGATAGATCGCATTTTTGCAGATGGTACGTATGTACTTAAACTCTCACTTTCTGAAAAGGCAAGGGAGGTGGAGTTTTATACCGGGCAACTCACCGATCAAAAGTACATAGGCATGAATGCTTCAAGAGTATGGAGCCTGTCGGGCAATAAAAACGAGGCGGAAATTGTCTTCACGCTGCCTCCGGGATCGTTGGTGATGGAAAAGCTGAATATAATTGTAACGTACAAAACGGTGCACGGCAACTATTACATTACCGAAATGCCCTACAATGTTGCTGTAGAAAACCGCAATTAGTTGAGCAGCCGCTTACGGGCTTGCAACTCTCTGTTGCCCGGATCGATGCTAAGCCCTTTATCAAGGATAGCTTTCGCCTTTTGATTTTGAGAGCGCTTGAAATAATACACGGCAGCTTGTGAGTAGGCCTGCCCGATCAATGCAGGCTCTATTGTCAGATCCTTGTTTTCAGAAAACATTTTCTCAAATGACGAACGATACTCGTCACCTTCGGTCGGTTTGTTGTTTTCGTAGCTTTCACCAAACCGCTGTAGATAAGCGCTGGCCAACATGGAGTTGAACAGGTTATTACTGGCGAGCACGTGATGAGCTGATAACGCAGCTTTCAAGGAATCAAGAATTTCCTTGCTGTTGTTGGAATTCCGTAAGCGATGAGCCAAGATTTGAACATAAATTCGTTGCACATCCTGGTTGTTGGGTCTTAATGTAAGTGCTTTTTCAAAAAATGGGCCGGCCATGGAGAAGCGTCCCTGGTTGTAGAGGTAACGGCCCGACTCAAACTCATACACAAATGCGAGTTCGTTTTTCAGCTCTTGGTTTCGCACTCCTTTTTGCAATACTTCATAATACTTTTTCAGACCTTCGGGGTCTCCTTTTTCAAACAGTATCTGTTGGATCGCATTGCTAAATTCCCCTTTCACTTGATCTTGCGCTACCCCAAACTTGGTAAAGCGCGATAGCTTTGCAACCAACGCAGCATGCAGCGAATCTTTCTTTGTCATCGATTGAAAAGCTTTGAAGTAACTGACAACCAACCCGTTTAATACCTGGTCTGTTTTGTAGAACATATAAGCCTTTTCCCATTGCTTGTAGGAGTTGGAAAAATCCTCGTCTTCAAATTTAAAAATGCCGTCATTCATGTATTGTATGCCCACCAATTCAGTTAGCGTCACTTCAGATTCTTTGCCGAAAAAGTATTGATCAAACAAACTTGTTGCATCAGTCGACTGAACCTCCTGATTGCTCACCAACTTTTGTTTGCGCAGATTTTCTACATATGCGCGTTTAAACTGGCTACTGAACGCTACGGAACCCACCATCGGATTGGTGGTTTCTACCACCACGATGTCCGATTGTGGGTAGGCGACAGGAAACACATGACTTGGCTTTTCTTTGATCACGTAGGGTATTTTAAAATAGTCGAATGCCATGCAGTACAAACCTGTGGCTGACACGCAGTTGTAATAGCCATTTTCAAAAATATCGCTGAAACGGTTCTTTGCCTCGTATTTAGTCAAAAACGCCTGATGAACGCTTTCGTAGAGGTATTTTACACGCTTGCTGTTTTTCCGTCCGCCTTTGTTTTCAATGTCCAACCCTTTGAGATACCCATAGAATTTATTTTTACTTCGGTCTGTTTCGGCAATTTGTCCGTAGTTGAAAAGCTTGAAGTAGTCGGGTTGACGCGTAACGATGGCTTCATCAAAAGCCTGTTTTTCAAGTGGTGAGTTGAAACTCAACTCGCTCAGCCAGACCAAAGTGTCTTGCCCATGAGTATCTGTGGAAACTATTGCAAGGGCAAACAATACCCATAAATATTTGGAAGTCATCAATCGTCTCGCCTTACCATTCATAAAGAAATCATTCATTGCGTTTAGAAAACCTTGGGGTTAATTTCCGATAATCTTATTTTTACCGCAAAAAAATACCGGAAAAAGTCTCATAAATACTCAAAATGGAATATCCTTTTCGTTGATATTCCGTTATTTACCCAATATGTCTGAAAAAAGCAGTGTTTTTGATATGATCGGTCCGGTGATGATCGGTCCATCAAGTTCGCACACTGCGGGGGTGGTGCGCATTGCCAAAGCGGCCATTAAAGTATTGGGCGGCACGCCCGACAATTCTGAAATAACGTTTTACAATTCATTTGCCCGAACCTATGAGGGGCACGGAAGCGATCGGGCTATTCTTGCCGGGTTAATGGACTTCGAAACAGATGACAAGCGCATAAAGGAGTCAATTGAGATTGCCACCCAAAAGGGATTGAAATACCATTTTAAGTCGGTCGGTAATGCATCTACGTTGCACCCTAATTCCATACGGCTTAACCTTACCAAAGGGAACAAGCAAATAGAAGTGTTGGGCGAAAGCAAAGGCGGAGGCATTATTAATATTGCGGAGGTAAATGGTTTTAAAGCAGACTTCAGCGCCAACCTCCATACCATCATCATTTTTGCTGGTGACGTAAAGGGAAGCGTAGCTTTCATTGCCAATGTTATTGCACACGATGATTGCAACATTGCCACCATGTCGGTGTCCCGTAAAGGAAAAAACGATATGGCTTGCCTGGTAATTGAGATGGATTCGGGTATCAAACCCGTAACATTTGAATATTTGAAAAGTCTGAGTTGGGTTAAAGAAGTGATTTATATACCACACATCAATCGATAATATGCGGATACCTTTACTGTTTTTCCTTGTAGCATTTTGTGTAACCATAGTGTATGGACAAAACACGGACAAAAAAGTTTACACGCTAAAAGAGTGTGTAGAGATAGCTCTGAAAAACAACCTGAACGTGAGGAGAAACCAATTGTCTGTTGAGACTGCCGAAATCAACTTGATGCAGTCAAGGATGAGCATGCTTCCGACCATCAACTTTGGCGGATCAACCGGTTATAACTGGGGCCGCTCTATTGACCCTACCACCAACCAGTTTATTGACCAACGCATTCAAAACGCAAACGTCAACGGAAATACCAGCTTACTGCTTTTCAACGCTTTCCGCCTAATGAACATCATTCGCCAGAGCGTGAACGACAAGGCAGCAGCCGATAACGACTACACCAAGGCACGAAACGATGTGATTTTAACTGTGATCACCACCTACACCCAGGTGATCTTTAACCGCGAGTTAATGCAAACCGCCCAATTTCAATTGAAAACCACAGAGCAACAGTTGGAACGAACGAAAAAACTGGAACAGGCGGGTTCGGTGCCGATTGGAAACGTGCTGGATCTTGAAGCACAACTGGCCACCAATGAGCTGAATGCAGTGCAACGTGAGAATACATACACCCTTTCGCTGTTGCAATTGAAACAAGCATTGCAATTGCCAGCATCCACTCCTATGGAGGTTGAAGCCCCTGAGCTTGGTATTGACGAGCAGGCGATGGTTGAAACCTCCGAACAGATTTATGACATCGCCCGCCAGAATATGCCTGAGATCAGAGCGGCAGTTTTTCGGGTCGAGAGCTCCAACTATGGTGTGAAAGCGGCCCGCGGCAATCTCTTTCCACGATTGTCGCTGAATGGAAGTGCATTCACCAACTATTCGAGTGCATCGAAACTCATCAGCGGCTTTACCATCACCGATGCAAATCCCGTAATTGGGTTCATCGGTGCAGACCCCAATATCTTGGCCAATCAAGTGCGCTCATTTCAACCCAGCGGACAGGTTATTTTGACTGAAAAACCATTCAGCGATCAGTTCTCTGACAACATTTCGCGGGCAGCTAGCCTCACATTAACTATACCTTTATTAAACGGATTCAATGCCCGCGCCAATTTACAGCGCAGTAAATTGACGGCTGACCAGGCCAGGGTCAATTTAACAGATGCAGAAAACCGTTTGCGTCAAGCAATTGAAACAGCCTACAACGATGCTACGGCTGCTACCAAAACCTATAACTCATCTGCCCGTGCTGTAAAAGCACGCGAAGAGGCTTTCCGCATGACCAAGCAACGGTATGATGCGGGTGCTACTAACTATGTTGACTATCAAGTTTCTGAAAACAATTTGTTCGCAGCGAAGTCTGATTTGGTGCGCGCGAAATACGACCTCATTTTCAAGAAAAAAGTGCTCGACTTTTACCAAGGCAAACCCATTGACTACTAATAATTCCTTTACGTCCCATGATACCAAAGAAAACTACTCAAACAAAGAAGAAATCAAATAAGCTCCTGTATTGGGGCATTGGTGCCCTCGTGGGCTTAATCATTTTCCTTATGATCGGTAAGTCTGCCGGTTGGATTGGCAAGTCGAAGGAAATGGAAGTGGAGTTCACAAAATCAAAGAAAGTATCCATCACCGAAAAAGTCAGCGCTTCGGGCACGGTACAGCCGGTGATCGAAGTGAAACTGGCTCCTGAAGTTTCTGGCGAGATAATCGACTTAAAAGTTCAAGACGGGGACTC
>DHLV01000038.1:0-7268 GCA_002405445.1 Flammeovirgaceae bacterium UBA4659 | reverse complement strand
CGCTCGGAGGCTTCGTTAAGTCAACAAAAGGCAAATCTTGAATCATCTCGTGCATCGTTGGCACGTGCAGAGGCTACCTTCACCAGGGCAGAGCAGGATTACAAGCGCCAGGAAAAACTTTGGAAAGAAAAAGTGATTTCAGAAGCTGACTGGCAGTTGGCACAGCAGAATTACAAAGTTGCGCAGAACGATTTGAAATCTGCCCAGCAGTCATTGGAAGCGTCAGGCTATATTGTTAACAGTACGAGTGCAACGGTGCGCGAATCGCGCGAGAATGTGCGCAGAACAACAGTGGTCGCACCGATGAAGGGCATTGTCTCCAAGCTAAATGTGAAGAAAGGCGAGCGCGTGGTGGGCACTGCGCAAATGGCGGGTACTGAAATGTTGCGCATTGCCGATTTGAACAAGATGGAGGTGCGAGTGAACGTGAATGAAAATGACATCGTGCGCGTACACCTCAACGACAGCGTAATGATTGATGTTGACGCCTACAGCAGCACAGGCAAGCAATTCAAAGGATTGGTGACCAACATCGCCAATACTGCTAAAGATAAAACCTCTGCCGATGCCATTACTGAGTTTGAAGTCCGCATTTTGATTTTGCGTTCGTCTTACGAAGATTTGATTGCGAAAGGAAATAAATTTCCGTTTCGCCCCGGCATGACAGCCAGTGTGGACGTGATCACTCAAAGAAAGGAAAATGTTTTGTCAGTGCCATTGGCTGCGGTTACTACCCGCAACGATGAAAAGGGAGCTAAAGAAGCTCCACGAGGCAACGAGGACGAAGAGCGTGAAGTAGTTGA
The DNA here is from genome assembly GCA_002405445.1 of Flammeovirgaceae bacterium UBA4659. GTDB lineage: Bacteria > Bacteroidota > Bacteroidia > Cytophagales > Cyclobacteriaceae > ELB16-189. Next base: position 6,465 of record DHLV01000038.1, on the reverse strand, counting down.
TACGAGCAAACCGAAAGCAGAAAAGAAGGTTGACAAAGTTGTGATATTCGTAAATGACAAGGGTGTTGCCAAAATGAAAGAGGTAAAAACAGGTATCAGCGATTATGACAATATCGAAATCATCTCAGGCATTGCTGAGGGCGAACAGGTGGTGACCGGCCCGTTTTTGGTGGTTTCCAAGCGCCTCAAAGACGGTGACAAGGTGAAAGAGATGAATAAATTGGATAAAGAAAAGGAAGGCGATAAAAAGAACGATAAGTAAGCGCTGCGCCAAAGCCCTGTGAAAATGCCCCGCAGCGCGGGGCATTTTTGTTTATCTTCGCATCAAATATCGATTCCTGTATGACCCTGCACCCCTGGCACGAAGCACCAGTAGGTATCCATCCTCCAGAACATATCAACGGCATCATTGAAATTTCTGCCGGCATGCGTACCAAATATGAAGTGGACAAAGAGACCGGGCTGCTCAGGTTGGATCGCATCTTGTACTCAGCGGTGTACTACCCGGCCAATTACGGCTTTATTCCGCAAACGCTTGGCGAAGACAATGATCCGTTGGACATTATGATTTTATGCCGCGAGCCGATCCATCCGCTTTGCCTTGTGCCGGCCCGCGTCATTGGCGTCATGCGCATGGTGGACCAGGGCAAAGCAGATGACAAAATACTGGCAGTAGCAGACAATGACGCCAATACCAAACACCTCAATGACATCAGTGAATTGGCCTCGCACTTTAAGCTAGAGCTCAAAGAGTTTTTTGAAAGTTACAAGAAACTCGAAGACAAGGTGGTGACCGTGCCGGATTTTCAGGGCAAAGAAACAGCACAAATCATCATCGGAAATGCCATCCGATACTATCAAACACAGTACAAAAAGTGACGAGACGAAAGTCTTTTCTGGTGATTCAAACAGCCTTTATCGGAGACGTGATTCTGGCAACAGCAATCATCGAAAAACTCCATGCTCATGATCCACAAGCTGATATCGATTTCCTGCTACGAAAAGGAAACGAGGGATTGCTGTCGAACCATCCTTATCTGCGCGAAGTGATTGTATTTGACAAGAATAAAAAGTATAAAAATCTGATTGCCATCATCAAGAAGATTCGAAGTAACAGGTACGATGAGGTAATCAATGTACAGCGCTTTGCCACCACAGGCATTATTACTGCGCTTTCAAACGCCAAGCATACCGTTGGTTTTGATAAGAATCCATTGTCGTTTCTCTTTATGACTTCTGTTTCTCACGAACTTGTAAATACCCATGAAGTTGTCAGAAATCATCGATTGATTGCATCAATCACTGATCCAATTCCTTCTAAACCAAAACTTTACCCGACAACCGCTGACAGAGAAAAGATAAAGCCATTATTGGTAGAGAAGTTTTATTGCATTGCCCCTACGTCAGTTTGGTTTACTAAACAATGGCCGCCCGAGAAATGGATTGAGCTGATACAAATGATTGTGAATACAACACATTCTATCTATCTGTTGGGCGCACCCACCGACCATCACGTGTGTGAATCGATTCGGCTCACCATTAATGAAAAGAAAGTGGTGAACCTGGCAGGTAAGCTAAGTTTTTTGGAGTCGGCTGCGTTAATGCAACGGGCTGCCATGAATTTTGTTAACGATTCTGCACCCATGCATTTGGCATCAGCGATGAATGCCCCGGTTACCGCAATATATTGCTCTACCATTCCTCAGTTTGGCTTTGGTCCATTGTCAGATGTTTCGTACGTGATGGAGACATCTGATGAAGATCTCGCTTGCCGTCCGTGCGGCCTGCATGGACACCAAGATTGCCCGAAGGGTCATTTTAAATGCGCCTATTCAATTGATATTGCACGCGTGGCGGGCGTAGTGACATAAAAAAGCCCCAATTTTGGCAGGGCTCGTTTATATCCGTCACGAACAATTACTGAAGATCACCCTTTTTTTCCGTGAATTTATTCAACGCTGCCTCTCTGGTGATTTTACCATTATTGTAATCTTTTAGCACGTTGTATTTAATGGAGTATTCAACCCATGAGGGTATTGCGCATGCTTTGCAACGGCTTATTTTTACATTGAAAATCAGGCTCTCATCGTCTTTCAGACTCCGTAAGGTTTTACCATACTCCAAAATATCTTCTTTGATACTGTTCGCAAAAACCGGATATAATTCTTTCACTTTTTGATCACGCGTTGCTGCATCCAGGCCGCGGAGGCCCAATGTTGGCATGTCAAAACCATTTCCATAGTAGTCAAGGTGCGTAGAGTATGCTTCCATGTGGTAGACCACGCCAAAGTCTTTGAGTCTTTCATAGTACGTATTCTTTTGTACGAAATAGCTTTTTGAAAGGTCACTTCGGTACAAACGGTTGAAAATACTCGACAACAATTCGAGGTCAGGTCTCAGTTCCTCTTCGCTGTCGGTGGTTGTCACTTTCAGTTTTGCAATGAATTGTTCGCGGCTCAATTTGCCCTGGCGCAGCAATGTGATATCTGATCTCAAACCTTCAATTGTTACAAATGGATTTTTACGGTTTTGCATGTTCATACCATTGAACCAAAATTGATTTTCATCGCCACGGTTGGTGATGATAATCCGTTCGTTGTGCGCCAGTTGGGTGATCAGGTCACCATAGTCGGCCAAAAATTGTTTGGCAGCTTCAATCACTTTGGCATACGATTGGTCACGTAGGCTATCGCGGTTTTGGTTGCGCATGCGGCCCGCGGTTGTACGCAGCTGGCTATTGACTATCGTGTTGATTCTTTCTTTTTGTCGCTCACGATTAGTTTGACCTTCTTCGTTTGTCGCTTTGATGCTATTGTTATCGTTTGCTGCCGGTTCGTTGCCATTTCCGAACAAAACTGTTCCGCTACCTCTGCCGTCAGGGTAAAAGCTGCCACCCACATCGAAATTTTCTGTCCACGGCAGTAAAGTATAGTCCGGGGGAATAAGAAAAGTCAATCCGTACCCTTGCCGGTAAGTGCCGGTTATTTCCATTAAAAAGAACGACCGTTTATCGAGTTGCTGCCGCAGCAAAGTGCTCAAAATATTTTCAGCCACTTCAATATCGCGCTGCATCCGATTGTCATCCATTTTTGGCTGCGCCCATGCGCCTGCATGGCCTAAGGCGATACATACCGGCAGCATCACGCATTTCACAATACTTTTCATACGAATTCTTTGTTTAACTTTTAATAACTGTTTCGGTTTTTGCCAAGGGGTGTTGAGATGATATTGGCCAATATCTGCTCTGTCTCCTGTTTAAATTGATCGGTATTTTTCTCCAGGCTGGCTACACGGGTTTGCATCAGCATCAGGTCTTGCCTGCGTTGCTCCTTCAAATAGTCGGAGAAATCCACCAGCAAGCTTTCCATGTATTTTTTTTGGTCATCGGTGCTCAACTTGAAGTAGTCTTTCATCATTTTAAGGTTCTCATTTTGCAGACCGGCCACAAATGTGCGCACCTGTTCCTGCGATGCCTGTGATGCTGTCTTCATCAACCCGTCAATACGCCTAGAGTTGGAATTCAGGTTACTGGCGATGTTTTTTGCCAGTTTTTGTTGCTGTTCACCCCATTGTGCAGCCAACGCCTGATTATTCTGATGCAGCGAGGCGGCAATCATCGATTGTACACGAGCCTCATCGATTGCCGGGGCATCGTCAACAGTTTTTTTGCCGCCAAAGCTGATTTTAAGTTCGCCCTGTTGATAGCCGATTTCCGTCCCCAGTATCCTGCCGGCTACCATCAGAAAAAATAACGATGCTGCAATCCCCATGATTATCCTCAGTGAGCCGGATTGCCACAAAGGCTTTACATGATTGCCTTCCATGATGATCGGTGGCGCAATTACTTCCTTTGTTTGCACACGCGCCATTACGTTGCGCACCGCGTGCAACGACTGCAGTTTCTCCAGTTCATTCGGGTGGTGTGCGAGGTAAACTTGCACCTTTTCATTTTCAGCGGGAGAGAGCTCGCCATACAGGTAAGCCACCAACGTTGCCTCATCTGGTTTAAAGTTCATAACCAATGGTTTCTTTTGTGATATTCTTTTTTTCTAAAATTCGCTTTAAAGCTTCAAGTCCGTAATACATCCGTGACTTTGCCGTATTTTCTGAAATGTTCAGTGTGTCCGCAATTTCGCGGAACTTCAAGCCTTCGTACTCTTTCATGATCACCACCTCGCGTTGCTCTTCACTCAGTTCCAACAGACACTCCTGCAGCAGATCTGAAAGTTCTGACTGTTGCAATAGTCGCTCGGGGTTTGCAGTGCGGTGGTGTGTTTCCTCCCATCGGTAGCTCTCATCCCGTTCGCCCGGCCGCAAATCGTGCAACGACATGGACCGTGAAGTCTTTTTCTTTCTGGCTTCTTCGCGGCAATAGTTCACCGCAATGGTATACAGCCAACTTTTAAACCTGCTCACCTCTTGCAGCGCGCCAATGTTTTTGTGCATGCTGATGAAGGTTTTTTGCGATACCTCCATGGCCAGGTCGTGGTCGAAGAAGAATTTGTAAGCAAAATTGTACATGCGCTTGTACCATAGCTGCACCAGCCTGCCTTGGGCGTTTTTGTCCCCCTCGCGTGCACGTGCGATGAGGTGATCTGAGTGCATCATAGCGATATTCAGTAGAGTTTCCGCCAAGGTTTTGAGAGTCTGATATGTTGATGGGCGTTGAAGATAAAAAGTTTTGTATAAAGTGAAAAAATCTTCATTTGAAGCGTTTTTTTACGCTTTTTGTTTGAATTCCATCCAAATCAAGTTTTTGGCCACAATGCTAACCGTTATCTTTGTAGGGTTAACAGTAAACAAAAATTCGTTTGGAGGCCTTAGCAGTTGTAGGGTTTTTTGTGCTCGGCATTCAATTGCTGTTTTTCCTCGTTTTTTTTGCTGCCTTTCAAAGGAGAGAAGTACTGACATCCAAGCCCCCGCGTCCGGTGTCTATCATTGTCTGTGCTCATGACGAGGAGGAGAACCTGCGTGAATTGGTGCCATTGTTGCTTCGTCAAGATCATCCTCAATTTGAGGTGATTGTTGTGGAAGATCGGTGCAACGACCATACTTATGACTACTTGTTGCAGGCAACCAAAGAAAACCCGCTGCTGCGGATGGTGCGTGTGGTGCATAAGCCAGAGCACGTAAACGGTAAAAAGTACGCGCTCACCCTGGGCATCCGGGCGGCAAGGTATGACAGGGTACTACTTACCGATGCTGACTGTAGACCAGCGTCCGCACGCTGGGCAGCAGAGATGAGCAGTGTATATTTGCCCAACACCATCTTTGTGCTCGGTTTTTCACCTTATCTGAGAAGATCATCACTTTTAAATTCGTTCATCCGTTTTGAGTCTACTCTCACAGGTATCCAAATGCTGGGAATGGCGTTGCTGGGCAAGCCATACATGGGTGTCGGCCGAAATTTACTCTACGAAAAAAAGGTATTTCTCGAAAACAAAGGATTCAATGGACATCTGGAGATAACCGGTGGTGACGATGACTTGTTTGTGAATCGTTACGCAACACGCCAAAATACCTGCGTGAAAGTTGGATCCGATGCAATGACAGTTTCATTACCCAAAGAAACATGGAGCGAGTATTTTCATCAAAAGGTGAGGCATCTTGCCGTGGGCAAGCGTTATAAGTTTAGTGACAAGTTGCTGCTGGGCACCTTTTCACTGACGTGGATGGGTGGTTGGCTGGGGGTTTTACCGCTGGCATTCTTCCACCCCCTGGGCAATTTTTTGATGGGAGGGCTGGTCTTGCGCGTTGTATTGGCGGCCGTGGTCTTCCACATCGCTTCCCTTCGGTTAGGGCAACGCTTTGAGGCATGGAAGGTACCCTTTTTAGATTTTCTTTACGCCTTTTACTATCTTGTTGCCGGTGTAGCAGCGTTAAATGCCAAACGGATACGATGGAAGAACTAGAAGAAGGGAGGTTTTCATCTAAGGCTCTGGAAGATTTTCGCCTCATTGACATGGCCGTGGGTGGCGATGACAAAGCCTATGCGAAGTTGCTGCAACGTTATAAGCGCCCGGTGTACCATGTTATTTTGAAAATGGTGCGCAACGTAGACGATGCCGAAGACCTTACCATGGAGTCTTTCTCAAAGGCCTTCCGCAGCCTCCACCGTTTTAAAAAGGACTTTACGTTTAGTACCTGGCTGTTTCGTATTGCCACCAACAATACCATCGACTTCATCCGCAAAAAGAAAATCAACACGTTGAGCATCGAAAACACCTATACTGATGACGATGGCGGGTCGGTTTCCATTGATATTGAGGACAATCAAAACCTTAACCCCCAGGACGAGGCCATTCGCGCACAAAAGGAAGAAATTATGAACGTGTTTGTAAACATGCTGCCCACCAAATATCAAAAGCTGGTGCGCTTACGTTACTTTCACGAGTTGAGCTACGAAGAAATTGACGTTGAATTAGAGGCACCGCTGGGCACCGTAAAAGCACAGCTCCACAGGGC
>DHLV01000154.1:22325-22564 GCA_002405445.1 Flammeovirgaceae bacterium UBA4659 | reverse complement strand
AGTGCCCGATGTGCTGCTTTCAGGGCACCAGTTGCGAATCGAAGAATGGAAAATTGACCAATCTATCAAACGCACAAAGGAAAGGCGCCCCAACATCTAGTGCATCGCAGGCGAAGGCAGCAATACTTGCTGTTTGCCAACGGTAAACCCAAACGATGTATAACGAATGTCTTTCTGCCGACACGGGGGTTTCGGGTAAAGTGTTGATTTTCATTAGCTCAGTGATGCCCAAGCGATGG
>DHLV01000154.1:20345-22175 GCA_002405445.1 Flammeovirgaceae bacterium UBA4659 | reverse complement strand
AAATTTCTTTTTTGAAGGGTATCCGTTTTTTTGCGGTATTCCGCTATATTTGCAGTCCAATTTCAAAAAAATAAAGGTTATGGCAGATTTAATGAAAATAGCCGAACAGGAACTCGCCTCAAAAAGAGCCAGCCTGCCACAATTTAAGGCAGGAGACACCGTGAGCGTGCATGTAAAAATCAACGAGGGTAACAAAGAAAGAATTCAGCAATTTCAGGGTACTGTGTTGTATCGCAGAGGTACTTCCACCAACGGTGAAACTTTCTCGGTAAGAAAAGTGTCCAACGGTGTTGGTGTAGAGCGTATTTTCCCCACGCTTAGCCCCAGCATCGACAAGATTGAGGTGATCAAAGAAGGCAAAGTGAGGAGAGCCAAATTGTATTACTTAAAGGGCCGTCAGGGAAAGTCAGCAAGAATTAAAGAAAAATTGGGCGCTGCCGAAACAGCCGCTTAACCTTGCAAACCATTGAAACATATCAAAACCCATTTCAGACTACTGAAGTGGGTTTTTTGCTTTAAAACGAGTTTTCGAACCAAAACGCTTGCGCTATATTTGCCCTTCACATTCTATAACCTATGGCGAAACAAACAATATCTGAGTTACTGGGGAAAGATGCCGAGTCATTGTTGACCCACAAGAGCAAGACTATTTCCAAAGACCAACTGCACTTGCCGGGTGCCAACTTCGTGGACCGAATTTTTGCCCTTTCTAACCGAAGCGCGCAAACATTGCGAAGCCTTCAGTTGCTTTTTGACAAAGGCCGTTTGGGCGGAACAGGGTACGTTTCGATTTTGCCGATTGACCAAGGGATTGAGCATAGCGCAGGTGCCTCATTTGCAAAAAACCCGATTTACTTTGACCCCGAAAATATCGTAAAACTTGCGATTGAGGGCGGCTGCAACGCGGTTGCTACCACTTTTGGCGGCTTGGCGCTGATGTCGCGGAAGTATGCACACAAGATTCCGTTCATTGTAAAGGTAAACCACAACGAATTGCTCACCTATCCTAATAAGGCAGACCAAATCATGTATGGCTCTGTTAAGGATGCCTGGAATCTGGGAGCAATAGCTATTGGAGCTACCATTTATTTCGGATCAGAGCATGCGACTCGCCAAATACAGGAAGTTTCAGCTGCCTTTGAGCGTGCTCACGAGTTAGGCATGGCTACCATCTTATGGTGCTATACACGCAATGATGCCTTCAAGAAGGATGGAAAAGACTATCACGTATCGGCTGACCTGACCGGCCAGGCCAACCATTTGGGAGTAACAATACAGGCCGACATCATCAAGCAAAAGCTTGCTGAAAACAATGGAGGTTACAAAGCCCTGAACACAGGCGGCAGCAGCTACGGAAAATTAGACGAAAGAATATACACCGAGTTGACTTCGGAGCACCCGATTGATTTGTGTCGCTACCAGGTAGCCAACTGTTACATGGGGCGTGCAGGCTTGATCAATTCAGGTGGTGACAGCAAAGGTGCGAGCGATATGGCAGATGCAGTCCGCACGGCCGTCATCAACAAGAGGGCTGGTGGCATGGGTTTGATTTCGGGCAGAAAAGCCTTCCAACGCCCGATGAAAGAGGGTGTTGAAATCTTAAATGCCATCCAAGACGTGTATTTAGACAGCAAGATCGACATCGCTTAACGTGTGATTTTTGATGAACTGTTTCTCCGGGTTTACGTCAACCGGTAAACGTTAAATCGTAGTTCTTAAATCTTTACATAACAAGATGCCCTGGTTCAAACGAACGGATAAAGGAATTTTAACACCCACAGAAGCAAAACGCGAAGTGCCTGACGGCCTTTGGTTCAAATCGCCCGGTGG
>DHLV01000154.1:19966-20191 GCA_002405445.1 Flammeovirgaceae bacterium UBA4659 | reverse complement strand
GTAAAATTGTGCACACCCGAGAGCTAAAAAACAACGCCTACGTGGTGCCCGAAGAGGATCTTCACGTGAAAATCGGCTCAGAGGAATACTTTGAGATTCTCTTTGACAACAACGAGTGCACTGAGTTGGATGCAAACATGGAGTCGGGCGATCCATTGAAATTTGTGGATACCAAGCCTTACCCTAAGCGCATCAAAGAATCTCAGGCGAAATCAAAATTGAAAG
>DHLV01000154.1:19486-19783 GCA_002405445.1 Flammeovirgaceae bacterium UBA4659 | reverse complement strand
CGCGGTGCGAACCGCCTACGGCAAGATGAACGGGCTTGATATTGTGATCGCTTGCATGGACTTTGCTTTTATCGGAGGTAGCATGGGCTCCGTTGTGGGCGAAAAGATCGCACGCGCTGCCGACCACAGTCTGAAAACAAAAACTCCGCTGCTGATCATATCGCGTTCAGGTGGTGCCCGCATGATGGAGGCAGGGATATCCCTCATGCAGTTGGCAAAGGTATCAGCAAAGCTGGCTTTGCTGGACGAAGCGAAAGTGCCTTACATCTCCCTGCTTACCGACCCCACCACAGGAGG
>DHLV01000154.1:1790-19401 GCA_002405445.1 Flammeovirgaceae bacterium UBA4659 | reverse complement strand
CTGCTTACAGACCCCACCACAGGAGGTGTGACAGCGTCTTTTGCCATGCTGGGAGATTTTAACATAGCCGAGCCGGGCGCATTGATTGGTTTTGCCGGCCCGCGTGTGATACGAGAGACTATCGGCAAAGACCTGCCGCAGGGTTTTCAGAGCGCAGAATTTGTGCTCGAACATGGCTTCCTCGATTTCATCATAGACAGAAGAAGCCTCAAGCAACGCCTCACCACGCTGTTAAAAATGTTGCGCTAGAACAGCCTCGGTGTCAACCATTGTAATTGAACCCCACTACCTGCCGTGTGTTGAGTACTTTTGTGCACTGCTGCCTCACCACCAGGTAGATTTGGAAAAGTATGAACACTATGTAAGACAGAGTTATAGGTCGAGGTGCCACATCAATACATCGCAGGGCCGGCTCATGCTGGTGGTGCCCACCACAGCCAAACATGGCAAAGTGCCCATGGGGGCGGTTCAACTGGATGCTTCCCCCCGGTGGCGCAACAATCATTGGCGATCTATCCGGTCGGCTTATGAAAATGCTCCCTTCTTTGAATATTATAGTGATGCACTGCACGCGATCATGTTTCAGCAGCATCGTTTTTTATTTGACTTCAACAAAAGTCTGCTTTCCTTCTGCCTGCGCAGCCTGAATCTTGAAATTGCCATTGCTGAAACGGTGTCATATCAGCAAAACTATCCACCTGGAGTGATCGACCACAGAAACGTGATCAGCAATAAAACAAATCATGCAGCCCGCACGCGGCATCGCACGGAACACTACCAACAGGTTTTTGGCAGTAATTTTGTGGCCAATTTGAGCGTGGTTGATGTTTTGTTTTGCACAGGGCCCAACGCCAATAGGTACATCAAAACTTCTGCGCAAGAATGAACAAATAATTCAAGTCAAACGTTTGACTTATCAGTTTGTAGAGATCGGATTAGCTCATTTTGCCAGTTATCAATTAAAAATTTACATTTACAGATTGTAACCTAGCTATGCCAAACAATATGGAAGCAAAATTTTCTAACCGGGTTAAAGAGGTAATTTCGTTAAGCCGGGAAGAAGCACTTCGCTTAGGTCATGATTATATCGGCACTGAACACCTGATATTGGGCATGATACGCGAAGGCGAAGGAGTTGCCGTGAGCGTATTGAAAAAATTGGGCGTGCCCTTGGATCAACTTCGCGGAGAGATCGAACGCGTTTCGAAAGGCACTGCCACACATGAAATCAAAAACCTGGCAAACATCCCGCTCACGCGCGCCTCTGAAAAAACATTGAAGATTACCTACCTTGAAGCCAAAGTCTTCAAAGCACAATTGATCGGAACAGAGCACCTGCTGCTTTCCATTTTGAGAGATCCCGACAACCTGGCGACCCAAATCCTAAACAAATTTGATGTCGCTTACGATGTGGTGAAAGAGATGTTAGAGTACCAACAAGACCAGCCCACTGCATCGTCTGATACAGACGATCCAGATGACGACTCGTCAAAAATGTTTGGAAGTGGCGCCACTGGCACTGGCGCAGGTAAAGAGAAGAAAGGCAGTGAAAAATCCCGTACACCGGTTTTAGATAATTTCGGGCGCGATTTGACCAAACTGGCGGAAGAGAACAAACTTGATCCGATAGTGGGCCGCGAAAAAGAAATTGAACGCGTTGCGCAAATTCTGAGCCGAAGAAAGAAAAATAACCCCATTTTGATTGGCGAACCGGGTGTAGGCAAAACTGCTATTGCCGAGGGCCTGGCCCTCCGCATTGTGCAAAAGAAAGTTGCGCGAGTGTTATTTGGAAAACGCGTGGTAACGCTGGATCTGGCTTCGTTGGTTGCAGGAACAAAATACCGCGGTCAGTTTGAAGAGCGAATGAAAGCGGTGATGAACGAACTAGAGAAATCACCTGATGTTATCCTCTTCATTGATGAACTTCACACCATTGTTGGCGCAGGAGGCGCCTCCGGGTCGCTGGATGCCTCCAACATGTTTAAACCTGCCTTGGCGCGTGGCGAAATCCAATGCATTGGCGCTACCACGCTAGATGAATACCGCCAATACATCGAAAAAGACGGAGCGCTGGCAAGGCGTTTTCAAATGGTGATGGTGGATTCAACCACAGTGGACGAGACCATTCAGATCTTGGAAAACATCAAAGAAAAATACGAAGATCATCACCATGTAAGCTACACGAAAGAAGCAGTGGAAGCGTGCGTAAAACTGTCTGACCGCTATATCAGCGATCGGTTTTTACCTGATAAAGCGATTGATGTGCTCGATGAAGCCGGTGCCCGTGTGCACATCAATAACATACACGTGCCTGAGGAAATTGTGAAGTTTGAGACCGCCATTGACGAGGTGAAGAAAGAAAAGAATCGTGTGGTAAAAAGCCAGAAATACGAGGAAGCCGCACAATTGCGCGATAAAGAGAAGAAATTGATGGAGCAGCTTGATTTGGCAAAGGCTCGCTGGGAAGAAAAAACAAGGACAGAAAAATATACCGTTACTGAAGAAAATGTGGCCGATGTCATTGGTATGATGACAGGCATACCTGCCAATCGTATTGCGCAAAAAGAAAGCAATAAATTGTTGGGGATGGCCGAGCAACTGAGCGGTAAGGTGATCGGACAAGAAGAAGCAATCAAAAAATTGGTGAAAGCGATCCAGCGGACGCGGGTGGGCTTGAAAGACCCGCGGAAGCCTATCGGATCATTTATTTTTTTGGGGCCAACAGGTGTAGGAAAAACCGAGTTGGCAAAAGTGCTGGCCAACTACTTGTTTGACAAAGACGATACGCTCGTGCGCATCGACATGAGCGAATACATGGAAAAATTTTCGGTATCGCGACTGGTGGGTGCTCCTCCGGGATACGTGGGTTACGAAGAGGGCGGTCAATTGACGGAAAAAGTAAGACGCAAGCCTTACTCGGTGGTGCTGTTGGATGAAATCGAAAAAGCGCACCCCGATGTATTCAATATCTTATTGCAAGTACTTGACGATGGCATTCTTACTGATGGCCTGGGTCGCAGGGTTGATTTTAGAAATACGATCATCATCATGACTTCCAACATTGGCGTTCGCGATCTGAAGGATTTTGGAGCAGGCATCGGGTTTGCAACTAAAGCAAAGCGCGAAAATGAAGAGGAGCTGATGAAGTCAACGATACAAAGTGCTTTGAAGCGTGCTTTCAGTCCTGAGTTCCTGAATCGTTTGGATGACGTGATTGTGTTTAATTCTCTGCAACGCGAACATATCCACAAGATCATTGACATTACGTTGGGCAAATTGTTTGCCCGCATTTTGTCGCTGGGTTATAATGTTGAGTTAACCGAAAAAGCGAAAGACTTCTTAGCAGAAAAAGGATACGACCAGCAGTTTGGCGCACGCCCGTTAAACCGCGCTATTCAAAAGTATTTGGAAGACCCGGTTGCTGAAGAAATCTTGAAAGGTGAAGTTACCGAGGGCGGAACAATTTTGGCCGACTATGAGGGTACGGGCGAATCGCTGACCATCAAAGTGAAAAAGGCCAAGACTTCGTCAAAAGAGAAGAAGAGCGAGTAAGAATGATAATTTGATAACCAACAAAAAAACCCCGCGGTGCGGGGTTTCTATTGAATTTTGAAAAATCAATTTGTCTGAGAAGAAGCAGGCTTTTTCAGCTTGTTACGAAGCAGAAACTCCTCATATGCTTCTTGATAAGTCGGAACATCTGGTGCCAACATGATTGCCTGCTGATAAGAACCGATCGCATCAATAAAAAGATTATTCTCTTCATAAAAGCCAGCCATGATAAACTTGTTCAACGCAGTTTCCTGCTTAAGATCATCGCCCATATCATCAAGTAACTTTTTAATACTCGCGTTCCTCGTAGCTGAAAGACGCTTCAATAGTTTTGGCTCCTCGCATTTCTCAGTCTTTGACCTAACCTCAACCAATAGCGCCTCTTGATTTGCTAACTTTGGGTCGTTTCTATCGATTACTATTTTTGTTTCAGGAGTTTCAAACTTTATTAACTCAACATCAAACATGTCACGGACAATTACAGTAAAAGGGCCACCAGTCTTTGGGCTTTCCCAACTCACATAAACAGTGTTTTCAAAAATATCTCCAAATTGGTTTTTTGGTAACATAATGTTAATGCCTAATCCACGCGTCACTGAACCTGTTGCGCTTAGGCGATTCTTCTTTGCCTCCGCAGAGTTACTGGACAAAATAAAGTCGGTGTATTTGCTTACTACGCTGGCACCAGGGCCTACTTTTGCAGCCAATTCGGCAATTTTGTAGGTCTTTGCCTCTTTGAGCTCCAACGGCTTGCCTGAATTGTGTACCAACGCGACATAAGCATTCTCTACTACCTTCAATTCATCATCTTTACCCAGCTTATCGCCTGTTTTCAACGCCTGCCAGGCGCTGCCCGTTTTCAACTCGTTTGAGCCCTTGTTAGCCATTACTTTGAAGGCGTAATCTTGCGAATTGACACCGAAAACAAACGTAAAATGGCTCAACACTAACAAAATCCAATTCTTTTTCATAATTTATTGGTGTTCAATAATTTAGTAAATGTAGTGAAAAAAATTATGCCACTTTAGATGGCTCATTGTTTGATACGGGTTCTTTCTGTTTGGTAAGTCGGTTGACAATCTCCTTTTGTACAGATTTAAAAATGTCGTAACACGGGCCAACGAGGGCTGTGGCTAGCATTGTTGTTGAAAGATCGAGCTTTAAACTGCAATATGCAAACGCCAGCACAATTAAGATCATTATCAGAAATATCTGCATAATTTGAATAATAACCGACAGAGCATCGTACCAGATTGGGAGATTGACATCCATCCATGCAAATAAAGCGACTGTAAGCCAACAAAAAACAAATGCAATTGTCAACTGCAACCAAGCCGGTATTTCGTCTATGTACTGCTCGTTTAAGATCATTGCTACGGCATTCGCATGCACAACTGGGCCAAACATATCAGGGTTTGCCCGCCCGCCAATTTTCTTGTTCAACGGAGTAAAGAACTTATCCTCCCATGCTGAATCGCCAAGGCGATCACCCAGGTAACCAATAATCACAATCTTATCCCTAAATAAATCCGGGACAAAATTCCCCTGAAAAACGTCATCAAAGTCAATTACAAAGAATCCTGTTCCAAAATTTGTACTTTTTGTGTCATCAATTTTTGATGTTTTCACCTTCAAGTGAACAACGTCTATGTTGCCGTAAAAATTTATGATTTCCTCCTCCTTATTTCTGGCGAGGAGTTTTTTTACTTTACTTGAATCATATAGATTGGCTATTTGGGTTGAGAATGCTAATTCTCTCTTGCCTTTTACCATAAAGTAAGGCCAGAACGTACGCACTTGTTTTACGTCTTCTTGCCAAGCAGCATTCGTTGGGAAATTTACGAAACCCTCATACGAGTAGTCGCTGAAGATATTGTCCGAAATCTCAATTGAGTCAGCAACATTCGTATCAAAATTGGCCAAAGAATCGGTTTGCATCAACTTCTCTCCGATCACCACATTGCCAGCTTCCTTGATGGCGCTGCTCAGAAGCTGATTTCCAAACACGTCAATTAATTGCGGACAATTGATGGAATCTCGTAACCCTCCTTCGCAAATGTAACGAGCATCAAGTGCAATTACTTTTGGTTTCTGTTGACTTATGATTTCAACCATGCCCGCGACATCTCGCCTGGATAGCTGTCCAAAATTAACCATCACTATTCGCTCATCTACTGTTGGATCTGGTCGCAAATTATTAAATGCATAGTCTGTCAACTCGAAGTCTGAAAAAGCCAATGAAATCGTATCAAATGCCTTAAAGATATTGAGATCCGAAAGAGAGCCTGCTACCCACATCATTACAAACACAAAAACGGTAATAGCCGTACATTGAACCCAAAATTTCTTCATAGGTTTTAATCTTGATTCCTAAATTTAAGAATTTACATCACTTTTGTAAAACTGTGAAATGAAATTAATGGGTCACCATAGGCCTTCTTGGCAGGAACTTGAAAAGGGCATTCGCTTGGGGAGCATCGTTGCGCTTGGCCAGGGTATTACACTGGTGGAAAGCCTGCGCGAAGAAGACCGCGAATTTGCGCAACAACTGTTAAACGCCCTCATACCATTTACCGGCAACGCCACTCGCATCGGTATTACGGGTGTGCCGGGTGTGGGTAAAAGTACCTTCATTGAAACCTTTGGCAAACACCTAACCGCACAGGGAAAAAAGATTGCTGTGCTTGCCATTGACCCTTCTAGCGGCAAAACTAAAGGGAGCATTTTAGGCGATAAAACACGGATGGAAGAACTCGCGAAAGACCCGCTCGCTTTCATCCGGCCAACCGCTGCGGGGGCAGCGCTAGGCGGTGTTGCCTACCGCACCCGTGAAGCAATGCTGCTCTGCGAAGCGGCTGGCTTTGATGTAGTACTGATCGAAACAGTTGGTGTGGGGCAATCCGAAACTTCAATGCGCAACTTGGTAGACTACTTTCTTCTGTTGATGCTGGCTGGTGCAGGCGATGAACTGCAGGGAATAAAAAAAGGGATTATTGAAATGGCAGATGGTTTGGTGATCACAAAGGCAGATGGTGAAAATCAAAAAAGAGCCACACAAGCACAAGCTGATTTTCAATATGCATTGCACTTATTTCCTTCGCCCGAATCGGGTGTGAAAACTGATGTTCTAACATGTTCAGCAATAACTAATCAAGGCATTGCTGAGGTGTGGCAAACCATTGAACAATTTGTGGAAACCACAAGACAAAATGGTTTTTTTGAGTTCAATCGAACTGAGCAAGACATTGGTTGGTTCGAAGAACTATTTGAACAACGTTGGCGTCAACAATTGTTTAAACAATCAGGAGTTGCGGAACTCAAACAAAACTTAGAGATTCAAATCAAAGCAAAGAAAATTTCACCAACCGAAGCTGTCAACCTCCTTTTTGCTGCAATGAGTAAGAGTTAACAGTTGATTTACTCTTAGTGCGAATTTTATATGGGCAATGGCGGCATTTGTTCTTACAACAATACCCCCTTCTCAGATGAAAGTGTTCTGTAAAAACCATTAGACCATTCTCCATGTAGTAATCTTGCTGCTGCAAATCGCTTCCCCTCTTGCTGATTTTCATTTACCTGTTGCGAGTTGAAAAAATAATTGAGTTACAAAATTATCGACATTTTTTTCAACAACTTGACCGCGTCCGAAATACTTTCGTGAATTCAAAAAAAAGAATAAAGTGTTGAGACATTACATCGGCAATTCAGCGAAACTTAAACGAAACTTGCAATTACATTTGCACGGAATTCTCCTAAAGCACAGCATTCATCAATTTCATTTCTAAAAACCAATAATCACCATGCTGACGAACGTCACCAAACACCACGGGCATCCGGCCTCGGAATAACGGCATGTTTACTACCAACGTATGGTACTCGCCATTTTCTCCGCAGGCGTCTACCCCCAGCTTTTGCAAATCAGCCACCACATTCATGTCGAGTCGCTTGCCAAGAAATGAAGGCCTCATCACTTGATTGCACGAAACAATAAACGTTTCAATGCAACCGATACCCGGCATTTCCGCAACCAACTCAGACTTATTTCGCTGCCAAAGCGGAAGCATCGCCTGCAACACAGTTCGCCCACACACTTTTTCTTCCCAATCGCGGTGCGCCTGCAAATCAATATCGCCAAACACTGCAGCTTCCAAATGAAAACTTGTTTTAAGCGTTTTCAAGTTGTCCACAAAAGCCTCCTCATACATCTTCCAACTAGCAGCAGGCGTTACAACAGGCAAGCCGAGCAACTCAGCTTGCTTTTGCAGAGTTTCTTTGGGAATCCCGTGGCTTCGACTGATTTCTCCGTTCTCATTTAGAATGTTGAGCAACACTGCGGGTTGCCATCCTGTCGGCTTGGCAGCATCTTTGCAAAGCAGCTGTTCTTGCCGCCACTCCACCTGGTGAGAAATCTCTTGATATTAGTCAACTACCAACGCATGATGCATTTAAAATATAAGCTCCTTCCGCGTGTTGTAAACCCCGCGATTTCTTGGTAAGTGGTATCGAAAGCATTTTCAACTCGGGCTACCAACGCAACGTGGTGGTTTAGGTTCCAATTGACCAAAAAATCAAACAACTGATAGTTCTGAACATTGGTTCTGCCCAATGCACCGAAGGGGCCTAGTTTCGGATCATATACTGAGTCAAACCGACTTGCCGCCATCCGCGAATTGGCTGATATTGATAGTTTGGGGATTACTTGGTACGCAACCGAAAGGAACCCAGTGAAGTTGGGCCTTCGCAACAAAGAATTAATGGTTTGAGATTCTGTTACAAAAGAACCGGTGCTATAAACTTGCGTTTGTACCAAGTTCTGTGTGGAAGCCAGATCAGCAGGGTCGAACTGCGTGTTTCCAGTTAACCAAGTGAAATTTCCGTTTATTGAAATTTGCTTACCGGCTTGGTATTGCCCCGTCAATTCAAACCCTGTTACCACTTGCTTGGCAACATTCAAGAATTTATCACCACGATAATCTGAAAAATTAAGGCTGGAAATCGGTTTATTCTTGTTCCACAAATAGAAGTATTCAATCGAATTATTGGTCACGTTGCTGAATACAGAAACCGTTCCATAGCCTTTTTCGAATGATTTTTTCCAACCAAATTCAAACGACACTGAGTTTTCGGGTAGCAAATTTCTTGTACCACGGGTGAATGTGTAACCGGGTTGAACAGTGGGGTCAAAAAGTTGGTAAAGAGACGGGGCATTAAATGCAGAAGAAATCGAAGCAAACAAAAGCGAATTGTTTAATGCAAAGAATGGATTAACCTCATACGTACCCACGGTGCCAAACAGCGAGTGGTTGCTGATGCGACCACCAATTGAAATACCAAAAGGATTGCCCTCAGATTTCAGTGTGGTTTGGGCAAAAACATATTTGGTCAAGCTATTTATATTGATTGAATCATAATTGACACGCGAAGAAAATCCACCAAAAGCGCTACTGTAGAAAAAGGTATTAAATGCCATGTCGTCATTGTAAACTCCTATGCCGGCCACACTTTTTAAAGAATTGCTATGGTGTGCCACTTGCACTTCATGGGTTTGGATTTCACCACGATAACTACCTTTGAAATAGCTGCCATCGTACTTACCGGACGGTAACAGCGAAGAATCGTTTTGATTGATCCGTGCCGAGCTGCTCCATGAACCCAGCGCTTTCATCTGCCATTTTCTACCCAACCGATAACTCAACGAGTACGCGTAGAAATCCCTATTGAAAAACAACCTATTATTTGCTTTGTCACTAAACGCTCCGTTGTCGATATCGGCCATTTGGTCGGTGCGTTTGTAACTAATTTGCGCATCTAACTTATTGAACTGATAACCCAGTTTGATAGTGCGATCTTGTTTCTGAAAATTATCAGGCTCGAACTTTCCGGCATTGTTCTTTGCTGTGTCTAACGCAGCCGAAAATCCATTTACGCGTTGATCCACTTGCGAATAATTGACGTAAAACCCCGACCTCGCGGCATAATTTAAATCTACTTGTTGTTGATAGTTACTCGTACCACTTCCAAAAGTCCCTGCTTGTGCGCTTGCCGTTCCGTGCACTCCTTGTTGTGAACGATTCTTGGTAATGATGTTGACCACACCACCAACGGAAGACCCACCATACATGGTGCTGTGGGCGCCCCGTACAATTTCAATGCGATCAATATTAGTGAGCGACAGTTCTGATAGGTCAATAACATTGTTAGGTGTAGATGGGTCGGTGATGCGCACTCCGTCAATCATCACCACCACTTGGTTTGAGTTCGCTCCGCGCAAAAACAAACCCTGATTAGAGCCCGGAACTTGATTCGCACCTACCAGATAAATACCTGCGTGCTGGGCAAGCAGATCGGCAACTGAATTATAGGATCCGTTTGTGATTTGCTCGTTGTTAATCACGCCTACACTTCTTGGAGTTTCCTGCAGCGTGGTTTCTTGCCGGGAGGCGGAAACAACTACTTCTTGAAGCGTAAACGTTTTGGTGGAATCTTGCTGACCGATTGCTAATTGAGGCGCCAGCCACCCCAAGGCAATTAAAGAGATCGCCCAGATTTTTTTCTCTTTTTTCATCACTGAAAAAGTTTAATGGTTGAAAAAAGAGTAAAGGCTGAAAATGAAAACTTCCGGATGGAAAAACCATCAGATTGATTTCACAGTCGCTTTTACCCGAAGCACTGAATAAAGTTTGTCATCGGCAGGTCTCCTGGCTTTCCTAATCTTTACAGCCTTCTCGCGCTTTTCAGCACAATGGCGTTGTATGCAAAGACTCACTTGGTAGTGAACTAGGATTACAGTAGCGGGAACTGCCCCCGATTTGCACGGGGTTCCCTTTTAATCCCGATCAATATCGGGAACCAATAACAATGCAAACATAAACTATTTTTCTAAACTTGTAGGATGATTACATACTCAAGATTTAAGATTCAAGGTTGGTGGCACAGTGCTAGCCTCGTTGCTTTCATCATTGCGACATCTATGGGCTGTCAACCCGCAAAAGAGAAAACCGCTCAATCACAGTTTGGTTACACGAGGTATGCAAAAGGTTTCTCAGTCGAAACGGTTGGAGAAAATACACTGGTAAAAGTCAATTACCCGTATCAAAATGCGACTTCTGGCTACAGCTATCTGTTGGTACCGAAAGGAAAAACAGCTCCTGCACATGATGCCAACACTCAAGTCGTCTACATACCCATCGAACGGATTGTGTGCACCTCCACAACGCACATACCGCTGCTGGATTACATCGATCAGACACAGAGCCTAATTGGTTTCCCAACTACCGATTACATCAGCTCAGAAAAAATGAGAAAGAGAGTCGATGCTGGTTTGGTCAAAGACCTAGGCATCGACAAGGGAATGGACTTAGAAGCGCTGGTAACACTTCGGCCTGATTTGGTGATGGGCTACACCATGGGCAGCGATTTAGGACAACTGAAAAAAATCCAAGAGCTAAACATTCCGGTGGTGATCAATGCAGAATACCTAGAGCGGCACCCGCTGGGCCGTGCCGAGTGGATCAAATTTATGGCGCTGTTTTTTGGTAAAGAACGGCAGGCCGACTCCGTTTTTAACTCCATTGAAAAACAGTATTTACAAACCGCGCAACTCGCAAGTGAAGCTATGGAAAAGCCAACTGTGTTGTGTGGCGTATTATATGGTGATGGCTGGTTCCTGCCAGGTGGTGAAAACTATGCTTCTAGAATCTTACGCGATGCAGGTTGCAGTTACCTGTGGGCTGCAGATTCATCTCATGGGTTTTTGCAGTTAAGCTTTGAAACCGTGTACACAAAAGCAAAGAATGCTGACTTGTGGATTGGGGTAGCAGCCTTCAAAAGCATGCAAGACCTACGCGCGGCCGAAGACCGATATGCGCTGTTTGCGCCATTCCAAAAAGGCAACGTGTACAGCTACGATGCCCGCCACGGGGCAAAAGGGGGAAGTGAATTTCTTGAGCTTGGGTACTTGCGGCCAGACTTGGTATTGAAAGATTTGGTTAAGATCGCACATCCTGAAGCCTTACCAAACCATCATTTATTTTTCTATCAAAGGTTAAATTGAGAAACAGACCGCACGTTCACCAAAAAGTGAAAGTCGGGGTGAGAGGATTCGAACCTCCGACCTCTACGTCCCGAACGTAGCGCACTAGCCGGGCTGTGCTACACCCCGATGATGACGCTAAAATAATGCTTTTGAAGGAATTCAAGCACTATTGCAAATTCTCTTTGTAGGGTTGTATATCCACTAGTTCACCGCGTTGGTGAAGGTCTTTCAGGTCATTCCAAAAAGTAGCGGTGTACAAAGGCTGGTGATGTTGCGCAAACAGATCACGCCACTCTCCTTCTGGCAATAGAAACTTCACCAACTCTTGCGGGAATATGTCATTTTCACTCACTGCAAACCAAGGCTCTGCACTCATCTCTTCATCATCGTTGCGCGCTGTTGGCATGTCTTTGAATTGGCAATTGGCCAACGGCACGATTTCGTCATAATCATAAAACACCACACGCCCTTCATTTGTCACGCCAAAATTCTTGATCAGTAAATCACCCGGGAAAATATTACTGAGAGCCATTTCGCGAATGGCATTTCCAAAGTCAATCACAGCATGATCATTTTCATGCGATGGCCGTTTGGTATCGAGGTACAAATTCAGTGGCACCATTTTGCGTTCGATGTATATGTCTTGAAAACAAACCATGCCATTGCGCACCGATACGCTATGTGAGCACTCCCGCAGCAAGTAATCGAGCAGGTCCTTTTCAAAATAGGCAATCGGCAGACCCATGTATTCGAAACGCTGCGCATCGGCCAATCGACCGACACGGTCGTGCATAGCAATAAAACGATACCTTTCAATCACTTCCTCACGGCTTACAAACTTAGGTGGTCGAAAATTGTCGCGTATCAACTTGAATACAAGGTCGTAGTCTGGCAACGTAAACACCATCATCACCATGCCAGGTATGCCGGGAGCCACTATAAACTGTGTTCTGTTTTGTTGCAAGTGTTGGTGGAGTTGGTGCACCACCAATTCTTTGCCGTGTTCCTGATATCCTAGATTCATGAACAACTGTGCCTTGGGTTTATTGGGCATCAGCAACGACAATAGTTCGACCAACGCATCAGCGTGGGCAGTTTCTACCAAAAAATAAGATCGGCTAAAGGCAAATACATTCATGATTTCTTCCTCGTTGGTAAGCAAAGCATTCAGTTCAATTCCATCAGGGGAATTGGAAAATGCAAAACATAGCGGAACGGGTGGATCTGCAGATGCAAAAAAGCCCAGCCAATAGGCATGCTTGTTGCGATAAAATAAATGCTGATACATGATCGCATGTCCATGCTCATGTGCAATACTTTTTAATTTTTCATCGATTCGCTTCGCCTTTTCTTCTGCGTTGCGAACGGTAAATTCGATATCCTGTAAACCTTGGAGTACAAACTGACAGCCGTTTTGATAGTGGTAATCTGTTAAATTCAATTTTTTGATTTCAGCTTTACGCTGCGGATCAAAAAGAGTGAAAGCTAAATCACCTTTAAAGTATATCCTGCCGACCGAGTCGAAAAAACTTTGGGCGATGGCATTTTTACCGGTGGCGCTATCGAATACCTCGCCCGTTTTACGCCACCAACTCACATTGCTTTCGGATAACTTTGTCTGCGCGCTCAGCTCCAAAGCGATCTGTTCGATGAATTGATCGTGCAGTAAAATACGCCTGCGCATTGCCTCGCGCTGTTCAATCCATTGGCATTGCTTAAACCGAATTTTTGCCTGTGCGGTCAGTTGATCAAAAGTATCGAAAAACTGCTTGTAGCGATGCTGAATAAACTGGGCGGCTAAAACAGGTTCCATCACTATTATGGATTGCAGTGGTCGCAGTACATGGGATCACTGGCGGAACCTTCCGGGAAGATTTTTTCCTCTTGATGGTTGCAATACCGGCATTGGTACACGTGTTTCAGCGAAAATGCTGAGGGCCGCCCACAACCATTGCAAGGCAAGCCTGAAACTCGGTTGGCTATTGAAAATCCGGGAAACCCACAAGCCGGACACACTGATTTGATTTTTTCAATCAGCAATTCTGTTGCTTTCTGAATGGCTTTCATCCGTGTAGGGTTGTACATGGCACGCATGTCGGTTTCTACCAAAATCGGAGCAAACTCTTGCTTCGTCTGGTGATAACCTTTTTCCAGGTCAGCCCAATCTGTGATGCCTTTGAGCACCGCCCTCTCACTCCTCAAAATCAGACCATGCGTGGGAAAACCGGCATGTGTTGCAAACTTGCGGACTTCATCCCACAAAGTACATTGTTGTTGAGCATAATTGGTGGACATCGATATCTTCGAAGCGGAAATTTCGATGTTGTTCAACCGATCGATCAGCATTACAATTTCTTCTCCGGCAGGGATAAACCCAACTTGTGGATGTGGACCAAACGACCCCTCACTTGCAATACCAAGCGATTCGCCTGTGATTTCAAGAGCCTTGTTGATTTTCAGCCGAATGGTTTCAATTGCGCTGGCGTTGCGCTCAATCTCTCCGGAGAAAGTGCCAAATTGATCGGTATCGAAATGAGGCGGCACCATTGTGTGTACACCAAATTCATTTGCAAATAGTGGTGCCACCACAGATTCTTTTTGATGCTTGGTTGCGATGACCAGATTACGTCCCTCAAAAAATGATCTGACATTGGAAAAAATACCACTCGGTTTGCCGAGGGGTGCAACCATACCCGCCACCGTTGCTGTGTTTGTGTCTGGCATTTATTGGCCCTGACCAAGTGAGAAGGCCAGCTTGCCATCAAACCGGCACAGGTTTTCTGTTTTGATGATATCCAAGCCCTTCGCATTTACCTGCGTTACGATGTTAATGACATCTGCGTAGCTACCGGGCTGGTCCATCTTCTTTGAGGTGAAGCGACAGCGCCAATGGTCTGTGCAGAACGTTTCCGGTGCGCCATCGGGGTACACCTTCACCCCACGGTTGGTGATGAGAACCAACTCGAAACTGTTGGACTTCAAGCCGTCTAAAATACTCCCCAACTCATTGGGATTTCGATTGGTTCCATTCCAATGCAAAAATACGTCTACACCAACCAAATCCTTTTTGGCGGGCACAGTTGGTTTGAAACTACCTTGAATTTTCTTCGCCTCTCCGCTGGCATATTTTACAGCCTTCAACTTTTCGGGCGTGCTGCCCAAGCGCTTGATGATGGCCTGCGCAAATTCTTTGGTTCCAACTTTTTCTTTACTAGTCCCCTCTTTGAACAAGTCGTAGGTATGAACACCATCTTCCAAGGTCTTCAACCAGGCATTGTGAACTTTCTCGGCCACCTCTGGTTGCCCGATGTACACCATCATTTGCACAGCACCCAACAGTAAGCCCGAAGGATTGGCCATATTTTGCCCTGCTCTGCGAGGAGCAGATCCGTGTATCGCTTCAAACATGGCATAGTCTTCACCAATGTTGGCCGAGCCGCCCAACCCAACCGAGCCGGTGATCTGTGCTGCTACATCAGAAAGAATATCACCATATAAGTTCGGCATCAAAATCATGTCAAAAGCTTCGGGCGAATCGGCCAACTTGGCCGCCCCGATATCCACAATCCAATGTTCCTTTTCAATGTCCGGGTACTCTGCACCGATTTCATCAAAGACTTTGTGGAACAACCCATCGGTCAACTTCATGATGTTGTCTTTGGTGAAGCACGTAATTTTCTTTCGGTTGTAGGCGCGTGCATATTCAAATGCAAACCGCGTAATTTTTTCACACCCGGGTCGTGTGATCAACTTTAAGCATTGCGTTACCTCGTCCGTTTGTTGATGCTCAATGCCTGCATACAAATCCTCTTCGTTTTCACGGATAATTACCACATCCATTACCGGATGTTTGGTGGCAACGTAAGGGTGATACGAAATGCACGGGCGTACGTTGGCATACAAGCCCAACGTTTTTCGGGTTGTCACATTCAAACTCTTAAATCCGCCACCCTGGGGTGTGGTGATGGGGGCTTTTAAAAAGACCTTCGTTCTGCGCAACGAATCCCAAGACTCAGGAGCAATACCCGATGTATGACCCTGTTCGTATACCTTTTCTCCGATGTCGATCTTCTCAATATTAATTTGTGCGCCAGCTGCCTGCAAAACCGAAAGGGTTGCTTCCATGATTTCAGGGCCTATGCCATCGCCATAGGCCACGGTAATAGATCTTTTTTCAGCCATTTTTATGAATTTAATTCACAAATGTAATTTTTTTGAAAGTATTACTTAAACAAAACACAATAATACTTGAATAGTTGAATGTAACTGTTGATTTTGAGGGTGTAGTTGCTACATTTGAATTACCTAAATCAAAAGTACTCTATGGCGTGGGAAATTCAAGTGAAAGTGAATGAAAAGCTCTACTTGCGTAATCCTGAACTTTCAGATCTTGGTAGAAAAATCCTTTCAGCAGGAGCTAAAATGATTGATGCGATGGGATTGGAGGAGTTCACCTTCAAAAAACTTGCTAAATCCATCGGGACCAACGAATCGAGTGTTTACCGATATTTTGAGAGTAAACACAGGCTTCTGCTTTACTTCTTCGAATGGTATTGGCGTTGGATGGAATACCAGTTGGAATTCCATACCCATAACGTGGATGATTCTGAAAAGAAAATCGAGATTGCACTTAAGGTGCTGACTTTGAAGCAAGAACACATGATTTTCGCAGATGAGGAGGTAGATAAGCTGGCACTGCACCGAATCGTCATTAAAGAGGCATCTAAAACTTACCTTACCCACCATGTTAATGAAGACAATGAAAAACAGTTTTTCAAACCCTATAAAGACTTCAATGGCAAGTTGGCGCAAATCATCAAATCTTACAGTCCTCACTATAAATATGCCAGGTCGCTCAGCAGCACGTTGATAGAAATGTCGCACTACCAGTATTTTTTCATGCATCATTTACCTTCGTTAACGGACTTTGGTACCACCAAAGATGAAAATGAAATGATGCAGTTTCTGCTTGATCTAGCTTTTTCAAGTAAAACCGGGCCATTTGTTTCTGTGATGCCTGATAAAAGTTTTAATTCTTAGTTGATCATGAATTCTCGTAGAAGATTTCTAATCAAAACCGGGGCTGCGGCTTCGGGGTTAGCGTTTTTTGCAGATGCAAAAGCCGGCACAGACCGGAAATTAGTGCACCACGTTTTCTTTTGGCTTAAAAACCCTGACTCTGAAGAAGACTTGAACCTACTACTTGCGGGGTTGCGCTCATTGAAGAAAATAAAGTCTCTTCGCACTTGCAGAGTCGGCACACCCGCTCGCACCGAACCAAGAGATGTAATTGACCAGTCCTATCAGGTTTCACTGCTCACCATTTTTGATGATGTTAAAGGCCATGATGAGTATCAAGTTGACCCAGTTCATGCAGCTTTTGTAGAAAACCACGCGCACCTCTGGAGTAAAGTGTTGGTGTACGATTCGATGGACATATTGGCTTAAAAAAAAGAACCGATTGCTCGGTTCCGGAAATCAATTCAGATCAGGCTGGGGTGTTGTGCGCAGGTAAGGCCTTACTCTGGTATGCCCTTTTGGGAATCGATTTGGAATATCTTCATCTTTTACAGCCATGGTGATGATAACATCATCACCGCTTTGCCAGTTAGCGGGTGTAGCTACGCTGTAGGCAGCAGTCAGCTGCAGGCTGTCAACCACTCGTAAGATTTCGGCAAAGTTGCGCCCGGTAGAAGCTGGATAGGTGATCATGAGTTTCACTTTTTTATCCGGCCCCACCACAAACACCGAACGAACCGTAAACTTATCACTGATCTGCGGGTGGACCATGTCATACAGGTTAGCTACTTTCAATTCGGGGTCAGCAATAATGGGGAAGTTAACTGCCGTATTTTGCGTTTCATTGATATCTCCAATCCATTGCGCGTGAGATTCAATACCATCAACACTCAGTGCAACCACTTTGGTATTTCTTTTGTCAAACTCGGCTCGCAACTTCGCTACTGCACCAAGCTCGGTAGTGCACACCGGTGTAAAGTCTGCGGGGTGGGAGAACAAGATTCC
>DHLV01000154.1:788-1660 GCA_002405445.1 Flammeovirgaceae bacterium UBA4659 | reverse complement strand
CGGGGTGGGAGAACAAGATTCCCCAACTATTACCAAGCCAATCGTGAAATTTGATTTTTCCCTCTGAAGTCTCTGCCTCGAAATCGGGGGCGATATCACCTAATCGTATTGCCATCTTCATCTCTTTAACCCGTGGCGAAAATACACCTTAAAGTCTATCAAATCAATAGATTTTATAGATTATTTTTTGATTTTGGAAGAGGCTGCCAATTGCCGTTCGCGCTTGGTGATTTGTGCCAGTGTGCTTCGGCTCAAAATGCGAAGGGTTTCATCACGCACACCAATAAAACTATCGCGTATGCCGCAGGTCTCTTCGTTCCGGCATTCTTCGCACCGCTCATAATAGTGTAAAGACACGCACGGTAACATCGCCAATGCTCCGTCCATCAAACGAATTACCTCAACCAAGTTGACATCTTCAGGCTTCCGATAGAGGTAATAGCCTCCGCCCTTCCCTTTTTTACTTTGCAGAATCTTGGAATGCCTTAGCTCCAGCAAAATGGCTTCTAAAAATTTTTTGGGTATGTGTTTTTGGTCAGATATCTCTTGAATCTGCACAGGGCCTTGATCATATTTTTCGGCCAGATACACCAGCGCGTGGATGGCATATTTACATTTTTTGCTAAGCATGATGAAAGTTAAATCTACTATTGCCGGAAAACAAGTGTCGCAATTGTACACAGGCGGCCTCAACAAATTGGAGGAATATATTATTTTTGTTTGCTACGATCTAAGCAACCATCGGGGAGTAGGGCTACAGTTAGTAATTCCGAACAACTCAGATGGCGTAGCGGTGCTGGCAGAGTAACGGTTTCGCCTGCGGATTACAAAAGCCGGGGTAGCTCAGGGGTAGAGCAGCTGATTCGTAATCA
>DHLV01000154.1:0-616 GCA_002405445.1 Flammeovirgaceae bacterium UBA4659 | reverse complement strand
AGTTCAAATCTCATCCCCGGCTCTGCCACTACACTGACACGGAGTGGGTGGTGGGTATTTGTCCATTTTCTGGTCTGTTGGGTGACCAGTTGGAACAGAGGCCGTGAGTTTTATTCTCATCTCCGGCACTATTTCAGATATTTACGCTATGATTGTTTCTAAGCCGATTACCACCACAATCGTGTCATTTGTGATATTTCTGATCATCACGTTTGTGGTCATCGGAATGAATGTTTTGGCCATCAAAACTCAGGGCGTATGGTACAATTACGCCATCATTTCTTTGTTGGTCCCGATTGCAGGTTTTGTCATTTACCGGATTTTTTTGCGGTATAAAGTTTTGATTCTCGGCAACAATCAGATCGAAGTCAATTTTCCTGTTTTGCGCCAATCGCACCGATACAAACTGGCCAGCATCAAGTTTTGGATTGAAAATCAGGTGAAAACAGGCAAAAATGCGGTCTACAAGGAAATGGTGATCCGTTTTGAAGATGGCCGACAGGTTTCTTTAAGCCCCAGGGAGGCAACTGAATATGACCGGGTGCTTCAATACCTCAAACAAAAAGTACCTACCAAAAGGGTAGTCGTAAAGTGAGTGCCGAAGGCGGGACTCGAA
>DHLV01000228.1 GCA_002405445.1 Flammeovirgaceae bacterium UBA4659 | reverse complement strand
GCCAACCGTTTTGGTTGGCGCCCAACACTTGGGTGGAGGCTGCGCCCGCAGTAGTGGTGGCGGTGCGTGTTAATCTATTTCCGATTAAACTCACGCCCACTTGGTCTTTCCACGTTACATCGCTCTCGTTGTGCGTGGTTTTTGTTTCCAACGCTTTGCCCACAAAATCCAACACAGTGGTGGTGCGGTCAATGCCACCTTTGTAGTTGTCAGAAACAGTTTGTACGGGTCTGCCTTTGTCATCATAATACGTAACAGCTTCCAGCCATGTAAAGCCACCGGCTACACCACCATCCAAAACTTTGGTTTTGCTGCCTGTGGAAATGATCAAAATGAAAATGACGAAAAGTATTTTGATTTTTTTGGCAGCGGCCGGATTATCCGTTGCAAGTCCGTCCCGCAAAAATGCGGGAGGCTTTCCACTTCTATCCCTGCTACTCATGTTCGCTTTAACCTAAACACTTAAAAATAGAAATTGTCCATCATTCTTTATTTAACACAACCAGTGATAAGGAAAACAAAGTTGCGGGTTAGGCGACCCGCAACAACAACCAAGAATAACTTTTGACCAACGATTGCTAATGGGATACACTGCTCAAAAAACATTCAGCTTTTCTTAAAAAATTCAACATCAATTCTATGCCCATCTTCTTCGTAAAAATCCAGCAGAATCTTCATTGTGATTTCTTTATTAACAATACTGATAATTCCAGAATGTTCTGAGTCAAAACTAAAATCAGTATTAAAATCGCTGAGTTTATCTAACAAACAAGCTCCGCAATTTTTTGAGTACTCGGTAAACAGATAAGCCCCGTTAACGAATGAAGGCATTGCTCCTTGAAATACATCTCTAAGCATTTCCTTATTGTTAAAATCTCCACAATCACGAAAAACATATTCTTTTGGGATTCTTTCTTTTATTTTTTCGATGATGCGATATGTTTCATCTAAGCTTATGAGGTTATCCATCCCAATACTTCTATGGCACAATTTATTAAGTTCAATCAAGTATATATTTAAGTATTTCTTGCCAGTTGCCTCTAGCATTAGCTGCTCTTTTCGTGTCATGATATTAGTTTTATTCGTTCTCTTTGTATTCAACTTTTGACTTATCATTTTGAAGTTTGGGTCGCCCATGATTTGTCATTCGGGTATTTCCACTCTCGTCAGTCTTAACCTTGCCTGCTTCCCAATGGGGCTGATCCTTATGACTTTCGTCCATAGTTTGCTGTTGAACTGATTTTTGCTGTTTACCACCACCTTCTTTAGGAGCTTCATAAGTATACTCTCTACCTGACTTATTCTTTGATTGGCTTTTGGGTTGCTGGCTTGTTGGTATTCCCTCTTGTCTCATAACTTCCCTTCTAGCGGATCTCGAGGTTTCCATAACAGGAGTCTCTTTAGGAGTGTTATTCATCTGGCTCCTCATTACTTTCCCCACTGACTTACCAAAAAACTGCTTCGCACTGTTTCCCGGGTTAACAACGGTGGTCACCACGCCATTTGCATCTCTTAAAAATTCTCTCGTTTCTTGGTCTTGCTTTTGGGTCTGGGGTGTTACTTGTGACCTGGGGGCTTCAGCAAAAGAAGCATCCAACACCATTGCAGCAATTACCAGCACAACACAAATCGGGCAATCACCATTAGGGTCATTGTTTATAACTGGGTTGTTGAACGCGTAGTTATATGGCGACCAACCATAGAAGTCATCCACCTTTGGGTCCACCTGCCACCACCTAGGCGCATCGGTCTCTTGTATGCGCAAGGGTGTAAAGTAATTGTTCAGCCCCAAGTCGTCTTGCAGTTCGCTGCGCCCGTTGTAGAGGTAGTTGTTCTTCTTGTTGCCCTCGCGCCCGTAGCTCAGCGAGGGGATGTCCAGGCCAAACGGATAATAGGTATTCGTCTGCACGATGGGCGATTTGATTTGGGTTACCTTAAGATCATCAAAGTAGCAATCAATAGGCGTTGCGTTCTCGTTGCTCACGTAGATGTATACATAACCTGGCTGGGAGATCGAAATATTTGGCGAGGCCAATCGTTCATGGGCCACATCGTTGCCTATTTCTCTGCTTGCTGTACTTATTTGCTGAAAACCACCTGTGATGAAAACAAAATCCCTATCGAACACTAACCAATTTAGGTAAGCCTTAGGTGCACCCGTATCTGTCTTTGTAACTAAACCAGGATATGACACAGGGAAGGAGGAAGTGCTGCTAGTATAATTCACCCCGTCAACCACCACGCCCGCAGCACTTGAAGCAATGTTGCTCATCAAGGTTGTTAGCGCACCATTCCAGTTGGTCGAGTTCGGGTCCACATATTTTGCATATACTTCTGCACTGATTACATCGCCCGGCATCAAGCTTATCGAGCGAGCAAGACCATACTTTTCATTCGATGACAAGACCGTCATATTTTTGATACTCTACCACGCAAGTGTATATTTGACTGTCAGTATCTTACATCATCGTTTTTTCAGATGTGACGTTTTGGTACACTACTCTAGTCAACTATGGCATCCCTTTCTCTTTGCTCTACTCTCTATGGATATTTAATGAAATATTCAGATTCTAACACACTATTTACTAAACCTATGATAGTAGCCAAGTCTTTAACAAAAACATTGTATACCCTTATTTTTTTTCTTTTTTCACCAAAGGTTAATTCGATGGTCTTTTGATTTCCATCTTCTGTCAGGGGATCAACATATTCATCTTTTAGACTATTGATTGACAAAGAAGACAATGCCTCAGCTATTTTTTTTATTTCGGCATCAGTTATTTTGTTCTCAACAATAATGTGTGATCCTTCCCCTTGTAGCCCACTTACTCTTTCGATCCTTAGGCCATCGTTGCTAACATGATAATGAAACGTTACTGACATAGAAGGATTAAAGTCCCATACTTCTATGATGAATTTTTCTTCAGTCATTTGCTGTTTTGTTTGACAATTCAAATTCAGCATTATAAATAGCGCAATAAAATTTTTCATAACTTTCTAGCGGGTACATTTTGTTCTTTTCTTAACTTATTTTCTTCAACTCTTGTGTCATATTCCTCATTTGAGAGGATACTAGGTTGTGAAGTATCACCGTCTTGCTTTCCAGAAGAACCAGTGTCCCGTTCACCTTTATTCATATGGTCTGCATGAATCAGTTCGTGACCTAGTCCTATTTGTGTCGGCCGATTGTTACTGCCATTAATATCCATACCCCCCGTTAGCTTATTTGGATTGAATGAAACGGTTGCATCGTCACCTTTCCCTCTGCTCCCATTGGGATTTTTATTTACGTCATTACTTTTCCCTGTAGTTTGGTTACCACCTGAAGTGTATTCAACAGTTGTAGTTTTATGACCCGCTTGTTTATTGTTTTGCGATCTAATCAAAGCTGTCCCTGATGACAAGTTTTGTCCTGAATTTGCACCGCCTAATCTAGTAATTACTAAGGTATTGCCTCTCCATGCAAGTTTATCATTAGTCAGAGACTGTAGATTAGTCAACACCTGAGTTTTAAATCTAGCGAATTGTTGCGCATTCAAATTACCTTGGGAGACAATAATTTCCTTACCATCAGGATCAACGTATTTCATTGGGTTGCCCGCAGCCCAGCTATAAGGGCTTAGCTGATAGAATTTTTCAGCCTTCGGATCCATGGTAGTTGTGATAACTCCCCAAGGGTCATACTGCCGCCAATGGAAATCATATAAATTTAAACCGAGGTCTTCCTGATACTCCTTCGATTGATATTTCAAACGGTTCGGAATTGAGTTCTCCCGCTGATTTGATTCCGCCATCGCCCCGAAGGCATAATAAGACTGCTCCTCCCCCACGGGGCTTTTCACTTGAGTAACCTTAAAGTCAT
>DHLV01000021.1 GCA_002405445.1 Flammeovirgaceae bacterium UBA4659 | reverse complement strand
TGTCACTGCAAGCAGTCAAAACCAAATAAAATTTTTCACCAATAACGCGTCTCGGCTCAAGGCCACTGATTCAGTTTTTGGGTTTCAAAGAGGAGAATTGAAATTGGCGGATTTTGATTCCGATGGCTTGGTCGAATTGTCTTACAATGGCAAAACCACCAGCGGCCAATCAACCAATTTCATCAGAAGCAACGCTGGCGTGTTAACTAATTTAGCTGCTATTCAAATACGAACTCAGCGCTGGGGAGATTACGACCGTGATGGAGATTTGGACTTACTTCGTGTAAGAGATTCATCCAGCTATCAAATTTTTGAGGTGTTTGAAAATAAGCTGGTAACCACAAATACTGCTCCGGGTAAACCAGGCTATACGTTTTGGGCAGGTGTTTTTAACAAAACCATCATCTACTGGAGCCCATCGAAAGGTGCCAAAACTGATAGTGCTACTATCACATACGATTTGAGTGTTACGCTAAATGGCGAGAACCTTGTAACCGGATTGTTTGACCCAATGCATGAGACTCGGCTGGCCCCTACACACGGCAATCAGTTTACCAATTCATTCATCATTCTACGTGGCCGAGGGTGTCCCGTCTATGCGATACAAGCAGTTGACAATGCCTTCAACGGCAGTAAATTATTCGAAGTAAAATGTGCCGGCAACTGTAGTGATAATCTAACGTTAGAAAAAGTTCAGGCATGTAAAGGTACAAACACAACGATTGGGGGAGACGATGAAGCTCATTGGTTTTCTTTCAACACTGGTTTTAAAGGCATCTCTAAAAAACTGAATTTCGTAGCTGATAAAGTCGATACCATTGTAGCCGTTACCTTTTCAGGGGGTTGCCCAAAATCAAAGGCATATATCATAAGCATAAATGAGTCACAAAAAAATGAATCTGAAACGAAATATGTTTGTCTTAATAAAGCCATCAAATTGGGCATTGCTCATGGCTGGCAAACTGTAAAATGGACTTTCGGTAGTGAAACTTCTGCGAAAGACACCGTTACCATAACAGCCAATAAAGACTTGCTGGTAAATGTTGAAGCATCGTCTGATGGTGGCTGCAAATACAAAAAAGAATTCAGCATAAAGATTAGTGATTTTGATTTACAATTGGATAACAACCAATACATCCTCACTCAGGGTGAAAGTGTTCAGTTAGGAGCCAACGGTGGCAGGCAATATGAATGGCTGCCCAATGTTGCGCTGAGCAATAACAAGATTGCCAATCCCGTGGCCTCCCCTCCTCAAACCACTCAATACGAAGTTACCGCCAGCGATTCCATCGGCTGTACAAAAAAGGCTAGTGTAAAGGTCGAAGTAATCAATACAGGCTTCTTACCAACGATGTTTACACCCAATGGAGACGGGAAAAACGATGACTATAAAATCCTGGGATTGAGCGGAGCATCTGAATTCGAATTCACGATATACAACCGCGAAGGAAATATCGTTTATGAAACTACCAATTGGCAAACAGCTACCAACACCGGCTGGAATGGTCAGAAAAATGGAGTCAATCAGCCTAGTGGCTTATATTACTGGAAAGTCAATGGCAAACAAACCAACGGTCAGAAACTTCTATTAAATGGAAAGAACTCAGGTTCAGTCCTATTAATCCGTCAGTGAAATGATGAAGCGAGGCGGATTAGTGACAATTATTTTGGTAGGCCTGTTTTCTAGATCGCAAGCCCAGTATTTTCAATTCAGCCAATATAATTTTTCGCAGCAGCGTATCAATCCTGCGCTAGTGAGTAACACCCGCTACGCCACGGTATCATTGCTTAGTCGAACGCAAAAGACGGGCGGAGATTTCAATATCATGAGTAACTTTCTCTCAAGCACCTACCCACTATTGAATAGAAGCACAGGCCGGCCTTGGTCAGGCATTGGCATCACATTGATGGACGACCGCTCAGGAGGAATTTTTAATACGCAAGAAGCTGCGCTCAGTTATGCATTACACTTGCGCCTAAATCGATTTCAATTATTGTCACTGGGATTTAAAGGTGTCTTTCAAACCAAAAGCATAAGTTTAGAAGGATTCAACACGAGTCTACAGTATATCCCCGATAGAGGGTTTAGCAATTCCATCGCTAATGGAGAAAATATGACGGAGTTCAGAGAAAGTTACCAAACCTTTAGTGCTGGGCTTTACTGGCAACAGGTAGACCGTAAGGAAACAAAAGTTGCCTATTGGGGGTTTAGTTTGTTTGATTTTAATAAACCGAAAGATCCTTTTTTGGGATCCACCAACAATCTTTCTTCTACTCTCATTGCTGAGGGCGGATTTCGCGCCTATCAGCAACGAGAACTCTCTGTTTTCCCAGAAGGATTGGTAACGAGTAACAACGGAAATGTCACTCTCAATACCGGGCTACGGTTTCAATATGAACTCAAACCGATGCCTAACCAAGCGGCAATAGCAAGAATCGATTTGTTAACCAAATTTGTTCCTGGTCGATCGGGGATTGTGGGCATTCAATTTCACCGCGAGAATTTCTCATTTGGAGCCAGTTATGATTTTCCTTTGTTTGTTAAAAACACGGGAAATCTAGGAGCATTGGAGGTTGGGTTGGAATTGAGGCGACTTGTATCCACACGCAACGAAAAATATCGAGCCAAGCGCGCCAAGGAGATTGAGGCCAAGAAAAAAACAGCAAAGCCAATCGCATTAAAAAACTATGCGCAAAAAAAGTTACAGGATTCCGTCAAGTTATTAGCGACAAAAAATCAGAACCCAGAAGCAATCAACAAGGTGGACTCCACTACATTTTCTAAATCAATTGTAATACAACGGTTTGATAGTATTCAAAGAAAATATGAAGCAGAAGCCGGAAAAGTAAATCAAGAACCTTATCTGGTTGAGAAAATCACCTTAAGGTTTCAATTCAAATTCAATAGCATAGATCTTGACGATGATTCGGAAGACTTTTTAAACGACCTTACCAAGACATTGGAAACAGACCCTCGTCTTGAAGTAAAAGTTGTAGGTCACACAGATAACATCGGTTCAGAAAAATTTAATGAAAGCCTTTCTCTGAAAAGGGCCGAGAGCGTGCAAAAGTTTTTGATCAGCCGTGGAATTGATCCTTCGCGCGTTTCCGTAAAAGGCAAAGGTATGAGTCAGCCGCTTACCGAAAACGAAACCGAAGCGGGGCGGGCAACAAATAGAAGGGTGGAGATATACTTACTGCGAAAATAACTCGTAGCACTTTGAGCCAGTGAAATGAGCTGCAAACTGATCAATTCGATTGCTAAAACATAGCTTGCACCCACATGGTAATCCGGCCATGATCAGTTAAATTGCCTAGACAAAAGGTATGCAAAGATCAATTGCATTTGTTCTCTTTCTCCTTGCTCTCGACTCGTGCATTGAGCGTGCAGAATTACCATCCGACCAAGAAAATCGAGTTGATATCGTAGTCGATGGCGTCATTACCAATGACCCCGGCCCGTACACAGTCAAGTTATCCCGAACGATTCAAGTTGGATCGACACTGGGCGGACTTACTATCTCGAATGCAAAGATCACGCTGCGGAGCGATGCTGGGGAATCAGAGCAAGTTTTTGAAACACGCTTGCCTGGCACCTATCAGACAAGCGCTTCCGGAATTCGAGGAGTGATTGGTAGATCTTATTGGTTAGAGATTCAATTGCCAGACGGAAGAAAATTTGAATCGTTGCCAGATCAGATGCTGCCTGTAGGACGGATTGACAGTTTGTATCATAAATTTGAGACTTTTGTCGCGGACAATGGGAGTAAAAGCTATGGATTTCGAATTTTTGTCAACGCGGAAACGAACCCCGAAGAGACTTATACGCGTTGGCGTTTTGATGGAGTCTATGCCGTTACCACGATTCCAAAACTGCATCCAGATGCACCTCCAAACAATCCATGCCCCACGCGGCCGCTTCCTTGCAGCGGCTGGCAAATTCTCAATGGCCAATTGGTCTCCCTCGGCCCGTGCACTTGCTGCGAATGTTGGGCCAACCAATTTGAATCAAAACCCACCGTGCGAGAAAACAATGGCAGCAAAGTGATCGGACTTCAGGTTGGTTTTGTTCCCGTTAACTATTATACTTTTCAAGATAAGTATCGTGTCACAGTTACTCAAATGAGTTTAAGCAAAAAAGCGTTTGAATACTGGAAAACAGTCAAAGACCAAAAAGATGGTGCAGTCAGTCTGTTTCAACCCGCATTTGGAAAAACTGAATCAAATATTTTCAAACGAGAAAACACTGGCAAAATAGTCTGAGTCTTTTATGCGGCTGCAGTCACTCGGCAAAAGATGTTTATTAAAAAAGAAACCAACAATGCTTATTTGCTAGCCGGAGTACCAGTTGATTGCACGGGACGGGCTGGCCCCGCGGGCCAAAGTTGTCTGTTTATGTTTCCCGGTTCAACAAACATAAAGCCAGCCGATTGGGACTAACGTTTACGGTTGTAATCCTTTTTTCCACCCGTTTTCGCTAAGAGTTTCACTTCTTCAATCACCATCTCGTGCGATAGC
>DHLV01000107.1:24119-46663 GCA_002405445.1 Flammeovirgaceae bacterium UBA4659 | reverse complement strand
ATACAAGAAGACATTTACTACGAGATCATTCGGCAAAAAACCGCTTCATTGATTTCGTCTTGCTGTGCCGTAGGTGCATCGTCTGCGGGTGCCAATCCCGAAATAGTAAACACAATGCAATTGTTTGGCGAACATGTGGGCATGGCGTTTCAAATCAAAGATGACCTTTTTGATTACGGAGAAGATGAAATTGGCAAACCATTGGGTATCGATATTAAAGAAAAGAAGATGACACTGCCGCTTATCTATGCGCTGTCCAAAGCGGGGTGGTTGGAGAAACGAAAAATCATCAGTATCGTAAAAAACGAAAGCGAAAAGCCGAAGAAAGTTAAAGAGGTGATTGATTTTGTGAAGTCTTCTGGCGGCATCGGTTACGCACAGCAGGCCATGAAGAGATACTACGACCAGGCGCTATCGCTTTTACAAACCTTGCCTGATTCTGCTTACAAAACTTCATTGCAGCAATTAGTCGAGTTCACCATCGAGCGCAAGAGCTAAAGTACCGGCAATTACAACTTTAGGTAAAAATCGCGGGTCAAGTCTTTGTAATCTTCGCTCCGGTTATTGTCGTCTGCAAAAAGCAATAGCTTTTCTGTTTTGATGGTGCGCGGCTCCAACGCAAATTCCAGCAGCCAACGTTCTTGTGGTTTACCTTGGCGGGAATAAAAGCTGCATTGCCTGACACAAAACAACCCTGTTATCGAGGCCATCGAAATAAACGCTTTACCTTCTGCAAAGGGCAGGATCACCGCTAATCTGCCTGTCGGTGCAAGCAATTGTTTGCTGTGGGCGAGTAGTTCATGATGAGGCAGCGTGTCGGTGTGGCGCGCGCCAGCTCGGGCTCGCTCTGGTGGCGGTAAACTGTTGTTGAAATAGGGCGGATTGCTGACAATCAGATCGTATTTTTTTGAAGAGTGAAACCCCTGTAATGAGGAATGGTGCACCATCATTTTTTTAGCCCAAGGCGATTGCTGAACGTTTTCGTGGGCTTGTCCCGCGGAAGATTTATCAATCTCAATTGCGTCAATTTGTGTTTCCGTTGAAGTGCGTTGAGCCAGCATCAAAGCGATGACGCCACTGCCTGTGCCAACATCTAGTACGGTGTTCGCTGCCGCGATATCAACCCATGCACCTAGTAAAACACCATCGGTGCCCACCTTCATGGCGCAGCGATTGTCTTCTATTTTGAATTGCTTGAAGAAGAACACTCCGATCGAACGATTACAGATTATAAATTACAGATTTCAGATACATGCGTTGTTAAGTCCAATTTGCAATCTGCAATCTGAGATTTGTAATCTGAAATTTGTCTTCGACTACAGCCTGTAAAACAAGTCCTTAATCTTATCGACAGTAATTTTGTCTTTCCAATCGCTACCAATGGCGTGGTTCCACATGTGGCTCAAGTTGTAAGATACTTTTGCCATGGCGGTAACCTGCTCATCGGTCCAATCTTTGGATAGCCCTTGCGGTAGATCGATGTCGTGTTGTTTGATCATGGTCTTGAATTCCTTGACGCCTTCCGGGTAAAAGTCTTCGAGGTGATTAAAGGCCAAGCAGTTTGCATAGCAATGGCGGGTGCCCAAAATTTTTGATAGGCCGTACGAAAGTGCGTGGCAAACACCAACCTCAGAATAGGTGAGGCTTAAGCCGCCCATCAACGAAGCGACCATCAATTTGTCATCGTTGGCTGCGGTTTGTCCGCTATCTTTTCCAATGTAAATTTCACGGCAAAGCTTCAGCGCTTGCTCTGCAAAAGCGTGGCTGTACGCGTTGTTCAGTATTCCATTTTCCGATTCGATACAATGGATGTAGGTGTCCATGCCCGTGTAAAACCACCAGTTGCGCGGTACACTCGCAATCAAATCTGGATCCAGGACAACTTGGTTGAATACTGTCCACTCGCACTTCAATCCCAATTTTTTTTCAGGGCCCGTGAGTACGGCTGTCATCGATACTTCGGCACCTGTGCCAGAAATGGTGGGTACACCAATGTGATAAATGCCCGGCTTTTTAACGAGGTTTAGTCCTTGGTATAACTGAGAAGATCCTTCGTTGGTGAACATCAACGACACGGCCTTTGCAATATCTAAAATCGACCCGCCACCAATGCCGATGGCTGCTGCCGGTATGCCTCGGGTAGCCTTTACCGAATCGCGAATCATGTCGATTTGCTGCGTGGTAGGTTCGTGCTTGTCCACGTCAATGTACATTACCATGTCACCTGGTTGCGCGGGTATTTGCCGGGCCAAATCTTTTCCTTTAAAATAATTGTCCACCAGGTACAGCATGAATTGGTCGTTTTGGTGGCGCTGGGCTTCAACAATTTCGCCTAGTTGATTAAAGCTACCTCTGCCAAAAACGGTTTTTTCTATCCCCTTGAAGTTTTTGTGTATCGTCATACCAGAAATTCTTTATGCATGAACGGGATTGAGTGCCTTCTCAACACATCCTGAAATTTTTTCGGCCAATGCCTTCACCTCTTCTTCTTTCCACGTGCACCGGATGCCGAATGAAATCAATCGACCTACGGTTTCTTGCGATTTTGGCAAGTGCAGGTTGTTGTAATCTTGTGGTGCGCCCAATAAATGTATTGGCAGTTTGGCCGATGACTTCAAATCTTTCAAGTGGCTCCACTGGTTGATAAAGTGGTACATATTCGTAAACCAATAATTAAATCCGCTTACGCCTGATTTGTTGAATTCGTCCACCACACGCTTGGCTGATTCTGTATCTGGCAACAACAGATTCAAAAAGGTGGCCGAGTCGCCCGATGGATCGGCCAGTTTGCTGAAGCCAATTCCGTTGATTTTACTCAACTTATCTGTTAACATCTTTTTGTACTCCCTATTTTTTTCGCGGATGAAAGGAACCTTGCGTGTTTGAGCTAACCCAATGGCTGCGTTCATTTCGCCAATGCGATAGTTGAATCCCAACACCGGGTGATTTTCCATGCCGCGATTGTTGCCGATATGGTCATGGCCATGGTCGCTGTAACTGTCGGCATACTTGTAACATTGCTCATCGTTGGTCACCATCACGCCACCTTCGCCACACGTAGCAATCTTAAAAAAGTCAAACGAGTAGCAACCTGTTTTCCCAAACAATCCCACGGAAGTGCCTTGAAAAGAGGCGCCAAAAGCCTGACCGGCATCTTCTACCAGTGTAAGTTTGTGCTCTTTACACACAGTCAAAATCTCGTCCATCTGTGCCATGCCCCCACACATGTGCACCAGCACCACCGCTTTGGTTTTGGGTGTAATGGCTGCTTTGATGCCGGCAGCGCTCAAACACAGGGTTTCATCGATTTCCGCAAATACCGGTAGCGCCCCGCAAAACAAAACTGCTTCCACTGACGCGATGTAGGTGAATGGCGGTACGATTACCTCGTCTCCAGCACCAACGCCCGCTGCGGCTAACGCGCACGATACCGCGGTAGACCCGCTGGATACCGCGTGCGCAAATTTTGCCCCCGTGAATTTTCGCACTTCGGCCTCAAAATCCCGCGCTTTCCAAATATTGTTGCGTTGCGCATCGTGGTTGTAACGAAACAAGATACCAGTTTCGAGTACATCATTGATCTCTTTTTTCTCTTCTGTTCCAAACAGTTCAGTACCGGGCATAGTAATTGTTGTTGAGGGCGCAAAGGTATGCATTTAAGTTTGAAAAAATGAGGTGAAATGCCGGTTTGGAGTACTTGGCTTTTCGTTTGAGAATCCTTAGCTTTCATTGAATTTTATTTTTTCAACGCACTCAAACGCTTTCATTTTTATGACACGATTGCTCTTGATAACACGCTGGTTTTTGCCTTTCTGCATGTTGATTGTTGAACATCGCGTATGCGCGCAGCGCTACCCGATCAACTTTGATTCGCTCAACATCAAAATTGACTCTATTGCCAAAAAAAATCACTTGATCGGTGCCCAAGTGCTGGTGTTCACCCGCGACAATGTGCTTTTTAAACGCAATGTGGGTTTCAAGAATCTGGCATCAAAGCAGCCGGTGACAGACAACACCATGTTCCGGCTGGGGTCTATCACAAAGAGCGTGGTGGCCGTAAGTGCGCTGCAACTGATAGAACAGGGCAAACTGAGCCTGAATGACCAACTAAAGGAGCTGGCACCTGAAATCAAGTTTGAAAATCAATGGGAACAAACCGATCCGATACGCATCGTTCACTTGCTGGAACA
Source organism: Flammeovirgaceae bacterium UBA4659 (assembly GCA_002405445.1). GTDB lineage: Bacteria > Bacteroidota > Bacteroidia > Cytophagales > Cyclobacteriaceae > ELB16-189. The sequence continues at coordinate 42,473 of DHLV01000107.1, read as the reverse complement.
TACTACCGGCTGGGATGACTGGGCGCTGAAGGAATATGCTTTTAATAGTGATTCGATCACGTTGCAGCAAGGTATTGAACTGTACCCAGAAAGCAGGAAGTCGCGGTGGCGCCCGGGCACATTTTTCGCGTACTGCAATTCCGGGCCACCTGTGGTGGCACGTATCATCGAGAAAAAGACCGGTGAGGAGTTTGAGTCGCTGGTGCGCAGGAGAATTTTTGATCCGTTGGGGATGAAAGGTATTACATTCCGCCTGGATGGAGATGCTGTCAAAAATATTGTGACTAATTATTCCGGGGAAGAAAACCCAAAAGAAGAGCCTTATTGGGCAATATTGCGAAGGCCTGCCGGCAGCCTAAATTCTTCGGCTCTTGAGTTCATGCCTTTTGTTCAGATGCTGATGAACCGGGGTTATGTCAATGGGCAGAAGATCATTGATTCAACATCGGTTGACCGCATGGAGCTGCCTCAGTCAACATTGGCCGCCCAAGCTGGGAGCAACGAGGGTTACGGTTTACACAACTACACTACTTCGTTTAAGGGCCACCTGTTTCATGGGCACGATGGTGGCGTAAATGGCGGTTTGGCGCGCTACCTCTACCAATCGGATTTGAACATTGGCTTCATCGTGTTGGTCAATTACGATGGCAGCGGTTTTGGTAAACTCAACGATGCCGTGATGAAAACAATAATGGAGGCAGTGACATCTGCCCTCCCCGAAAAAGCCGTGTTGACCGAGCAACACAAGCAATGGACGGGTTACTACCGATCTGCGTACCCGCGCGCGCAAATGACATATTTTTTGGAATGGCCCCTGAATGTGATCAGGGTTTTTGAGCGCGAAGGCAAATTGATGGGTCAGCCGCTTTTGGGTGGCGACTTAGATGAGTTTCGGCCGATGTCTGGGAGCAGATTTGCCCAAATAGACAAAACCGGGTACACTAACGGGGTTACCGCTGTAAAGAATGGCGATGAGGAAATGCTGATCCTTGCGTTTGGCAACATGCGCAAATCCGGTGCGTTTGCGGCCTGGCTGCCCATCGTAGTGGGTGGTTTGGCTTTACTGTTCACTGTAATGGGCGTACTGATTGGGCTAATCTGGTTTTTGCGGGCGCTGTACTTGCGAAACAATGGCCGGCTTTTGTCGGCACTGGCGGCAAGGCTCAACTTTTGGGGTTATTCGATCAGTTTCGTGGTGGTAGTGGTGTTGGTCATTACCAACTTTTCCGGTTTCGGGCTGGGTAAACCAAATCTCAGTTCTTATCTGGTGTTTGTGTTGTCTCTTGCTATGGCCGCGTTTGCTGTGTTGGCTGTTTACTTTTGGATGCGCGACAAAAGCAGAATGACATCTCGCCCCGACCGTTTACTGCTGTTTTTTTGTGTGGCGTCTGCGCTGTGCATCACTTTGTATTGCGCTATTTTTGGTCTGGTGGGTATTCGCACCTGGGCGTAGCGGTTCTACGTGTAAGGAAGCCATCTCAAGATAAATTTTGAAATGTTTGCCTGAGCCTGCTGCCGAACAGGCAGGCTTGTCGAAGCCTATTCAGTACAGAAATCCGGTTTCGCCCAGCTCAACCTCCCATCGGGAAGCATTTTTGGGATAGATTTTAGAACATGTTTACGCGAGCCAAATGTTGAAATGATGGATCATAAACGATCCGGCATATTCCGCAATGGGCCAGAGAACGGTGCCTCAGGGTTTCTTTACCGGCACACGAAAAGCAATGAAGCCCACGAGCAAGACGATCGTGGCCACCACATCAATCCGCATCACCGTGCTGAGCTCAGCGTTGATGTCTTCTCCGATCAGCCAGTACAAAACCACAAACGAGCTCATGCTGATTAGTCCAGCGCCTGTGGCCACTTCATAATACTTTTTCGCAAGGGCGGAAAAGATCATGAGGCCACCGATGATGCCGAACAATACCGCCCGGTGCCGCAGCAGCAATTCGACATTAGCGTCTGGTATGGTTACTCCATAAGATTTTGTTATCCGCTCCGGTAGAAAGGCCAGCAACGAGGGCAGCAGATTGATAGCGCCTGTAAGGGCAAGAAGTATGCGGAAGAAATGTTCCATGTAGGTTGTGTTTTAAAATCGTTTTTCATTTTTTCTGAATGGTATCCTCAAACTCGGTATTCCGGAGACCGAACGGAAAAGTTTATGATCGGCAGCTCTCGGGCGTGAAACAATCCTAAAAATGCGCCACCGATATGCCGTACCGGTCCGTAAGGTAGTTCACAATCAGTTTGGGATCATCGGTATGGAGCGTATCACCCACCGCAAAAAACTGCCGGGCTTGGGGGTAGCTGTGGTTTGCAGCATCGAGAATCAGGTTCGGACAGCCCTGATGGGCACCGCCCACTCGCTCAACAATTTCTTTGCGGGGTTTTGGATAATCGATGTACCGGATATCCAGCTTCTCCCGAAGTTCTGGAAAATAGCTCAGCACCCCTTCCATGAACGCGCAATCCGGGCAGTAGTATTTTTTATTTTCCCGGTCTCTGTCGCGGTCCGGAAAATTGGGTTTGAGTAAGAACAGAATATCCATGTTGATGAGATTTGATCAATCATTGGTTGTAAAGAAAGTGAAATCATTGCACAATAATCTCAGGTGAAATAAAAGATTATCAACTCGCGTTCTATCTTGGCTTTGAAGCCATCGCGCACATACCTTCCGGGAATTTCCAGTGTCATTGACCGCTCTGCTGTGTGGGCTTTTCACCCGACTTCAAAATCCGCTATGCACAAAACCCCAATACGTGAAAAGTCTCTCGAAAACGTCTTTGAGATGAGTTTTGGTAAAAATTCAACCGATACCTTTACAAATTTGAAGATAAAAAAATGACTAGCTCGGTTTTTCTTGCCTACAACTCGATGGCAGCGCTACACCTGACTATTTGATATCCCGGACACACCTCACATAATTTTTCACATAAACCAGGTCACCTTGAGGGCCAAAAGCGATCGGATAGTTCATTTGCGCCATCAATTTGATGTCGCTTCTTATCGCGCCTGTGCCATGTGCATCAACGTACTGCCCGTTAAAAAAAGCAGATGCTTTTCCAAAACAAACATAGGCCGCCTGATTACCCGGCTGTGGGCCATCCAGTAATGTTGTTGACGACCAATAGTATGGGTAGTTGAGGGAACCATCGGGATTGTTGCGCCTGCTGGTTTGAAACAACTCCGAGATACTGGCCTTGCCGGATACGTCTACCTGGTTTTCATAATCCACTAAACTTTCCAATTCTTTGACGGTCGGAAGGCGCCAATCAGAATGATTCGCAAGGCTCAGAACACGGGCATATTGCAAGGCAGATTTCCAATCAAAACCTGTTTGACTATCCTCCTTTTGCCACATCAGTCCGGTCGCTTCATCGGATATTGTCCCATCATGATTGTCAGTGAGCTTATTGTATCCATAGTGGCGATTACCTCTAACGAAGCGGAAGTAAAGCCTGTTGGGTAGGCCTGAGAACGGTTCCTTAATGGGATAAGCCTTTATGCGCCCATCAACAAAATTAACTCCATACCTTGACCTGTCTCTACCCATCGTCAGCGATTGGCACTCCGTTGATGACCATGTTTGTGCATCAATTTCCCGCTCTCCCATGGCTGTATTGCCGAGGGGTTGATCAAAGTAGGTTGAATTAATAAACAGGCGAACAGATCGATCACCAAATACCTGACCCGAGTAGTCGATCAGTGAAAACAGCTCTTTGATTCCGGGGATTCGCCAATCATTGTATTTACCGGCATTCAATTGATCCAGCATGGACTTGGCTTCGTCCAGCGTTAGTTTAGGTGTTAAATCCTTTTTCCACATCAACCCTGTAACACAATCCGTAATGGTGCCATCGCCATGATCAATAAAATTTTCCGATGTATTGTAATTCATGGCATCCTGAGAAAAAAAAACAGATTGACTCCCGGGCTTGCTGATGGCAAAGTTTGTATCGTAATACGTAGATACTCCTGTATGCCTGATTTTGTAACCACCGGTAATGCCGGTAATTCGCGCCTGACTGACAACCGTATCGTTACACCCAAAAAAAACCAGCGCTAATACTATCCATACTTTTACGTTCATGTTGTTTATAGCATGTTGGTTACAGACCGTTGTTTGCTCGAAGATCAAGAAAACTTGTTAGACACGGGCATTCGAGGCGTGATGTAGATGATTTACCCAGCGCATCTCAAAAAACCGCGTCCCGTTGAGCTTGGCGACACCAATTGATTTGACATTTGCTTCCCAATGGCTTTGGTCAGCTCGGTCTGGCAACTTGCAAAAGGTTTTTAGAGATGCCCATGTTATGTTGATCGCCTTTTTGGATGGGGCAACGATGCATTAGCAGCGCCAATCCAGGCAGTTCGCGTGCGCTGTAATGGAAGTGTTCCTGATCGGGGTTTTTTGCCGACACTCAGGGAAAAGCGAATTTCAGCAGGGTGTAAACGCCAGTTGCCAGAATGAGCAGCAACACAATATTTTTAAATTGCTGTTGCGTAAAGCGCTGTAGTATTTTCTTGCCTGTGTACGTCCCTACAAAACTGACCACGGCCAATATCAAAATCAACGTCATATCGCTCCATTGAATATAGCCGTTCCATATATACACCACGCTACGGCTGGCGTCAATTCCGAGGTCGATCAATGCCGAAGTGGCGATAAACGAGTCGATCGAAAGATTGTATGAGGCCATTGTGATGCCACGAATTGCGCCCCCCGTGCCGAGCAGCCCGGCCAGTAACCCAGAGATAATGCCACCCAGTGCAGAATTCAGCCTGGTAGGCTCCATATATAAAGTCTTCCAAATGAGCAGCGATAAGCTCAATACTACCAGAAAACCAGCGAGCAACACTTCAAGCCATTGTGTTTCCAGGTATTTACTCCACCATGCACCCACCACTACCATGGCGATGGCAGGCGCGCCTAAATACAACAATAACTGCCTATCGGCATCTTTGTTAAAGAGCGCAATTTTTGAAAGGTTACTGGTAACATGAAAGACAGCGGTTACTCCCAACACGGTGTGAAAGTCGAGAAAGTAAGCAGCAATCGGCACAAAAAAAACGGAAGAACCAAAGCCACCAACGGTCCCCAGAATTTCAGCCATTAACGCCAACAAAGCAAAATAGATCAGTGTATCAATACTCATCACCCAAAAAGTGCATGGTCATGCAAACATACCACCCGATTGGCAAATGAAGTGTACTACCAGTATTCTCCATTGAGTCAAAGTGATCGTCAGCCCTTCGCACGAATGATTTATTAACAATTGCTTTGCCCTGTATTAACAGCATCACGAAACTGAACAAATTGAATCTACCATCGGGTGCTCCACATCACCATGAAATGCGGGCTATCTCATTTCTTTGTTTATCGATTGCGGGAGTGGGTTAAACGGAATTTGGTGCGCAAACGCAAGACCGAGCGCGGCATCACGCATGGAGTTTTTTTTCCTGACAAAAATCATGTAACCGGCTAATTGCGATCATGCCTCCACGCGATGAGGCTGTTCTACTTTTAGGGCTGAAAAAATTCAAGCTATAACCTTATCCTATGGAACTAGAAAAAATCCACTACGACAATAAAATTGTCAAAGCATTTTTGATCGCTGCGGTGATTTTCGGGATTGTGGGTATGACCGTTGGGCTGCTGATCGCAATCCAATTATTCAATCCTAATTTTAATTTCTCTGAACGATTCTTCGGGCAGTTTGTATCCTTCGGGCGAATTCGGCCGCTGCACACCAATGCGGTGATCTTTGCCTTTGTGGGCAACGCCATGTTTGCCGGGGTATACTACAGTTTACAGCGATTGCTGAAGGCGAGGCTGTTGAGCGATACCCTTAGTTGGGCCCACTTTTGGGGCTGGCAGCTCATCATTCTTGCCGCAGCCATTACGCTGCCCCTGGGTATTTCGTCAGGTAAGGAGTATGCTGAGCTCGAGTGGCCAATAGACATTGCCATTGCCTTGGTATGGGTGATGTTCGGCATCAATATGATTGGCACGATCATCAAACGCAGGGAAGATCACATGTATGTAGCGGTTTGGTTCTACATTGCAACGTTCATTACCGTGGCCGTGCTGCACATCGTCAACTCTTTTGAGATGCCGGTCACATTTCTGAAAAGTTATAGTTGGTATGCGGGTGTGCAAGATGCGCTGGTGCAGTGGTGGTATGGTCACAATGCGGTCGCGTTTTTTCTTACCACGCCTTATTTGGGCATGATGTATTACTTCATGCCCAAGGCAGCCAATCGCCCGGTGTACTCTTACCGGCTGTCGATCATACACTTTTGGTCATTGATCTTTATTTATATCTGGGCCGGGCCTCATCACCTGTTATACAGCACGTTACCCGACTGGGCTCAATCGTTGGGTGTTGTTTTCTCAGTGATGCTCATTGCTCCGAGTTGGGGTGGCATGCTCAATGGTTTACTGACGCTGCGTGGCGCATGGGATCGCGTACGCGAAGATCCGGTTTTAAAATTTATGGTGGTGGCCGTTACCGCTTATGGTATGGCCACTTTAGAAGGACCGCTCCTAAGCTTGAAAAATGTGAATGCCATCGCACACTTCACCGACTGGGTGATTGCACATGTGCACATCGGTGGGTTGGGCTGGAATGGATTCTTGATTTTCGGTATGGTTTATTGGCTGGTGCCAAGAATGTGGAATACCAGGTTGTTTTCGGTGCAGATGGCCAACACCCACTTTTGGCTGGGTACTTTGGGTATTGTCATCTACGCGTTGCCGATGTATGTGTCGGGCGTGGTACAGAGCCTGATGTGGAAAGAGTTTAACCCCGATGGCTTTCTCACATATCAAAACTTTTTGGAAACTACCACCAAAATTATGCCCATGTACATGATGCGGGCAGCGGGTGGCGCCCTGTATTTGGCGGGTGTTTTCCTGATGGTGTACAATCTGGTAAAGACCGCTGCCGCGGGAAAATTTGTGGCTGATGAAGAAGCAGTGGTATCACCTCGTATAAAAGTGGCGCACAATGATGGTTATTGGCACCACGTTTTGGAAAACAGGCCTGTGTTGTTCACCACGCTGGCGCTGATTGCAATTTTGATCGGTGGTGCAATTGAGTTGGTTCCTACATTCCTGATCAAATCAAACGTGCCCACCATCGCTTCGGTGAAGCCATACACCCCACTGGAAATACATGGCCGTGATATCTACATCCGCGAGGGTTGTGTGAACTGCCACTCGCAATTGATACGGCCCTTCCGCAGCGAAGTGCAGCGCTACGACCCTAAGAATGGCGAGTACTCAAAATCGGGCGAGTACGTATATGATCACCCATTCTTGTGGGGGTCAAAACGAACGGGCCCGGATTTGCACCGCATTGGCGGAAAGTATGCCGACAGCTGGCACTACCGCCACATGCTCACGCCACAAGAAGTCAGCACGGGCTCAATCATGCCAGCTTACCCTTGGTTATATGAACAGTTGATCGACAAGTCGTTGACGGCCGCCAAAATCAAAGCGCTGCGCACCGTGGGTGTGCCGTATGCCGATCGTTACGAGGATGTGGCCAATGAAGAGTTGGATGCGCAGGCCGCGAAGATCGTGGATGGCTTGAAGAAGGAAGGATATGAAACACAGCCTGAAGCCGAGATCGTTGCCCTGATTGCCTATTTGCAACGCCTTGGCGTTGATATCAAAGGAGAGAAGGTAGCACAAAACCAATAACACAGCCAGCCATGTACAAAGATGTTCTTCGTTCAATCGACAATATTCAAATCTGGCCTGTAATTTCATTTGTGATATTCTTTTCGTTCTTCATTGGATTGCTGTGGTGGGCGTTTGCTGCCGACAAGAAATTCATCGAGGAAATGAGCAACATGCCGTTGCAGGACGATACGGTGCCAAATGAGCCGCTCAATACCCGATCATGAAATGGGAACGCAAACAATCTTCACACTACAAAATAGGTTCTTTGCTGTGCGGGAGTGCCAAAATGACTAAAAGTATCTAGGTATCTGAACAACGTAACAATCATAAACACATGAAACACTTCACCATTTTGTTATTCACATCGTTTGCAACAGCGCAAAATTTATTTGCGCAAACGGTGACCAAACCTGCTGAGGCAAGTCTTTTAGACGACCCCATGCTCGCCTTTTACGTGATCGTAGGTTTTATTTTTATGCTCGCCATTTTGGTGCTGTTGGTAGCTGTTTACATGCTGCGGGTGATCAACTATATGAACCGCCAGGCGGCCAAAGAAAAAGCCGAGCGCCTGGGTGTGCCGTACGTGCCCGAGCCTTCGTTTTGGGAAAGGGTTTGGCAAAAGTCACATGATTTTGTGCCGGTAGAAAAAGAACAGTCCATCACCTTTGCCCACAGTTATGACGGCATCAGGGAACTTGACAACCATCTGCCACCCTGGTGGACGGGCTTGTTTGTTGTAACCATCATCTTTTCGGTGGCTTACCTGCTGTTCTACCATGTGATGGGCACCCTGCCTTCACAAAAAGCAGAGTATGACAACGAGGTGGCCGTTGCACAAGCGCAAATGCAAAAATTGTTGGCCACAAACCCAGTGGCAGCCATCGATGAAAATAATGTGGAGGCAACGGCAGATGCGTTGGCGCTAGCCGAGGGCAAGCAAATTTTTTTGAATACCTGTGCTTCGTGCCATCGCAAAGATGGTGGTGGCGACATCGGGCCAAATTTGGCTGACGATTATTGGAAACACGGTGGAACCATCAAAGACATTTTCAAAACCGTGCGACATGGCGTGCAGGGCACCAATATGATCGCCTGGGAGGGTGTGATCAGCCCGGAAAAAATGAAAAATGTGTCAAGCTATGTGTTGGCGCTTCGGGGCACCAATCCGCCTAACGCAAAAAAGCCTGAAGGGGATTTGTTCAAGCCTGACTTGAAACCTGTAGCCAAGCCAGACACCGTGAAGACCCAAGCGAGTTTATAGTTTACAATACGTACACCACCGCCTGATGTAATGGAGTATCAAGTTGACAAAAACGCAGGGAAGGAGAAAGGCACCAGCGTGAATTCACTGTATCTGTATGACGAGGAGTTTCGCAATGCAATTTCCACAGTTGACGCATCCGGCAAGCGGGTGTGGGTGTATGCAAAAAAGCCCAGCGGTGCATACCATCACAAACGCAGCATCGTAAGCACCGTGTTGTTGGCAATATTCTTTGCCGGCCCGTTTATTACGCTGCACGGAAAACCGCTGATGTTGTTTAACTTCTTCGAACGTAAATTCATAGTGTTTGGGCAAATATTTTGGCCGCAGGATTTTTTCCTGCTGGCCATTACGCTCATCACTTTTTTTGTTTTTGTGATTTTGTTTACCGTGGCATTTGGCCGGTTGTGGTGCGGTTGGGCTTGCCCGCAAACTTTGTTTATGGAAATGGTGTTTCGCAAAATCGAGTATTGGCTCGAGGGCGATGCCAACCAGCAAAGAAGGGAAGCCAAACTTCCGATCACATCGCAGCGCATCATTCGCAAGGTAACAAAGCACACAATGTTTATTCTGATCTCGTTGCTGATCTCGCACGTGGCTATGTCATATCTCATCGGTATCGAACAAGTCAAGGTGATAATTTCTCAGCCACCCAACCGGCACATGGCCGGGTTTATTGGCTTGGTTATTTTTACCGGTTTGTTTTATGGGGTGTTCAGTTGGTTTCGCGAACAAGCATGCACAGTGGTGTGCCCCTACGGCCGATTGCAGAGTGTGTTGTTGGTGAAAAATTCGATTGTGGTAGCCTATGATTGGTTACGCGGTGAGCCCCGCGGCAGGCTTCAAAAAACCCAGCTGGCCGTTACGGAAAAACAGGGTGACTGCATCGATTGCAAAATGTGCGTGCACGTTTGCCCTACCGGTATTGACATCCGAAACGGTACCCAACTCGAGTGCGTGAACTGCACTGCGTGTATTGATGCCTGTGATGACATCATGACCAAAATCGATAAGCCCAAAGGATTGATCCGCTACTCATCTTACAACGCCATTCAGGAGGGTAGGCAGAAAATCGTTACACCTCGTGTGCTGGGCTACTCATTTGTGTTGATTGGCCTGTTGGCCTTGTTGAGCTACTTTATATTTACCCGAGCTGATATTGAAACAACCATCTTAAAGGTGCCCGGCACCCTGTACACCAAAACAGACGATGGCTTGATCACCAATATATATTCAATCGAATTTGTGAACAAGACTTTGGAACGCGTTCCCCTCGAATTGGCAGTCGAGTCTCCCGAAGGTGCCGCCCTTTCGTATATCGGACAAGGTACCATTGAAGTGCCAATCGAGAGCTTACTCAAGCGAATGATTATGGTAAAGATGCCGGAGACATCGCTCACCGGCCTTAAGACAACCATTGTGGTGGGAGTTTATCAAAACGGGCAAAAAATTCAGTCGGTGAAAGCAAAATTTGTTGGTCCCATTAAACCCAAAAAAATACAACTATGAAGTATGTTGCTTTTTCATTCATTGCTTTTGCTTTATTCATTGGCACTTTGGTTGCCGTTTGCGTGAAGCAAGAGATCCCGTTGGTGTCGGCCAACTATTACCAGGAAGATCTGCGATATGATCAAAAACTGCTGCATAAGAAGAATGCAGAGGCACTGGCTGAGTTGCCGGTAGTGTCGGTGGATAACCAAAGTCTCAGCCTTACTTTTTCTCAAATGGCTTTGGTGCAAGAGGGGCTGATCAAACTTAACCGCCCGTCCGACAGCCGTTTGGACCAAGCATTTAGGTTTGATCATTCGCTGGCGTCTCCGCATGCCTTTGCGATTTCGCTGCCGCAGCGCGGGCTTTATCGGTTAAGTATTCAATGGAAAATGAACGGCAAAGAATTCTTTGTAGAGAGAAACATCGTGTTGTAAGATGATTGGGGTAGCGTTAACGTTGGGCTTGTTGGGCAGCCTGCATTGTGCAGGCATGTGCAGCCCTTTGCTGATGGCTGTTACCGTGCGGCATTCACAACTCTACAAAAAGGCTGTGTACAACCTGGGGCGAACCTCCACCTATGCCCTGTTAGGCGCATTGGCTGCCCAATTGGGCAGTTGGGTGGGCTTAAGTTTATACCAGCAATTTGTGAGCATTGCCCTAGGCGCATTGCTGCTGGCGGTGGGGCTTGGCACCGTGGGCACGAGCGCTGCATTTGCCCACCCATTGCTATTGAAGGTGGTGGGGCCGTTGAAGAAATTGTTTGGTAAAGCGTTGGGCAATCATCATTTGCCTGGGCTGTTTCTGTTGGGCATGTTAAATGGTATGCTGCCCTGCGGTCTTACCATGCTGGCGATCGGCTACTGTTTCATGATGCCTTCGTTTCAGGAGGGGGCACTGTTCATGCTCGCATTTGGACTGGGCACGTGGCCGGTAATGCTGGGCTTTACACATTTCATCCAATTGATTGTGAGCAAGATAAACATCCGTTTGAGCAGGGTTGTGGTGGGTGCCATGATCGTCTCTGGCGTACTACTGATAGGCCGAGGGTTGCTGATGACTCAACATCAACCGCCTGTGGCATCCACCGCCAACCCGGCCATTTGTAAATAGCTTTTGAAAGTAATTTTGAATCAGTACTTTTACAATATGGGTATCGCTAAAAACCATGTCACATTGAGCTCAACGAAATGTAGTTATTTGAAATTTGCTTCCAAATGGCTTCGATCAGCTCAGATTGACAACTTACAACAGTTTTTTAGAGATGCCCATTTGTGAGAAACTGCTAAAACTTTGACACTAAACTAAATTTATCCCAAGATGAAAAAGATATTAGTTCCAACTGATTTTTCGAAAATCTCTTTTGTAGCATTGGATGTTGCATTCGACATCGCAAAAAAATCCGGTGCAACAGTGTTTGTATTGAATGTGGTAGAGGAGGCTGGCGTAGACTCTACCCGCATTACCGGTGAGTGGCAAAAAGCAGATTGGGAAGAGAAGCTCTTTATATACAAGCTATTGGAACGCGCAGAAGCGCAACTCACCAAAGTGGTGCAAGACCCAAAGTATTCGGCCGTAAAGATGGTCGGTGAGTTACGTTTGGGTAATCCCTTCCACGGGATGAATTCCATCATTTCTGAGCACAAAGTTGATCTGGTAGTGATGGGCACACGTGGCGTCACCAACCTGGAGACAATGGTGATTGGTACCAATACTGAAAAGGTGGTGAGACATTCTCATTGCCCCATTTTAACAGTGCATAAAAAACCGGCATCTACCGATTTCAAAAATATTGTGTACGCCACTGCCATGTCAAAAGACGAGGAGGTATTTTCGAGGATTGTCAGGCGCACACAGCAGTTGTATGATTCTACTATTCACCTGGTTCGTGTGAATACCCCGGGCGATTTTCAACGCGACCGCGTGGTGAAGGATTACATGGCCAAGTTCGCCAAGTCGATGCAGTTGAAGAACTATACCATCAATGTTTACAATGATGTTTCCGAGGAAGACGGTATCCTGTACTTTGCAGACAGCATCAATGCCGACTTGATTGCCCTGGCTACCCACGGGCGCACCGGTTTCGCTCATGTGTTGGCCGGCAGTATAGCCGAGGGAGTAGTTAAAATGGCAAGTCGCCCCGTACTTACCTGGGTGGTTAAGAAGTAATATTACAAGCCGACCACGCGCACAAAATGCCCTGCGTTTCCTTCAGGTGATGCAACGGCAATTGCTGCTACCTGAGACTAAAATAAAATCAGCACCAAACGGCAACAGTGCCGGTAGGTGATACATTCCGTTTGCAGCCACATCGGGGTGTGCTTTTTGTTGGCAGGGTGGGTCAATCTGATGATTTTTTAGACTTACTTTTGTGTGATTCCCATCGTTTTTGAAGGACTACTACACAATCTTAGGGGTGCACCCAACAGCTTCTGAGTCGGTGATTAAAACCCGTTATCGGCAGTTGGCACTGCGCTATCATCCGGATCGAAACGATTCGCCCGAAGCAGCCAGACTGATCATCGAGGTGAATGAGGCCTACGAAGTGCTGGGTGACCTGGCAAAGCGGTCGCAATATGATCTGCTGCGTGCAGGCTACCACGCGGCAGCAATGCCCAAACCGCAGGCGCCACGCCACCGCGACCCACGATACAGGCCAAAGTCTGCCGAATACATACGCGTGGTTCGTGAAAACTCCATCAACACCTATATGCGCAGCAACCTGCGATACATGGTGCTCATTTCGAGATTGACCCTCGGGTTTGCTTCATTTTGCCTGCTGGACTATGCATTACCCGCACAAAAACAGACCCACCAAATTGTAAGCACCCACAAAACGACTGATGGCCATAAGGTGATTTCATCATTTATCCTTCATTTCGAAAATCAAGCCGAACTAAGCCTGGCGAGTGGGGTGGGGGATTTTTTCGCTGATGGCGATATAGTGGATTACTATGCATCCTTGATATTGTCGGTACCCGTCAAAATTGAAAACCAGCGTAACCACTACCTGACGAGGGTGCGGTTGTCATATTTCGGCAATTTTCTGTTCTTCCCTATCATACTACTTGTTTCCTCTGCGATCGGGGTTTTTTACAAAGGTGAAACAGTGGAATTCCGGTTCAACGTAGGGTTGTTTAACCTGATTTTTCTTTTATTCAATTTGTTTTTCTTGACAGTTAATAAACCCTGATCACCTCTTACAGAAAAACCCATGCCCAAAAACAATGATTGGAAAAAGCGCGATGGTGTTGTTTACTCCACTAACCAAAACTTCGATTATCAATACCGGCAAAATGATGAGGCAAAGACGCCCATGAATGCACAACAAAACCTGCGGGTGGCATTAGATAAAAGCAATCGTGCAGGCAAACAAGTGACACTGGTCACTGGCTATGTGGGCACCGCAGGAGACTTAGAATCACTAACCAAATTACTGAAGACAAAATGTGGTGTCGGGGGCTCTGCCAAAGATGGCGAAATCCTGATTCAAGGTGACGTGCGAGACAAAGTGGTGGCGATTCTAATCAAAGAGGGCTACAAGGCAAAAAAAATCTCATAGCCCCAAAAGCAATGCAATGTGAAATGCGAGTCCAAACGGAACAACGGCAGCTGATCGATTGAAACTTCGCTGTTGAAAATGATTTTGCCGATTTGCAGCTCAAGCGTTTGAGTTTGGCTGGATTTGTGAAACCAAGCGGTAAAAAAAAAGCCACCGTGCAGGTGGCTCGTCACTGGGGCAATCAGTTTCTGCCTTCTTTTTTCGCTCTTTTTTCAGCGCGCTTTTCCTTCAAAGTTTTGGTGGCAGGCTTCTTTGCTTCTTTCTTTTTGTCCATTCCTTTTGACATAACGAAAATGGTTTTTGGTTTCTCCAAAGTAACAACAAAGGTTGATTTTGTGCAAGGGGAACTAAACGCTGGCTTTACTATCTCTTCCCGATCAAGCCTATCGATCACCAGGCTTATGGCCGGTTGGCATCGAGTGCTAAGCACGCCAACCCTTTGGAAGATGCACGCAGAAAACACCATCATGATGTAACATCCCCACCCTCCGCGCACGGCTAATATTCTGCCATTGACCGCCAGGAGGGTAAGAGAAAAATGGAGAACTTTTTGAGCCGGTGCTACGCAGGCGAACTGTGCGGCATTTGATACCCCAAAAACTTTTTCGACCTTAGCCTCTCCATGTCGCAATTACAGGCATTCACGCTACGAAACTCCAATGGCTGCGAAATGGCAGCCACCAATTATGGCGGCAAAATCATGTCTGTCGTTACCCCGGACAAGTACGGCCGCAAAGCAGATGTTGTGCTGGGTTATGCAGCTCCGCAAGCCTACACTAATGGCAACCCATACTTTGGCGCACTCATTGGCCGGTATGCCAACCGCATTGCAAAAGGACGTTTTGTGATCAACGGGAGAATCTACCAACTTCCGCTGAATAATAATGGTCATTGTTTACACGGGGGGCCTGATGGTTTCCATCATGCGGTGTGGCAAGTACAAAGAGTATCCGCGCAACAGTTGTGTCTGGTGCATGTAAGTGCCGATGGTGAATCCGGTTTCCCGGGAGAACTGAAGTGCGAGGTAATGTACACTCTTACCGAAGAGAATGAACTCGTGATAGAGTACCGCGCCACCTGCAAACAGCCTACCGTGGTCAACCTCACCCACCATGGCTTCTTCAACCTGCGTGGAGCAGGGGATGGCGATATTCTCGATCATCTTCTGACGATTTATGCCCATCAGTTTTGTCCCATAGATGCAACTCTTATCCCCACCGGCCAATGCCAAAGCGTGCGAGGAACGCCATTTGATTTTTTGAATCCACATGCCATGGGTGAGCGCCTGGCGCAGCCCCACGAGCAACTCATCAATGGCAACGGATATGACCATTGTTGGGTGTTGCAATCACCACCCCGGGGGCAAATTCAGTTGGCAGCGGAAGTGTTCGAGCCCATTTCCGGCCGCACCATGCAGGTGTGGACCACCGAGCCAGGACTTCAATTTTACAGCGGTAATTTTTTGGACGGCACGGATGTGGGGCGCGAAGGCAAACCGTATGGCATGCGATCCGCCTTTTGTTTGGAAGCCCAGCACTTCCCAGACTCCCCCAACCAATCGGCATTTCCTACAACCGTGTTGCAACCCGATGAGCACTATTACCAGAAAACTGTCTATCGATTCGGCACGGTGAAATGATGGTTTTATGATTGATACAAATCAACTTGCTGTCCCGATGGCGGTGTGGTAACCGTTGATGAGCACTAAACAAAAACGTTTCATAATATGAAGGCAATTGTCTGTTCGACTTTCGGTTCACCTGCTGCACTTTCGTTGCAAGAACTGCCCGATCCAACACCTGCTCCCGCTGAGGTGGTAATCCGCGTAGACGCATGTGGTGTTAATTTTCCTGATCTGCTCATCATCCAAAATAAATATCAGTTCAAGCCACAGCTCCCTTTTTCACCCGGGGGCGAAGTGTGTGGCATTGTGGAGCAGGTGAGCCAAGGTGTGCATCACTTACAGGTGGGTGACCGTGTGGTGGCACTCTGCGGGTGGGGCGGCTTTGCAGAGAAGGTAACCGTAAAGGCTCAGCGGGTTATCAAAGTGCCGCCTGCCTTCGATTCGATTGCGGGTGCAACCACGTTGTACACCTATGGCACTTCATACCACGCTTTGAAAGATCGCGCGCAGCTGCAACCGGGCGAGACGCTGCTGGTTTTGGGTGCGGCAGGTGGTGTGGGGCTGGCAGCCGTGGAACTGGGCAAGTTGATGGGGGCCTATGTGTTGGCCGCGGCCTCTTCTGCCGATAAGTTGGCGCTATGTAAAAATAAAGGGGCAGACCGTCTTATCGATTACTCAAAGCAGGACCTGCGCACACAACTGAGGGAGATGCTCGGAGACAAAGGCGTAGATGTAATTTTTGACCCCGTGGGCGGGCATTTGAGTGAGCCTGCGTTTCGTTCAATTGCGTGGAGAGGCCGCTATTTAATAGTAGGGTTTACTTCGGGTGAAATCCAACAGGTGCCCGCGAACCTGCCGCTGCTGAAGGGAGCTTCCATCATGGGTGTTTTTTGGGGGAGCTTTGCCGAGCGTGAGCCCGCGCAAAACATGCTCAACATCCAGCAACTCATGCAGTGGATAAAGGAAGGTAAAATCCGACAGCATATCCATCAAATCTACCTCCTGAAAGATGCACCCATGGCCTTGCAAGATTTGATGGAGCGAAAGGTGATGGGTAAGGCCGTGGTGCAGATGCCACGCGCGATGGAGGCAAACCGTTAATTCAAGCGGTTTTAACTTCCCCCACGTGTCTGAGTTGCTTCCGCAAACACACAGGCTAGCCCTTTCCGGAAGGTGAGAGCATCTGCATTTTTTGGTTCATCGCTCGCTCGAAATGAAGGAAGGGATCGAAAATTACTCCCTAATCATCAGCTAGTTAGCACCTTTACAGTAAAGAACATCGTTTTTTTTATGAACACTGTTCACAAAACTGCGTATACTTGCGGTATGGGCGTAAAAGAAAGAAAGGAAAGGGATCGTCAGGAAATGCGGGGGCTCATTCTCAAATCCGCCCACCGATTGTTTCTGGAAAAGGGTTTTGACCAGATCAGCCTTCGCAACATTGCCGAGGCAATCGAGTATAGCCCAGCCACCATTTACCTCTACTTTAAAGATAAGAATGAGATTGTCCACGCGTTGCACCAAACTGGGTTCAAGTTGCTCAACGAGCGTTTTCAGATGCTGGTGAAGTATGAGCAACCGTTCGAGCGCCTGATGGAAATGGGTAAGGCCTACATCAAGTTTGCGACTGAGGATCCAAGCTTGTATGAATTGCTCTTTATGCGCGCAGAGCCGATGGAGCACGTCTCGGACTGCCTGGGTGAAGAGTGGCGCGAAGGCGACCGTGCCTTTGAATTTTTGGTGCGCACGGTGACGCAGTGCCAGCAGCAAGGATATTTCAGCGGATTACCCGCGCACAGCTTCTCCATGATGATATGGAGCTTTATTCACGGGCTCTGCTCGCTGCGCATCAGCCGGCACTTGGGTCATGTGAAAGATGTGCGCGAAAGCAATATTTCGTTTGACGATATCATGACAACTACTTACGCTACGTTTTCGCAAGCACTGGAGAAATTGAAAGGATAAAATTTTTTTTTAAAGACATACTAAACACTGTTAATTGTTTCAACGATGAGAAGTAAGTGTATTGTGATCTGGTTTGCGCTGCTGCCAATTTGGGCGGGCGCACAATCGCCTGTATTGGAGGGCTACATCCAAGAGGGACTGAAGAGCAATTTGCAATTGCAGCAAGAGCAATTGAGTTATGAAAAAAGTGTAGACAACTTAGGCTTAGCACGCGCGCTTTTCATGCCGCAGGTTTCCGCCATTGCGAACTACACATTGGCTGGGGGTGGTCGTAAAATACAGTTTCCGGTAGGTGATTTGCTGAACCCAGTTTACTCTACCCTCAACCAACTTACCGGCTCTACCGCATTTCCTCAAATTGCCAATGTCAACGAACAGTTTCTGCCCAACAACTTTCACGAAACAAAATTTAGGGTTATACAGCCGTTGTTCAACCCCGATATCTATTTCAATTACAAGGCACAGAAAGAATTGATCACCGTGCAGCAAGCACAAAAAAATGCGTTTCAGATTGAGTTGAAGTTCAACATCACTTCTGCCTACTACCAATACCTGCAAAGCGAAGAAGCGCTGGTGATCTTGGGCAAGACAAAAAACCTATTGCAAGAATTGTCAAAAGTGAATACCAGCTTGGTGGCCAATGCGAAGGCAACCAAAGATGTCGTGCTCAACACCGAATATGAATTGAGCAAACTGGAACAGCAGATAGCCGAGAATGAAAAGAACAATCAAGTAGCGCGGGCTTATTTCAATTTTTTGCTCA
>DHLV01000107.1:10227-23863 GCA_002405445.1 Flammeovirgaceae bacterium UBA4659 | reverse complement strand
AATCGGCAAGAAGTAAAACAGTTGGAGGGCGGCCTCCGCGCCAACGAGCAACTAGTCGGCTTACAAAAAGGCAACGCCCTTTGGCCAAAAGTCAATGTGGTGGGCGATGTCGGCTACCAAGGTTTTCAATACAAGTTCGACCAGCCGCAACAATTTTATCTGGTGCAGTTTGGATTGAGCTGGGACTTATTCAAAGGAGGAGAGAAGAAAACCCGCCTGCAACAAGCCCGCATTGATCAAAGTGTGTTGGAAAACAAAATGCAGCAATTGAAGAAACAAATTGAACTGCAGGTGATCCAGTCGCATTACGAATTGGAGACTGCTCGGCAGGCGTATGCGGCCTCACAGAGTGGTGTGCGCAGCACCGAGCGTTCGTTTCAAATCATCCGCAGCAAGTACAGCGAAGGCCAAGCGATTTTGTTGGAGTATTTGGACGCTCAAAACAAACTCACCACCGCACGCTTAACACAATCTATCAATCATTACGAGTTGCTTCGCAAAGAAGCAGCCTTACATAAAACATTGTCGAATCTATAACAACCCGGTCGTTAGACCGCTCCGAGCGGTCAGACGACTAAAAAACTTTTAAAAACTTGTTTATGAAAAAGAAATATCTGTTTGTCCTAATTCCGATTTCGCTGGCCGCCATCATGTTTTCCTGTGGTGGCGAAAAAAAGGAAACCACTAAAGTAACGATTGATGAATCGGCTGTGGCGGTGAAATTGGTAACTGTTGAGCAAGGGGAGTATTCATTACCCGTGATCAGCTCTGGGCTGATCAGCACGGAAACGGAATCGCGCTTGTCGTTTAAAGTGCCGGGCATCATTCAAAAGATTTACGTGAAAGAAGGCGATGCCGTTAGCAAAGGACAATTGCTGGCTTCTCTTGATTTGACTGAGATTGATGCGCAAGTCAGTCAGGCAAAAAACGGTTTAGACAAAGCCACCCGCGATTTTGAAAGAGGGCAAAAGTTGTTCAAAGATTCTGCGGCCACGCTGGAGCAAATCCAAAATTTGCAAACAGCTTTGAATGTGGCGCAAGAAAGTTATCGCATCGCCTTGTTCAATAAACAGTTTTCTACCATTCGGGCGTTGGCATCGGGCAAGGTCATCAAAAAGTTTTTGAACGAAGGCGAACTGGCTTTGATTGGTACGCCCGCATTGATGATGAACACATCTGGGCAGAGCAGTTGGATTGTAAAGGTAGGTTTGCCCGATGTGGATTGGGTGCGTGTAAAAGCCGGTGACAAGGTTTCGATTACCACTGATGCGTACCCCAATTCCGAATTGCAAGGCGAGCTAAGTTCAGTAAACGAAGGGGCTGATTTAGTAACGGGTTTGTACCAGGCGGAGGTAAAAATAAATGCAGGCAATAAGAAGCTGGCTTCCGGGCTTTTTGCAAAAGTGCGGATTCAACCTTCGGCCAAGCAAAAGTTATGGAGCGTACCGATTGAGGTAATCGTAGAAGGGCAAGGCAAAAGCGGAAGTGTTTTTGTGGTACAAGCCGATGGTAAGTCGGTGAAGAAAGTGCCGGTACAGGTGGCGTATCTCGAGAGCCAAAAAGCATTTGTGTCGTCAGGCTTGGAAGGCATTGAGCAAGTGGTTTCCGCGGGCTCTGCTTTCTTGACCGAAAATTCAGTTGTATCCATCGCTAAAAACTAACCTCTATGCGCATCGCTGAATTTTCTGTAAAAAATTACCAGTTCACGCTTATCATTTTTGCGTTGGTGCTGGCCATTGGTGTGAACTCGCTCGTGAATATGCCTCGGGGTGAGGACCCTGAAACCGATCAACCCAGTTTTTCAATTGTGGTGGTGTATCCAGGCACTGGTCCTGCCGACATGGAGAAGTTGGTGGTGGACCCGATGGAAAAGCGCATCAATGAATTGGATGACCTCAAGCGTGTGACTACTTCCATTAGCGATGGCTTGGCGGTGTTTCGTGTTGATTACAAACATGAGTCGGACCGAGACGAGAAGTACCAAGAGATTATTCGCGAAGTAGATGCGCTGCGCAAAGAGCTGCCACCCGACATTTACGCCATCAACGTGCAGCGTTTTTCTTCTACGGATGTAAACATTCTTCAGTTGGCGCTGATTTCGGAAACGGCTACTTACCGAGAGCTGGAGGAGAAAGTTGAGAATCTCGAAGACCGATTGGAGAAAGTAAAGACTTTGAAGAAGATTGAAACATTTGGTTTCCCCGAACAAGAAGTGAGAGTAGCGCTGAACATCGAAAAAATGGCGTTGAACAAAATCCCGGTGAATGCCGTGTTGGGTGCGTTGCAAAGTGAGAATGCCAACATACCCGGTGGCCGTATTCAAATGAACACGCGCAACTTCAATATTAAAACCAGCGGAGATTACAAAAGCGTTGATGAGATCAAAAATACGATTGTTTATTCGGCCAACGGCAAGATTTTGTATTTGAAAGTTGTAGCCGATGTATCAAGCGGTTATGAACCGGAGTCGCACATCACCCGATTGAACGGCCACCGCGCGGTGTTGCTCACGGCCAGCCAAAAACCGGGGCAGAACATTTTTAAAGTAGATGATGCCGTGAAGCCAATTCTTGAACAGTTTGAAAAAGAGTTGCCTGCGCACATCAAAATGGTGAAGAACTTCGACCAAGCGAAGAGCGTAAGCACACGATTGAGCCGCTTCGCCAAAGATTTCATCATTGCGATTTTGTTGGTGTCGATTACGCTGTTGCCGTTGGGCACACGCGCGGCCATTGTGGTAATGATTTCAATACCATTGTCAATTTTTACCGGTTTGTTTCTGTTGGATACGTTTGGGTTCTCCATTAACCAATTGAGCATTGTGGGCTTGATTGTTGCACTCGGTATTTTGGTCGATGACTCTATTGTGGTGATTGAAAACATTGAGCGCTACCTGCGCGCGGGTAAAGGTAAGCGCGAAGCGAGTATTGAGGCGACTAAGCAAATTGGTTTGGCGGTGTTGGGTTGTACGGCAACGCTGATACTGGCCTTTTTGCCACTCGTATTTTTGCCAGAGGCAGCGGGCGATTTTATTCGTAGTCTGCCCATGGCTGTGATTTTTACGGTGCTGGCTTCGTTGTTTGTATCGTTGACCATCGTACCTTTTTTAGCAAGTCGTATTTTGAAAACACATGAGTCGCCCGAAGGAAACATATTCTTGCGTGCGTTGAAAAAAGGAATTCATGCTTCTTACACCCGCATTTTGCATTGGTGCTTGCGCCATCCATGGGCAACGTTGGGCGGAACGGTGGTTTTGTTCGTGATGAGTTTGGGGTTATTCAAAGTAGTGGGCTTTAGCTTGTTCCCAAAATCAGAGAAGCCACAGTTCTTGATCAACATCGAAACACCTAACAGTACCAACATTTTCGAGACAGATCGCGTGGCGCGATATGTAGAAGACGAATTGAAAAAGGAAGAAGAGATTGTGTACTTCACCACCAATGTAGGCAAGGGTAATCCACGAATTTATTATAACGTGGTGGGGCGCAGCGAGTCTAGCAACATTGCGCAGTTTTTTGTACAAACCAAAAACATCTCGCCAGAAAAGAAAACGAAACTCATCGATGCATTGCGCGAGAAGTTTATGTACTACCCCAATGCAAAAATTGAGGTGAAAGATTTTGAGCAAGGCCCACCGCTGGAAGCGCCCATTGCCATGCGCATTTTTGGGGAGAACCTGGATACGCTACGCAATATTTCCATGCGCGTAGAACAACTCATCAAAAACACCGAAGGAACCATTTATGTGAACAATCCGCTCGCCAACCAGCAAACTGATTTGAAAATCAGAATCAACAAAGAGAAGGCGGGTTTGTTGGGCGTGTCTATTGCAGACATTGACCGAAGCATTCGCTTAGGAGTGGCTGGCTTGAACGTGGGCAAGTTTACACCCGGAGAGGGGCAAGACGACATCAATATTTCTGTCACATTACCGAAAGGACAATATGCAAACTATGATGTGTTTGACAAGTTGCAAATCAATTCCGTCATCGGCCAAGCCATTCCGCTCAAACAAGTGGCCACTGTGGAATTTGAAACGTCACCTAATTTAATTCGCCACTACGACAAGGCGCGTTTTGCGACCGTGACTTCGTTCGTGAAGAGTGGGTATCTGTACGAAAACGTGACCAACGAAGTGATTAAAAAGTTGGACGCGTTTCCCTTCCCGAAAGGGTATTATTACCAAGCAGCAGGCGAAGTAGAGAACAAGCAAGAGTCGTTTGGTGGTCTGAGCACCATCATTATGATAACGGTGTTTGGGTTTATTGCCGTGTTGGTATTGGAGTTCGGTAATTTCAAAAGCACGTTGATTGTGTTATCGGTTATTCCTTTGGGCGTGATTGGTGCCGTTACCATGTTGTTTTTGACGGGTAACCCATTGTCGTTCGTGGCCGTGGTTGGTTTAATTGCCTTGGCGGGCATTGAAGTGAAGAACTCGATTTTGTTGGTTGATTTTACGCATCAACTGCGCGAGCGCGGAGTGGAACTGAACGAAGCGATTGAGAAAGCTGGCGAGATTCGTTTCGTGCCGATTGTGTTGACATCGTTGACTGCCATTGGGGGATTGATTCCATTGGCGATCGAAGGCAACCCGTTGTATTCGCCTTTGGCGTTGGTAATCATTGGTGGATTGATTTCATCAACCTTGTTATCTCGTTTGGTAACGCCTGTTATGTACAAGCTATTGCCGCCCAAAGTGGAGGTAGTAGGAGAGAAGCCGGGGGATATTCCTTTAGAATGAACTCTTACCATTTCCATTTGAGGAAATCGATTCGCCAGACTTTTCATTTTCGGTGCAATGGAATATTGAACAATTGCAGGGCTATCTTTCCACAGGGTCGGCTGTTCACAAATTCAAAACGGCAAATAAATACGACCCCGTGCCTCCGTTGATAGAACAGCTGCGCCCATTGTGGAAGGGCCACGAGAAACCATCACTTTTCCCCTTTTTCTAAGGCTGGGCAAGTTGTAATTACCTTTTTGCTTTCGACAATGGGTGCTGCGCGTTACCTTTGCCTTTTGTTATGATTTCCATTTCCAACATTTCTTACTTTATTGGTGGTCGCGCGTTGTACCGCGATGCCTCAATGTTCATCAAGCCGAATGATAAAATTGGCTTGATTGGGCTCAATGGCCGCGGCAAGTCTACCTTGTTGAAAATCATCAACGGAGATATTACGATCGACAGCGGCAACATCAGCAAAGCCAAAGATTGTACGCTTGGTTTCTTGAATCAGGATTTGCTGTCGTATCAAACAGACGATGCAATCATTACCGTAGCGATGGGCGCGTTCAAAGATGCGGTTGACACACAGCGTGAGTTGGAAAAAACTATCCATCAGCTAGAGGCTGAGTATTCTGAAGCCTTGGTGGAGAAACTGACCAAATTGCAGGAGAAATTTGAGCAGTTGGATGGCTACACCATGCAGTCGAAAGCAGAAGAGGTGTTGGAAGGAATTGGATTCTCAACACAAGATTTGCATCGCCCTTTGCGGGAATTTTCGGGTGGATGGCGCATGCGCGTGATGTTGGCAAAGTTACTCTTAGAAAAACCATCTTGCTTGATGTTGGATGAGCCCACCAACCATTTGGATTTACCTTCCATTGAATGGGTGGAAAACTATTTGCGCACTTATGAGGGTGCCGTCATCATTGTATCGCACGACCGCACTTTTTTGGATAATGTCATTAGCAAGACGGTTGAGGTTACACAAGAACAACTGATTACCTACGAAGGCAACTACTCCTTTTATTTGGAGGAGAAGGCCATGCGCGAAGAAATTCAGCAGGGCGCTTATGAAAATCAACAAGCAAAAATCCGACAGACAGAACGTTTCATCGAACGGTTCAAAGCGAAAGCTACTAAAGCACGACAAGTACAGTCGCGTATCAAAGCACTGGACCGTATGGACATGATTGATGAAGTGGTAAGCGATGTGGCCGAAGTTAACTTTAGGTTTACTTTCAAACAGCCATCTGGTCGGCACGTGGTCACCCTGAAGGATGTGTCGAAAGCATATGGGCAGCTGCAGATCTTACAGCACACACAGGCTGGTATTGAACGCGGAGATAAAATTGCGCTGATTGGTGCAAATGGCAAGGGCAAGTCAACGTTGCTACGCATTTTGGCTAACACCGAGCCAGTGGAAGGAGAGCGCATAATTGGGTACAATGTTATCTACGGATTTTACGCACAGCACCAATTGGAGGCATTGCACGTAGAGAATGAAATATTGGAAGAGTTGAAGCAAGCCGGCAGTGGAAAGACCGAGCAAGAGTTGCGCAACGTGTTGGGTTGCTTTTTGTTTTCAGACGATGACGTTTACAAGAAAATCAAGGTATTGTCTGGAGGAGAAAAGTCTCGGGTGGCGTTGGCCAAAACGTTGATATCAGAAGCAAACTTTTTGTTGTTAGATGAACCGACTAACCACCTGGATTTTATTTCGGAAAATATTTTGATTCAGGCATTGCAGCAATACCAAGGGAGTTTTGTAGTGGTTTCACACAACCGCCATTTTGTTAGTCAGGTGGCCAACAAGATTTGGTTTATTGAGAACCAGCAAATTAAGGAGTACCCTGGCACATACGAAGAATACGAGTATTGGAGAAAGAACAATGTGGTGCCGAAGAGTGATCTGGCAGAAAAGAAGACCACCAAACCAAAGCCAGAACCCAAACCCGTTGCGCCCAACGCTCAAAAGAAATTGGCTGACTTGAACAAAGAGCTAAAAAAAGTCGAGGAGTTGATTCAAACGCTGCAATCCGACAAGCAAAAAGTTGAGAATGAGTTAACGTTGCCAGAGGTGTATGGCAATTTTCAGAAACTGGGTGAAGTACAACAGCGTTTTGAAAAAGTCAATCAACAATTAGCCGATCAAAACAAGCGATGGGAAAAATTGGCGTTAGAGATTGACGAGCTGGAGGGTGCCGCAAGCTAAATCATTTCCATCCAAAACCAATTTGTACTACAAAGCGGTTGAACTCATTGCGAACGGTGGTTTCATTGTAGAACAATCCTTGAAATGTTTGATATTCCCAGCGACTGGAGTAACCAGTCATTTGCCTTTTATATCCACACGAAAAATTTAAATTGAATTTCTCTAATCCAATCTGATAAACAACAGCGGGGTGAATCATTAAACCGCCTTCTTGAGAGAAGTTGGGGAGCGGATATTGTTGCCGATCGACCCATGCCCATGCGTGCCCTATATTCAGTTGCAACAACAGGCCATTTTTTTTGCCAACAAGTTTTTCCGAAACACTCAAGAAAAGCGGCATCACTTTCCATTGTTGGTAGCTATCTGCACCAATGCCTATACCTACATTCATCCTCCTGGTTAACTGTACACCATTGATCAGGTAGGCAGAGGCGTTGATTTGATTGCCTACGCTGCAGTCGGTGCAACCAAACTGCAGGCCGCTCATCACCGTGCCTGTGTAGTGTATTCTAAAATCATCGTTCGCTAAGGTTTGCGCGCACAATGGACAGTAAATTGCCCATAAAAAAAACAGAATGACTTGTTTCATTTACTAGGGTTTTGCAAATCCGAGTCTGCTCAGTTGCTTGACAGCTTTGGGATCTGAGTAATCAAACTGGTAAATGCCGTCTTTGCCCGTCATGATCGCAATATTGTTGTAGGGAATTACGTCATATGCGTTGATGCTCTTATAATGTGCCAGTTGATTGTCGCTGATTTTCAGGTGGTCGGTCGCATCGAAGATTTTCAGGCCGTCATCGCCATCGCAGATAAACAGTTTTTTGTTGTCGATCCCTAAGCCATGCGGGTTCGTCATCGGGTAGATTTTCAAAAGCTGCGGACTGGTAAGGTTGCTGATATCGATTACCTCTAACTGATTGGTGAAACCTTCGCAGGCGGTGCCAGATCTGAGTGTAACGTAGGCCAGGTTGCCTTCCACCACTACAGGGTCGCAACTGCGCACGTGGTTGTATTGACTGATTCGATTCGGGTTTTCGGGATCATCCAAACCATAGATGTACATACCACTTTGCGCACCAAAAAACAATTTGTTCTCGTGTGGGAAAATGGTTTCAATATCCCACGCAATCATGTTTCTTGTTTTGGCTACCGGGTCAGCGAGGTTAGAGATATTTACAGCATGCACGTTACCCGCATCCATCAAATACAAATAGTCGTTGGCAATGGTGAAACGTGCCATGGAGCCTCCGATGCCGGTAGTCGCTGGGTTGCCAGGTGTCATGGCAGTGCGCACATCTCCGCCTTGCGCGAAGGCCACAATGCCTCCCCGTAGCATAAATCCTCCCCAAGGCATGCAGCACACCTGTTGATCTTTAAGGTCGCGCACCTGTACTTGCTCTATAGGTTTCCAACTGGTGATGATTCCTTTTTGTGGGTCAACGCCAGATCGCATCCGGTCGTAAAATGAAAAAATGCCTTCTATTCGCTTAGTGATTTTGATGTTCGATTTGTCGGAGATATCAAAAGCAATCAAATCGATATAGCTATCGGCATAAAGGATATCACCTTTGATGGCCATGTCATAGTTGCCTGGAATGTTCAAAAAGCTTTTGACAAGTGGCGAGGCTGGGTTGGTATTGTCGACAACATGAATCCCTTTGCCCACTTCATTTACAAAGAGCCAGTTGTCTTTGATGTAAATCTTACCGGCCTCTTTGATTTCCTGTGGGGCAACAGGTGTCACCGAAGCCCTTATTTCAGCTGTAGTAGTGTAAACAGGTTCAAAATAATTGTAGCGCTGTTCTATTTCTATTTTGTCTTCGCAGCTGAACAGTAATCCAAGTAGTAGAAAAAATTTTCCAATGAATAAGAGTGCTCTCATGGCAGTTTACGTTTGCCACATTTGACACGCTTTTTTGGCTGGTGGTTGGAACGTGCTAGAAAATATACTTGAAACGAAACCCAACATCCCAGATGAGTGGAGTGATGCTGCCGTTTACGTTTGATTTTAGAATTGAGTCGAATGAGTAGCGCATGCCCGGGATGACCGAAATTCGATAGTGCGTAGCAATTTTGTAGCTCAATTCGGTACCGACAAGTCCACTCCAGTTTACGGTTTTATAGGTGGATGCATCACCTGCTGATTGCGAGCTGGTAGAGAGCCGCCCGGCCGGGTCCGACAATGTGTTTCGCAAAAAGAGGTCACCCGCAACACCCGCGTTGAGTTGTACACCTATTTTACGATTGACCAACAAATAACCCGCTTGCAACGGAATGGTCACAAACTCATTGACACTGGTAAGTTCATACGATGCCACTGATACGGTAGGGGAGGCCGAGGCACGAGACATATCCGCGATGAACGCCTGTGCTTGGTTTGAGCTGAATACAGCTGAGCTGGAAGGATAGTTTATTGACTGCGTCATATAACCGACACCCGACATGATCACCCAACGGGGTGCTACACGCTTGCCAACATTTACACCGTACGAGAACGCAGTTCCCACACGTGGACTGGGTGAACCAGAGCCAGAATTTTGGAAACTGAGTCCGCCAGTGTTGCTTTGGAAAGCTGTACTTGGAGCTGTGCCGCCAGTGGTATAGCTGCCCGCGCTACCGTTGAGCGATGCCCACCAGTTTTCGGAAGACTCTGCTTTCTTGCTGGCCGTGGTTGTTGGTTCTGGTGCAACTTTATTTTGTGCAATTTTAATTGGGCTCTCAATGACGGTGGTGCTGTCGGCTGTGGGCGCGTCTTTTTCTGTGGGTTGAATCATTGTGTTCGCGAGAGGAACCGATTCGTGAACATTATTTTCAGTTGATATCAGTTGATTGGGTGTTTCCACTATGTTTGTCGCAATCGTTTCTTTGCCAGGATTAGCAATACGAACGCGCTCCTCGTTTGTCTTATCTTCGCTGCGCGATTTAGCAATGACATTATCAGTTAGTGCCGATGAAAGTGCCGTTGACTGGCTTTTAGCATGTTGTTGAGTAGTTTGTGCCGCTACAGAACTGGTTTGGCTCTTGTGTAACGACAAACTAGTCTCCTTTTTCGTAGTCAATGCAGTTGTAGCGGGCGTGTCGACAGGCGATAAACTTGCATTGTTGGATTGATCTTTGGCTTTACCTCTCGAGACTTCCAATGAATCTGTGATGTTATTTGTAGTTGAATTTCCGTGGGAAAGACTTGGTTGATTTTCAGCACCATTTTGGATGAACAAGACTCCCCCTGCCACCATCGCCAAAACCACCGATGCAGCCGCCAGTAACTGATAAAAGAGTACGCGCTTTTTCATCGCCCCGCTTTCGGCATTTGCTAATTTTGAGTCGATGTTTATCCAGACCGATTGGTTTACATCACCCTCGGCATCGGCAAACGCGTGCTTCCACTCGTCTTCAAACTTTTGATTTTCCGAACTCATATCTTTTTTGTTGGGCCTCCAATTTTTCCTTTAGCAAATTTTTTGCCCGATTATATTGTGACTTTGAGGTGCCCTCGCTGATGTTCAGCATGTCGGCAATCTCTTTGTGTCCGTATCCTTCAATGGCGAAAAGGTTGAATACAATTCTACACCCATCGGGTAGTGATTGTACCATGGCAATCAGTTCTTGTAAGTGAAACGATGCCAGACTAATTTCCTCGCGCTCGGGTAGTTGTACCTCTGAGATATCTACCATCGGCAGCATGTACAATTTTTGCCTTTGCGAATTCAGCGCAGTGTTAATCATAATCCGCGTCATCCAGGTGGTCAATGCCGCATCTCCACGAAAGCTTTTGATGGCCCCGAAAATCTTTAGAAAGCCCTCTTGCAGAATGTCTTCGGCTTCGGCCGTTGTTTTGGCATACCGTTGGCATATCACCATCATTTTGCGACAATAACGGTCGTACAAAGCCTTTTGAGAGGCCCTGTTGCCTTCTACACAGCCGGCAATGAGGTCTGTTTCGCTTTGCATGAAACCTTTCAAGTCCTTTGACACACACTTTATCGAATTGGTTGGAGAGCCAAGTTAGTATTTTAGATTTTGGTTTGACAATTGTAGATTGCCAAGGTTTAACCTATCAATTGAATGAACTCGGTAAAGCTAGTTTTCTTGGTTCTATTAGTTCTATTTCAATTGTCGGCCTCTGGCCAGTCTAAAGATGAAGAAATTCAACGGCTCAATTTACTTGTCAACAAATATGAAGAGCAATTAAAAAGAGCCGAAGCCGAAGCCATCATTGCAAGGAAAGACGCAGACAGAAGGCGGTACCTCTCAATAGCAAAATCGCTTGCAGAAAATTCAGCTGAAGTTAGCGACTTAGAACTTTCTTGCCTCTTGGCACTTCAGGCGTATCAATTCAATTTGAAATATCAAGGGTATCAATTTGATGACAAGATTTACGGTGCGTTGCTGGCAGCTTCAGTTAACAAAGGGTTAGTCTATAAAAGAAGTGATACAAGTCAATTCAAAGTTGCTCAAAATCAATCTGAATTTCAAAAACGAGCACTCAATCGACTTTTTCGTGTTCAAAAGTTTATGGGTAACGTTGTTTCGTTTAGCCGAACAGAAAAATTTGTAGCTGTTGCATGCAGTGATTCTTTGATTAGAGTTTGGAGTTTAAATGCACTCAATCAACCACCCAGAAAGATTGCCGGAATCTCAAATCTCAAAAATCTATCATTTACTTCTGATGAATTGAGCCTACTTGTTTTTACAAGCTCAGCAAACAAAAATGAATTGACTGTTAATGTATTTCCTTTGGACTCCAACGAAATGGCGACAGCGTTATGTAATCAATTGAAAAGAAACTTTACTAAAGATGAATGGGAAATCTATGTTGCCGCGGATTTGCCATACGAGAAAACTTGCATCGATAACAAATAATCTATTAAGTGGAAAACATTTTGTTAATTATTCGATTATTGCCAACAAGGTATTTGGTGGTTTCAGTTTTAACTATTGTTTTATCGTTTGATTTTCGTTCAAGCTACTCCCAAAAAACATTGTCATTAGATGATCGATCATATGAATGGCAAATCAAAACGGTTCAGCTGTACCCAAACCTAGGAGGGCCGCGCGATTATTTGCAACCCGCAGTGGTGCCGCTTGAACGGCAAAACCTTGTACTGGAGTTTGATGACATTCAGGACCATCGAAATAATTACTATGTAAAACTGATTCATTGCAATTTTGATTGGAGTAAATCGCAACTTTCTGATTTAGACTTTTTTGACAGTTTCAACGAAAACCCCATCAACGAATATGCGTTCAGCAACAACACACACGCTCGCTATATTCACTATCGTTTTGTAGTGCCGCCAGTGAAGCTCCCGGGCAACTATGTGTTAATTGTATATCGCGATGGAGAGCAAAGTGACTTGATTTTGTCGAGGCGTATGATGGTATTTGCCAACCAAATGGCCATCACCAAAGATACACAGTTTGCTGGCACAGGAACACTTCAGCGCGGCAAGCAAATCTTCAACTTTGATGTGGACTACAGCAGTATGCAGATTATTAATCCTGCCGATAATGTGCACGTGGTAATGCGGCAAAACTTTCGGTGGGACAATGCCAAGTTCAATCTGCCTCCCAACTATGTCAATGAAGCTTCAAGTCGGCTTGAGTACCGCTTTTTTGACGCAGCCCAACAATTTGATGGCGGCAATGAATTCCGCTGGGTGGATTTCAGATCATTACAGGCACCCGGTGCCAATACCACCCGAATCAACCGACTGGTAAAACCTTATGAACTGTATCTCGCTACAGACGCTCCGCGTGATGATCAATTTTACGCACAGTATCCCGACCTCAACGGAACGTATGTGATTGAAAATCTGGATGTAGGGGAGGGTGTGCTTACAGGTGACTACCTCTATGCCAACTTCACACTGAAGATGGCAAAAACTGCCGATCCAATATATGTGGTGGGGGCATTCAATAGTTACCACCGATCAGACGACAACCTCATGCATTACAATGCAGGTGGCTTCTATGAGTCACGGCAGTTTGTCAAACAAGGTTTGTACAATTACCAATATGTGACCGAATCGAAAACGGGTACCATGAGCTTAGAAGGCAATCATTTTGAAACAGAGAACGTTTATGAAGTGTTGGTGTACCAGCGTCCCTTTCGGCCCAACGCAGATTTGTTGGTTGGATATTACATGGTGACAGTAAATGCAAGGTAACGTGGCAAAATGGTTTTACAACGGCTTTTTGCTGCAACCGGTAAGTATCAAATACCAGCGTTGTCTTGCGCCTGTGCATTTGATTGTTAAAATCCGGCTGAACTTATTTCGTGTTGGTTGATGCTGCCTGCAACGAGAATCCTTGGGTGAAAGCGGGTTGCGGTGCCCGCTGATTTAACAAACTACGCGTAGGTAGCCTCCATGTCTGCCTCTTTCTTTTGGGTGTTCGCACCTGCTACATCCAGCATGCCAAAGCCTTTATGGGTGTAGTGGCCAAAGCCGTTCTCGTAAATAAACTGTTGCACGGGCTGTGGCGCATAAAGTGTAAACGGAAACGTGTAGCCGCGCACTTCGAATTTGATGTCAGAATCGTAGAGCGGATAAATGCGCGCAAATTTCTTGTGCGATGATTGTATGCGCTCGATGTATTCTTTGTCGGCCACCAATTGAAACTTGTAAAAATCGCTAAGCTGCTGGGTAGAAAATTTTCCACTCTTTTCCATTCGATCCAGCGTATTGTCGTACAAG
>DHLV01000107.1:2616-10196 GCA_002405445.1 Flammeovirgaceae bacterium UBA4659 | reverse complement strand
GATGACTGAATGCGCTCAATGTAATCTTTATCAGGAACCAGTTGAAATTTATAAAAGTCACTCAATTGCTGTGCGGAAAACTTTCCACTCTTCTCCATCCGCTCCAGTGTATTGTCATACAGCAAATCTGAAAACTCGTCAGCATCGGGCAAAACAAATCGCTTGCTGCTTTCATCGTTAAACGATGATGGCAACAAAACAACAGGAGAGATGCATAGAAACTTCACGGTCTCGGCCAGCTTGACCGGATCTTCAACTTCGGTGCTTTCAGGCACTAGCTGGAGGTTGCCGATCAGCAATTCATTCTGCTCAAACAAAATAGAAACGAGGTAATCCAAAAATGCCTGATCTGAGGCGCTGAGCACCAGCGTAATGCGGGAAGAAAAAAAATGCAATCCTTTGCGGCTGATTTTGATCTGTCCCTTCAAGCCCGAGAAATTGTACTGCGTATAGCTCAGAAAATCAGCCCGCTTTCCTGTCAAAATCAATCCTTTGATGGTTTGTGCCAGCAAGAATTGATGGTGGAATGGAACGTATGCCCCACGGTTTTTCAGCGAAAAAACAATCCTGATTCTCACAATTGATGACCTTTAGATCAAAAAAAAACTGCCGTTTTAAAAAATCCTTGAAAGGCAGGCAGCTAAAGTACTAAAAATCAGACGAATCGAAATTAAAATGTAAGTTTTTTTACCCAAAATGCCAGGGTTGTATGACCCAAAAACAACACACGAACGGAACTTTGGCTTGCCTGGGGCTAAACGTTGAAGCGAAAATGCATCACATCTCCGTCTTCCACAACATACTCTTTGCCTTCCACGGCCAGTTTGCCCGCCTCCCGGCAGCCGGATTCAGTCTTATATTTTTGATAATCGGGTATTTTGATCACCTCTGCCCGGATAAAACCCTTTTCAAAATCAGTGTGGATGACCCCCGCTGCTTGAGGTGCTTTCCATCCCCTGTGGATCGTCCAGGCGCGCACCTCTTTTTCACCGGCAGTAAAGTAAGTGATGAGGTTCAACAAGTCGTAGGCTGCCCTAATCAGGCGGTTCAACCCAGATTCGCTCAGGCCATATTCTTCCAAAAACACTTTTCTATCCTCTTCGCTTTCAAGTTCGGCAATCTGCGCCTCAATGGCGGCACATACCATCACCACTTCCGCTCCTTCGTGCTTCACCAGTTTGCGCAAATTCTCTACGTGTGCGTTGCCGTTGCTCACCGATTTTTCGTCTACGTTGGCTACATAAATCACCGGCTTATCCGTCAGCAGCATCAGGTCGGCCACGGCCACTTTATCTTCTGCCGGCAGCACAAGGCTGCGGGCATTTTTGCCGGCCAACAGCGTTTCTTTGTACGCCACCAAGGTAGCCAATTCTTTTTTAGCTTTGGCATCGCCACTTTTGGCAGTGCGCTCTACTTTGCTGATCTTCTTGTCTACAGACTCTAGGTCTTTCAGTTGCAGCTCGGTGTCGATAATTTCTTTGTCGGAGATGGGGTCTACTTTACCGGCCACGTGAATGATATTGTCATCATCAAAGCAGCGAATTACGTGTGCAATGGCGTCCACTTCGCGTATGTTGGCCAAAAACTGATTGCCGAGGCCTTCTCCCTTGCTGGCGCCCCTTACCAAGCCGGCAATGTCCACAAATTCAAACGTGGTAGGGATCACTTTCTGCGGGTTCACCAGGGCCTCCAATATGTTCAGTCGGTTGTCCGGCACCGATATTACGCCCACGTTGGGCTCGATGGTACAGAAAGGAAAGTTGGCTGCCTCTGCCTTGTTGTTGGAGATGGCATTGAAGAGCGTAGACTTGCCTACATTGGGAAGCCCCACTATGCCGCATTTTAAACCCATTTTTTTAAATTAGGGCGCAAAGATAAGCCTTGGCGGGGATTTAAGATTTCAAATTTGAGATTAAAGATTTTTGAACTTTGTCAAACGTGAAATTTTGAATTTTGAATGTGAAATCTGCCTAACTTAATCGCTCAAATGGCTCGACTTCTTTTCGTCTGTTTATTCGTTTCAATCTCGAGCGCATTGTTTGCCCAAGGCTGCAGCGATGCGGGGTTTTGTACCATGGGGGCGATGAAGCCCGACCAACCCTACAATAAAAGAGTACAGTTGAGGTTGCGCACGATGGAATTAAGCTTTTACCGCGGCACCACCACGCTTACACCGGTGGTGTATGTAGCCACGGCTGATTTCAACTTCAGCCTCAATGCTAAAAATACATTTCAACTGAAAGTGCCATACCAATATGTCACGGGTCGCCTGGCCGATACGCAATCGCTCGGTGACATTTCTCTGTGTTTTACGCGCAACGTGCTTTCATCAGACCGTTTTGATGTAAACGTTTCAATAGGGGGTAAAATACCTACAAACAACGCAGATCAGTCAGCAAATGGTTTGCCTTTACCCATGTATTATCAAACCAGCCTGGGCACTTATGATTTTATAGCGGGCGTGTCGGTGATCAACCGTCAGTGGCTGTTTGCCACAGGCATTCAGGTGCCTCTCAACCAGAATGACAATGAATTCGTTTGGTCAGCATGGAATTCGTCACCAGAAAAGCCTTACTCAGATACGTATGCCCAGTCGAAGAACCTCAGCCGTGGTATCGATGTGATGCTGCGCGTTGAGCGCAACTTCCGGTTTTCACGTTTTAATTTTTCGCTGGGTTTACTGCCCATCTACAGGATTACCCGCGATGAGGTGACCAACTCACGCCAGTTGCGCACATCTCAGGATTTGGAGGGCAATATCGCAAGTGGGCTCGCGTTGTCCGGTATTGCCACCATTGGGTATCATTTCAGCACCAAATCAGGGGTACGTCTATTGGTGGGGCACCGAATCATGCAACGCAAATTCAGCCCTGATGGCCTCGTGCGCGAATTGGTGAGTTCAGTCACATATATCTATCGGTTCTGATGCGGTTTTTATTGCTTTTGATTTTCTTGATTGTGCATGGCTGCCTGCGAGCACAAAACGCCAGCAACCGTATCGATGAACTGATCAGTAATGCAAACTATGAAGGTGCGTTGCAAGAAGTGGAAAGCCAGTTGGCAAATGCCAGCGTTTCACAGTTGCAGATCCTGCAAAATAAAAAAGCACAAGTCCAGATTTTGCTCGGCAGGTTAGGAGAGGCCGAAACCACTCTCAAACAAATTGTGTCAGCAGATGCCTTTGATCAAGCCATCACACTTTCTACCACGGGCTATTGGCAACTGAACAAAAGCCGTTTCGACTTAGCGGTGGAGACCCTGCAGTTGGCCTGGGTAAGATTTCAAACTGCTCAAAAGCAATCAACACCTCAGGCAGCAGACTGCCTGAGCAGCCTGTCGCAAGTGTATCGCATTCAAGGCAGGCAAAACCAGGCTTTGGAATTTGAAACCATGGCGTTGCAAATTCGGCAACAGCAGTTTGGCGACAACAGCGAACAGGTGGCTGCATCTTACAATGAGTTGGGCCTGATTTACACCTTGTCAGATTCTGATCTGGACAAAGCACTTGAAATGTATGAAAAGGCGCAGGTACTGTACCGAAAAATTCATGGCGAAAACCACCCCAAGTTGGCCATAGCCGCCATTAACATTGGCATTAACTACCAGCGGTTAAAACTGTATGGCGATGCAATTAACAACTTTGAAACGGCACAAAAGATATGGGCCGGCATTTACCCGAATGGCCACCCCAATCAGGCAATTGTGTTGCGCAACCTGGCAACGACTTACGGACTCCTTAACAACGAGAAGGCAGCGCTGTCTTATTTCCAGCAATCGCTCAACATATACAAGCGATCGTATGGCGAAAAGCATCCTGACATTGCCGGTACCTATAACGAACTGGGCCGCTTTCAAGTGAACAACCGGAGATACGAGGAGGCTTTACAATCATACCAGCAGGCACTTCGGGCAAATACCATTTCATTTGCACCTGCAGATGTGAAAAGCAACCCAAAAACTGGCGGCAACTTTTACAACGAAACGGTTGGATTGTTTTCGCTGCACTTGAAAGCAAAGGCGTTTGAAGAGCGCCACTATGGCCAAACCTTAAAGCTAGAGGACTTAAAGTTGGCACTCAGCGGTTTGTATGCGTGCGACTCACTTATCGATGATATTCGCCAGCACAGCAGCGATGAAGCAGACAAATTGGCCTTCGGTGCCCTCGCCAGTGAAGTGTATGAAGACGGGGTGCGTGTTGCCCACACGATCAGCGAACTCACGCTTGGCTCGAGAGAATTTTTGCATCGTGCTTTCTATTTTGCCGAAAAAAGCAAATCCGCTGTTCTGCAAGAGTCGATTGTAGATGCGCAGGCAAAGGCATTTGCCGGTATTCCCACCGACTTGTTGGAAAATGAAAGGCAATTGAAGGCAAGTATCGCATTACTATCACAAAAAATATCACAGAAACCTATTGAAGCAGAAGAAAGGAAATTGCGGGAAGCGCTGTTTACGACCAATACGCAGTATCAGCGATTCATCAAAGAGCTTGAGAAAAGCTACCCCAACTACTTCAATTTAAAATACAACAAAAACGAAGTAACTGTTACCGCCCTGCAACAAGTACTGAAGCCCCGTTCGGGATTGGTCAGCTACTTCATAGCCGACCGTGGCAAACGCATATATCAGTTTGTGATCACCAAAACGAAGTTTAGGGTAAAAAGCATGGCGCTACCGCCCGACTTTGATCGTTACCTGCGAGGATTCAGAAACAGTTTGCTCCATAGTTCAATGTCAACCTACAAAAAAGCAACAGGCGAATTACAGCGTGCGTTGCTGCCCAAAGTCTCCCGCAGGGTTAACCAGTTGGTGATCATTCCTTCGGGGCCACTTGCCACCGTTCCTTTTGAAGCGCTTCCTCGGAAAAGAGTGGCCAGCAGAGACTTTGATCAAATCGATTACTTGATCAAATCCGTTGGGGTGAGTTATGATTTTTCGGCCAACCTTTTTTTACAGAAATCAAGAGTCAATACCAGGAAACAAGAACCCAGCGTATTCTTGTGTGCACCGGTTACATTTGATCCAGATCAAAATTTGAGTGCCCTGCCGGCTAGCGAGAAGGAGGTGACAGACATTGCCAACTTATTTCCCCAACACGCAAAAGCCGTAAAGTTTGCAGATGCCAACGAAGCGGTGGTGAAGTCAAAAGACCTATTGCAATACAGCTACCTGCACTTTGCCACCCACGGTGTGGTTGATGAAGAAAACCCGGCAGCTTCACGCATATTTTTGAATAACAGTGCGAGTGAAGATGGTAATTTATTTGCGGGTGAAATCTACAGCCTGAGTTTGAATGCCAATCTGGCTGTGCTGTCGGCTTGCCAAACTGGGCTGGGCAAAATCAGTAAGGGCGAGGGTGTGATCGGCTTATCGCGGG
The DNA here is from genome assembly GCA_002405445.1 of Flammeovirgaceae bacterium UBA4659. Taxonomy (GTDB): domain Bacteria; phylum Bacteroidota; class Bacteroidia; order Cytophagales; family Cyclobacteriaceae; genus ELB16-189. Next base: position 4,822 of record DHLV01000107.1, on the reverse strand, counting down.
CATTAATCTATGCAGGTGCAAAAAATATTGTTGTGTCTTTCTGGGCAGTAGCTGACGAGTCCACAGCACAGTTGATGACAAAATTTTACCAAGAAGTAGCTGCACGCCCAAGTCAGGATTTTAACCAATCGCTGCAAAGCGCGAAGATTAAAATGATTGAACAAAAGGAATTTGCAAAACCGTTCTACTGGGCGCCTTTTGTGTTGATTGGAAACTGACATCGTACCCATTCAGGCCCCGGCAATCGTGCTGAAATGTTTCGCGTGAGTAAGATAATCGAGACAAATTGTTAAGAAGATCATGCTCAGGAAAACGACTTTCTGGAGTGCCGGCAGTAAATCCCATTGCCCCCGGACATATCCCAATAGGAAGATGATGAAAAGTAAAACACACGTTGAGCATGCAAGTTTTATTGCAACCAACTTTGTCCGCAGAATGAATGAGGTAATCATTACCATCGTCAGTAAGAACAAGATACTTGCCATAGCTGACATGATATCGTGAAGAGGTGTAACAATCAGAAAAGTGCAAACCATGCTGCTCGGACCCGCGATTTTGATGAATGCAGACCCAACCACAGCGGGAAGTTTCTTAACAAAATTCAAAAAGAAAAGACAGTAGGTCATCGACAGCAAAGCAGTGCCGGCAATGGCCAAAATTCTTGCCTTATTTGCCATGCCGTTGATTGCGACAGGCCTAAAAAGGTTGCTAAAAAAATTTTGTGTCCAGCTGAATCCTGGTGAATCCTTGTCGAGGGCTGAACCTCCCGGATACTGAAAGGTTGCGACAACAATAAGCGTTATCGACAAGATCAGGCCAACGAATACCAGGTGTTTTTTCATTCCGTTCATTCAATTTCAGTTCTAAACGGGCGAAACCTTTGGTTTTTTTGGAATAGTTTCAACACTCGCTGGCGCAAAGTTGTTGAACTAAAAGTTGATATGCCACTAAATGGGTTCTACAAAAAAAAACCACGCCCGAAAGCGTGGTTCTCATCACAGTCGAAACGCTATGGCAAATAGGCTTTGCTGTGCTTTAGAGAACCGTAAAGTAGGGGCATCAGTTTCATTTTTCCTAAACATTTTGTAAAACTTTGTTTCGGAATAAAAAAAGCCTTTTTTTGGCTCAAAATCCCATTTTCTTGAACGAATTTGAAGATAACTACCGCCAGCGCGGCTTACGCAACCAGTTGGTAAAAAAACTGAGATTAAAGGGTATTTTGGACGAAAATGTGCTTGCCGCGATCGCAAAAGTGCCCCGGCACGTGTTTTTTGACGGTGCGCTGCTCAGCCATGCCTATGAGGACAAAGCCTTCCCGATAGGCGAGGGTCAAACCATCTCCCAGCCTTATACGGTGGCCTTTCAAACCGAAAAATTGCGGTTAAAAGCAGGAGATAAAGTATTGGAAGTCGGCACTGGGTCTGGGTATCAGGCCGCAGTATTGTTGGCGATGGGCGCCAAAGTATATACCATTGAGTACAACCAAAAGTTGTACGAGAAGACGAAAGCGCTACTGCCAAAGTTAGGATACCGGCCTTTTTTTCTCCATGGCGATGGAAGCAAGGGCGTGCCGGCCAAGGCACCCTTCGACAGAATCATTGTGACAGCAGGCGCACCCGTGGTACCCGAAGCGCTTACCGCGCAACTGGCCGAAGGCGGCATCATGATCATACCCGTGGGTGACCAAGAGAAACAAAAGATGCTGCGCATCACAAAAAAAAATGGAAAGCTGCTGAAAGAAGAATTTGACAACTTCGCGTTTGTGCCGCTGCTAGGCGTGCACGGGTGGAAGTAATTTGACGCTTGTTTGGCTTTATTGTTGAAAGAAATACACAAGAATGGGATATGCAATTGCTGTAGTCATTTGCTTTGTCGTGGTGATTGTCATTCTTGATTTTTCGCGCAAGAGACGAGCGAAAAAGAGAATCGAAAAAATTCGTGCGGAATGGACAAAACCTAAAAACGAATTGTTTGATTTTGATAAAATCCAGAAATATTCGGACATCGTAACTGAGACAAAATTTCATCGACTGACTGATAAAACTCTTGTCGCCATAGACTTTTATCGCCTCTTCGAGTTCGTTGACCGAACAACCTCAAGAGTGGGCCAGCAGTTTCTTTTTAAGAAATTGTTAGAACCAACGAATGAAATGTCGAACAATCCAGAAAGCTTCATCAAGTTATTCTCATCCGACAAACAAATTAG
>DHLV01000107.1:2273-2452 GCA_002405445.1 Flammeovirgaceae bacterium UBA4659 | reverse complement strand
GCGAAGTCATTCTATTGGAGTTGTCCAAGCTAAACGGTCATGGTGCTTATTATGTCGCGTCTTTATTAATAGAAAAATTACTGGAGCGACCGAAGTGGATTAACTTCATATTTATAGACCTTCTGGTGGTTGTTTGCCTTGCCATTTTATCGTTCAAATTTCATGTCTTAGCGGTATTT
>DHLV01000107.1:0-2119 GCA_002405445.1 Flammeovirgaceae bacterium UBA4659 | reverse complement strand
TCTTAGCGGTATTTCTTTTTTTTCTAGCAACGGTAAATATGTTTCTGCACTACTGGAACAAGAATAATACTTTTCAATTTTTAAAGTCGTTTCCACAATTGGAAAATCTAATTAGTGTCGCGAAAGCAATTTTACGAAAAGGTGAGCCTTTTTATGACGACTTGGTAGCTAAGAGCGTGAATGAGCTTCAATCGTTTCAGAGAAAAGCATTTCTCATAAATTTCAACAATAACAGCGGAATTCAGGGCGAGTTAAGCCAACTAGGTGCCTACCTTTCTGAGTTGATTAAAGGTATCTTTTTAATTGAGGTATTGGCGTTGTACCGAATCACTCATGAACTTGAAAATAAGAAGAATGCAATTCGGATGATTTTTGACTACATCGGGTATATCGATAGCTCATTGTCAATTGCCTCGTTGAGGTCAGGGAAAGAAACAACATGTATTCCCCTATTTGTACACAGCGCGAAGGAATTGCATGTCAAAAATCTCTTTCATCCGTTGGTCGAGAATTGTGTTAAGAACAGCCTTTCGATAAAAGGTAAAAGTATTTTGATTACCGGTTCAAACATGTCGGGCAAATCGACTTTTTTGAGAACCTTGGCGATTAATTCTGTTTTGGCTCAAACCATCCATACATGTTTTGCGGATGAGTTTACAACTCCAATTCTAAAACAATATTCATCTATTAGAATAGACGACAGCCTAATGGACGGGCGAAGTTATTATTTTGAAGAAGTAGATGTGATAGCATCGCTTTTGGTTAGAGTCAATGAACCTTCTCAAAACTTGTTTGTTCTAGATGAGGTTTTTAGAGGCACCAATACCCTAGAACGGATTGCATCTGCTAAGGCAATACTATCTTATTTGAATCGTGGGGACAATATCGTCATCGTATCTACGCACGACATTGAGTTGGCAGGAATGCTTGAACATGAGTATGACCTTTATCATTTTACGGAGACGGTTGAAAATAGTGAACTTCATTTCGATCATACCATCAAAGCAGGCCCGCTGCGGACTAGGAATGCGATTAAGATTTTAGAGTTATCAAGTTATCCCGCTGACGTTGTCGCAGAAGCAAAACGGATAAGCAATGATTTAACATCAAAAAGCTGAGGATTTGATACTTGGTTATGTCTTCGTGGTCAGCCTTTTCAAAAACGGATAACTGGCCACGGCACTTAAAATGATGAAAGTGCCCAAGTAAAAATTCCAACCCATCACTTCTTGTTGACCAAATACAATAATTGCCAAAACAATTCCGTAAACGGGCTCTAGGTTGAGCGCGAGTTGAATAAAGAATACAGATAATTTTTTGGTGAGGTTAATGGCTACTGAGTAAGCATATACCGAGCAGGCCCACGCCATGACTGCAATGTAAACCCAGTCCATTGCAGCGGGTATCAAACGCAAACTGCCCCCCTCCGCCCAATAATATTGATAAGCTGGAAACAGCAGCATCACAAACAGGCACGCGCCCGCCATTTCATAAAAGGTGATTGTATGCGCATGTATGCGCGTTACCAGTTTAGAGTTGATAATGCTAAAAACGGCAGCTGTGAGGCCAGAAAGAATTCCGAAGAATAATCCCCAAGCATATTGAAAATCAAATGTAAAGATGATGGCCAAGCCACCAATCACCATTAAGCCTAGCGTTATTTCCAGCCATTGAATTTTTTGGCGCTTGGCGATTGGCTCTAAAATGGCAGCCCAAAACGAGCAAGTGGCAAAGCCAACCAAACTAGTAGAAGGATTGGAAATTCTTCCGGAAGAAAAGAAAGTGAGCCAGTGCAATGCAACCACAAATCCAGTTAACAAAAGCTTAACAAGGTCACGCTTGCTCACAGTAAAAGACCCGCGCGCCATTAAAATCAAAAAACCCATTCCTAATGCAGCTAACAACGTGCGGTAAAAGACCATTTCTAATGAAGGTATGCTCACCAACTTACCGAGCACCGCGGTAAAGCCCCATAAAAAGACAAGAAAGTGAAGCTTGAAATAATCTTGCGTGGTGGCTTGCTGCGTCATTACAAACTAAAAATTACAAATGAAAACATCAATCTAAAATCTGTAATGCAGAATTTTAATTTATCGGGGTACATATTTGTACATTAGAA
>DHLV01000121.1:8197-11630 GCA_002405445.1 Flammeovirgaceae bacterium UBA4659 | reverse complement strand
GGTGGCCCGACTGGCGCGGCTTTCAGAAGCTTTTCCGGCAGGTGATGCAGGCGCAGAAAATTCCCTTCACGGGCGAACCGCTGCGCGGTCTGCAGATCATGGGCGTACTCGAAACCCGTAATCTTGATTTCGACCATGTCATCCTCCTTTCGATGAATGAAGGCTCGCTGCCCGCCCCCCAGCGGCAAGGCNNTTTTCAGGACAGCGATCGCTGGCCCGACTGGCGCGGCTTTCAAAAACTCTTCCGGCAGGTGATTCAATCGCAGAAAATTCCATTCACGGGCGAACCGCTGCGGGGGTTACAAATCATGGGCGTGCTCGAAACCCGTAACCTCGACTTCGACAACGTCATCCTGCTGTCGATGAACGAAGGCGCGCTGCCCGCCCCCCAGCGGCAAGGCGCGTATATTCCGCATACGTTACGAAAAGCATATGGCCTTCCTGCACATGAACATCAGGATGCCATGTACGCCTATTTATTCTATCGCGTGTTGCAGCGGGCTGGTCATGTCGACCTGCTTTACAATACCGAAACCGATAAACTGGGCACTGGCGAAATGAGCCGTTTTGTGCAGCAACTGCTGCTGGAGTCCGGCCTCACCATCGAGCGCCAGGTGCTGCATAACATCGTGCATGTCAATCGCGCCAAGCCGATCGAGATTAACAAAACCCCAGAGGTGCTGGCTCAAATGGAGAAGTTCATCGGTCCGTCCGGTTCGCATTACCTGTCGCCATCTTCCCTCAACGATTTCATTGAGTGCAGTTTGCGTTTTTATCTCAGTCGCGTAGCGGAACTGAAGCAATCCGATGAGGTGCAAGAGCAGATCGATGCCAGCGTTTTGGGCAATCTGCTGCACGATGTCATGGCTTGGCTTTACGATGACTGGCGGATTTCCCGCAGGCCGGTCGCGGCAGATGAATTCAGGGAAGCCATTCCCCGCATTCCGGGTTTAATTGAGCGTGCATTTCGCAAGCATTATCAGCTCAGCGAAACGGAAACCTTCCGGTGTGAGGGACATAGCGTGGTGGTGAAGGAAGTGGTGGAAGCCTTTGCCAGGCGTATCCTGGAGATTGATGCCGCGCAAGCTCCGATCACGATCATTCATCTGGAGGAAAAATTTGAGTTTCCCATGCGTCTGGCCGATGGGCGCTCGGTGCGCGTAGCCGGTAAGATCGACCGGGTGGATCAAACGAGTTCTGTCATCCGGGTAATCGACTACAAAACCGGGCAGGATGAGTTGCCCTTCAAAAGCTTGGACAGTTTGTTTGAGCGTGACGCAAAGCGCAACAAGGCCGCGTTTCAAACCTTGTTCTATTCGTTTTTATATGGAAAGGTGGGGAGGGTAACCGGGCCGGTGCAACCCGGACTTTACAACCGAAAGAATATTTTCGGTGACGAGTTTTGGTTTGGCTTGCAGATGAACAAGGAGGCCGTGGGTGATGCCACCGGCTTGTGGCCACCCTTCGCGGAGTGGCTAGCCCAAACCGTTCATCAGCTGTACGACCCCAACCAGCCCTTTACCCAAACCACCCACGAAAAGCACTGCGAGTTCTGCGCGTACAAGGCGCTGTGCCGGAGGTAGGAGCCTTTTTTAGACATTTTTAAAAGCTTAAACTTGTAAATTTAATATTACATATTAAATTTGCAAGGATGATTGCCAGATTCAAAAGGGCTGAAATAATGGCTGCCTTGGATCAGTTTCCAGCGGTTGCCATTCTGGGACCGCGACAGGTGGGTAAAACTACGCTTGCCTTGAGTATTGCTGCTTCGCTCTCGCCACCGCCCATCTACCTCGACTTGCAGTCACCCACCGATGTTGCCAAACTTAGTGAGCCTGAATTGTATCTGGAGTATCACCCGGATCGGACCGTCATTCTGGATGAGATACAAAGAATGCCTGAATTCTTCTCGATTCTGCGCGGTGTAATTGACAAACGAAAGCGTGCGGGCCAGCGTGCGGGTCAGTTCATCATTTTAGGTTCTGCCTCCCTTGATTTGCTTCGACAATCTTCTGAGACGCTGGCAGGCAGAATCGCGTACGTCCTCCTGCCCGGCTTGCAGATAGACGAGCTTTCGCCAGGCGAACTGCCCTCGCTCTGGCTTCGGGGCGGTTTTCCGGATAGCTTTCTGGCACCCGATGAGGAAAAGAGCTTACTGTGGCGACAAAATTTTATTCAAACCTATCTTGAGCGTGACATCCCCCAATTCGGAATGCGCGTTCCGGCATCGACTTTGCGAAACTTTTGGACGATGTTGGCCCACGCCAACGGAGGTTTATTGAACCTTAGCAAACTGGCGATGGGTATTAGCATGAGCGTTCCTTCTGCCATTCGTTATCTCGATTTGCTCGAAGATTTGTTTCTGGTGCGTAAACTGCACCCCTGGTCCATCAATACGGGCAAGCGGTTGGTTAAGTCACCGAAGGTATATATTCGTGATAGCGGAATTTTGCATGCGTTGTTAAAAATCCAAACCGTGGATGATTTGCTAGGTCATCCCGTGGTTGGCAGCAGTTGGGAGGGATTTGTCATCGAAACCATTTTAAGTGACTTACCGCCTTGGGTCTCACCATCCTTTTACCGAACGGCTGCCGGAGCCGAAATTGATTTGGTTCTCGAAGGACGTAACAAACAGAGAATCGCCATTGAAATTAAGCGCACAGGTGCGCCTGCACTTACAAAAGGTTTTTTAATCGGTTGCGAAGACGTGATGGCGACTGAGCGGTACTTTGTTTATTCGGGTAAGGAGCGCTTCTCGCTGTCCCGCGACACGGTTGTTGTTCCTGTCCATCAAATAGGCCACGAACTCAAGAGTAGATTTTAATGTGGTACATTGTTTTTGATTACGGCCATGGAAACCAGTATTTCTTTATTCAATAAGCGCGCGGCTGACCGCGCGCCCGAAAACAAAAAGTTTCTCCAGCGTCTGAAAAAGAAAAATCCCCGCGAGGTGGACGAAGCGTTTCATTCCGTACATGAAGAAGTTTTTGCCGAAACAGATTGCCTGCAATGTGCCAATTGCTGCAAAACCACCAGCCCCATATTTTACCAAACAGATGTGGAACGCGCGGCCCGGGCCCTGCGCCTGAAGCCGGGCGATTTTATTGAACGCTACCTGCGGGTAGATGAAGACCAGGACCTGGTATTGAAAACATCACCTTGCCCGTTTCTGGATGCTGACAACTATTGCAGCATTTATGACGACCGCCCCAAGGCCTGCCGCGAATACCCGCATACCGACCGCAAAAAAATGGTGCAGATCATGGACCTCACCTATAAAAACACCCTCGTATGCCCGGCCGTGCTGGAGATGGTGGAGCGGCTGAAATGGATTGACAGGTAATACACGGATCCGGCATACCGGTCAGACCGGGTGGGTTTTGATTTCCATTCACCGTATTTGTAACCCGAGGCGGAGCGGAAGCAGCAAGGC
>DHLV01000121.1:7048-7950 GCA_002405445.1 Flammeovirgaceae bacterium UBA4659 | reverse complement strand
GCGGTTGATTGACCATCCTGATATTGGTTCCAGATGTGAGTGGTGCCGAATTTAGCTCCGATCAGTGGTGTCAGTTTGGAACGCAAGGGCAGATATTGAAAATCGCCATAAAGTGAGTAGCCCTGAATACCCTCGAAATTTAGCCAACCCACGCCCACGCCCAGATTGAGTTTTTGTTTTATGGATATTCCATTGATACACTCCAGGAAGAGACCATTCTGTTGTTCGTTGAGGTTGTCGCCTTTCCAACCTGGACCCGGATCAACATCAACGATGTTACCCCCAAACATAAGTGCCCCCATGTCGACTCGCAAGGCATATGTTGCTTGTGAAAAAGCGCCAGCAGCTGAAGTTAACAGCAAGGTGAAGACCAGATTGACTTTTATCATAAAGCGGCACAAAGGCTGGCACCCAAACATATCAGCTGTTGTGGATTTTGCCCAAAGATAAGCCGGTTGTTCGATATCAAATGGGTGAGGCGGAGCTTTGGCCAGCCTCGAGCAACCTGAATAAAGCTCTCTTTTACTGCAGCTACTGCAGTTGGAGGGCTGACGCGATTGTTTCGTTCTCTTTCTTCCGGACACGATTACTTTAAAATCGGTGGGTGAGACATTCTTCAGACAGGACCCATGCCTACCTATTTCGGAGGCAGGACGTAAACCCGCATGAGCTTTTGTTCGACAGGCTCTGGGGAACATGACGAATAGCAGGTGACCTGGCGCCCCCTGGGGCTATCTCGGGAGTATTTGCACGGCCATCTTTGCCTTTACTTCAGGCTTCAACTGGTTAGCTGAAGGTAAAAAGAACCGCGCCTCCGCTTGACACGGTGCGCGCACATCACTTGATATACCTTAATCCCTCCAGGGCCGATTTATCATTTGGCGAATACATGAGCACTCGGT
>DHLV01000121.1:451-6935 GCA_002405445.1 Flammeovirgaceae bacterium UBA4659 | reverse complement strand
ATACATGAGCACTTTATTGAAAAGGACCTTTGCCTCGCGCGTTTTTCCCAGTTGAAAGTTCGTCCAGGCAAACATCAGCAGACCGTCATATCCGAATGGGTACAAGTTGACCAGTTTTTCAAAATATTTGTAGGCATTGCTGTACCGCTTATTGGTGTATTCGATATAGCCCATACGATAGTTGGCAGTCGTATTTTGCGGGTCGATTTCCAATATTTTCCGGTATTGCTCCACTACGGCATTCCAGTTGCCGAGCGCGGAAGCAGGATACACATAACCCAACTTCGCCTCAAGTGAATAGGGTTTAAGTTTGATTGCCTTTTCATAATAGGAAACCGACTCGATGTTCTTCAAAGCTTCATAATGCAGCCAGCCCAATCGAAGATTGATTTCATACGACTGGTCATCATAGACATCGATTAAACTTGCAATAGCTTTTGTATAATCTCCACCTGTCTCCCACTCCAGGCTTGTGGCAAAAGCAGCTGTGACTTTGTCCTGTGCGTGGGTGCCCCCCAAACAAAAAATCTGCAACGACACAGAGAGCAACAAGAGGCGTAACGAAATGAATTGTTGAAAAAAGGGAGGGCGATTGACTTCTGATGAACGATGGTTTTTCATAAAGGTTTAAATCTAAGTCCTACACTAAAAATAGAATATGAATATCGGCTGGCGCCAGCCTGCTTTTCTTCCTGTGCATAGAGTCCGTTTAGTTCCCACTGCGGAGAAATCGCGAAAGAGAACGTGGTGCCATATCTTGCCCGGGTGATATCGGTAGAGTTATTAACAAAATAGCCATTCAATTCGCTGATGTTATAATTTGTGTTTCTAAAATAATTTAGCCCGACTACCAACCGCGGACTTAGTGTGAAATACAAATACGGGCTTATGGCAAAATCAGAGGACAATTTCCAAGCGGGCACGATCGCGTCCTTCGTGTTATTTTGGTGGGCATACAGGGTAGCGCCAAAAGAAAAGTCAGGCTTGCCACGTGGATACAGAGATAGCGTGGCGAACTGCAGATATTGCGGCCGCACGAGGACAGTTGAGTACCCGCCACCCACACTGAAATCTGCATAGGGGGTCGACTTCGACAACATGCCGGAAATAACAAAATCGTTGAATTTTTTTGCTTCCGCTACGGTTGCACTTGCACTTTTGAAATTTAAATTCACCGAATGGAGCGAGGGACTAAAATTCCAGCCCTTACCGAGCGGAACCGATGCCTGGATAAAATACTGCCATTGCGAAATGGTGCCGCGTGCCTCGGTTTGGTGATAGGTGTTCACCGCGTGCAGCAGTCCCAATCGATTATGCACCGTGTGCGCTAAATTGACCTGAGAATAAACTGCCGCACCAAAGGCATCGTTATTCGGAATTTTGATACCGCCCTCTGCGGTGGTAAAGTTTACCGAAGACCTTTTTATCACATTGAGTGTGCCGGCTGCATCAGCCCCAAGGTACCGTGACAAATGCCGTGCCTCATTTATTTGCCCTGAAAACAATAAACTGTAGTATAAGTACGCCTGAGTTGCGGCATCATCACTATTCCACGCGAGTGCTTTTTTTAAATGGAGTGAAGCCAAACGATATTGCCCTTTCGTGTAGTACGCCATTCCCAGGCGATACCTCAGGTAAAAGTAATCATAACCCTTGCGCAATACCTGGTTGGTAAAAGTGATCAATTGGTCCCATTTCGATTGCGAGTAGAGTTCAAAACTGTTCTTTTCTACGTCAAGCGTAACTGGCTCATGCTGGCTATGGGCCCAAACGGGGAACCAACACAGAATAACGGTCAAAATCTTTTCGCTGTGGTGCATGAATCGTTTTCTAAGATACTGAATTGCGTGATACCCGTACTGTTAACCGAGATGGTAAATATAATTTGTTTGTGTAGGTGAGAACCTCTTTTCACCATTGCCGCTGAAGACACATCAAAGGAAGCATCACCCTTTTCAACGCCCCCGGAGCGGTAATGTGCATGCTAATACAAATAAAAGGGAGCTGTAAAGTCATGCAGGAATTTTGTGGCACTATTGTAAAAACCTTGAACCGACAACACGTCTGTCACCACAATGCCGGGATGGCTCGCCAGCAGCAGCTTGTAGGCGGCCAGGTAAAAGTTAAACAGTAATGACTGTCTGTTTCCATAAAACTGCGTGAAGTAAAAGGTTATACCGTTGTTTATAAAATACGCGGCTGACTGAGTTGCTGCGCAGTAGAGGTATGACTGATTCAGTGCGTCCACCCTAACCTCCCATTCCACTTGCTGGGGCTTGGCGCCATCGGTCCGAAACCTCAGTTTCTGGCCGGGTGTAAATGTAAATGCGTTTTGAATAACGGGGTGGGGGTCAGCATTGAAAATCGCTTTTCCTTCCACCGGTATGTCAAACGTTCTAAAGATGGGCGGCTCACCTTTTTCGATAAAGAAAGCGATGGGGTACTTCAGCGTCTTCGAGCCGACATCGGGTGTCGCTTGAAGCTGGAAATGAATGTGGGGCTCGGGCGAACGGCCGGAATTTCCGCAAGCTGCCAAAATAGCCCCTTGGCGCACATAGTCTCCCACTTTAACTTTAAAGCTATCTTTCCGGATGTGGCTAAGTTTGGAGTAAAGATGATCGTGATGTTTGATCACGATGGTGTTTCCCCAATTTTCAGCGGTGTTCACGTTGCCGACTTCATTCTCTTCCACCTCGTTGATGATAGTCACCACATATCCGGCCGCGGGCGCCAACACGGGCAGGCCATAGCAGTAAAAATCGGATCGATCGTGGCCGGGGAGTTTGAAGGTTTTGCCGGTTTCATCTGCGATGTCAAAGTCCCAGGCGTAGCTCCAATCACCTTTGTGCGTTATATCTCCACCGTGCCCCTGCGCCACGCGCCACTCGCCAAAAAACGGCAGGTGGATGTGCCAAAAAGCACTGCTTTGAAATCGAATGCCATCCGTACGAAACGAATACAGGTTTTTCTCGGGGCTAAGCTGCTGATGAAGCACCATGGGCAAACCCTTGGCCTCAACCCTGTTCCACATCAGAAAAACCAGGCCGATCACCACGATTGAAAAAGGCAGTGAAAAAATCGGCAATTGGTAGCCCGAGACTACTACATCCAGCGCGCCAATTGCTACGCTCACCACCGGCATGATCAGCGCGGTCAACAGATAGGATTTTACGGATGGAATAAAGTATACGCCAACCGCCAAACCTGTCAGCACAAAATTGAAACCCACATAGCTATTGTTGAGTTGATCAATGTTGCCCTGCGTGATCCAACAAAAAAAGTAGCCGGCATAAAATGCAATCAACGACAGTGAAAATGCAATGCGCGAGTGCAGTAACAACCCCAGGACAATCAAAAAACCACCGGCCAAATTATGTTGAAAGAAAATAGACCCCACCGACTTCAGGTATACATCCAGGGCGAAGGGAAAATGGATGTGTTCTACGTTGTTATAGGCCTGCACTAATGGGGCACCGCCCATCTGCCAAAGGTCGTTTAGTTCATAAATACCACGTTCGGTTAATTGAATGGAACTGATACCTCGGGAACTTAATACGACCACCCACACCGATAACACAAAGGGGAGGCTCAGGAAGGGGATTTTATACGCTGAAGATCTGACGGCCATCCACACCGTGAGCATCAAGGCAATGAAACACCCAAGTGCCAGCATCAAGACAAACGAAAGACTGAAGTCGTAATATACGCCCATGGCCAATCCCAATAGCAGTACGTTGTAGCCATATGTGCCGTTGCGAATCAACTCTTTACTCAAACCGAGGCCGTTCGCCAGGAAAAAAGTGAATGTTACTGCCAGTAAACCACTGGCACCGGCATACGGGTTGATAAATGAGACCACCAGCAAAAGTCCGCCCAGCCAGGGTCGGTCCGAGAACAACACCTGGCTGTAGGCGTTGGTGATGCTGTCACGGCAGAATACTATGTTGGCGGGGGACAGCAAGAATCAGATCTTGAAATCTTTTAAGAAAGCTGGCAACACTTCCTCACCTTCAATCGATTTGAGCGTTTCGCGCTTGCGGATGAGATGTGCCTTTTCATTTTTGTCGATCATCACAATAGCGGGGCGAAGGGAAATGAACGACATCCACTGCGTCATGTTGTAGGCCCCAACCGTATGAACCACAACTTGGTCATCGCGCTTGAGGGGCGGCAGTGAAATGCTTTCGCGCACCACATCGATATTCATACAGAGCGGGCCATATAAAACCGCATCTTCACTGTATTGGGAGAATTCCTGAGCGGGGCTGATCTTATGATCGTACCAAAACGAGGTAATCAGTACATTCACCCCAAAATCCAGAATGGTCGCTCTCCTTCCATCGGACAGGCGCTTATTTGAGATCACCGAACCAAGCAAAAACCCAGCCTCGTCAATCAGCGCTCTGCCCGATTCCAGGATCAATATTGGCAAATCCTCTTTCGCAAACCCAGCATTCAAAATCGCAGTGGTAATCTCCTCGGCATAAGCATCGAACGAAGGTGCCAAATCAACTCCCTGCAAATAAGAACCTTTCAACGTGTTGCGCGAAGCAAATCCGCCACCGATATCGATGTATTGGATTGTTTTTTTGAATTTCTTTTTCACATGAAGGGCAAGATCGCTCAACTTGTTGGCTGCAATTCCATACGCACCGGGGGATAACATGAACGTACCAATATGGCAATGCAATCCAACCAATTCCATGGAGTCGGTCAACATGATTTTGTTGATGGCATCCCATGCCTGGCCATTTTCATAATTGAAGCCGAACCGATCCCAGATGGGATACACGCCTGTGTCCATATTGACACGAATAGCTACGCGGGGCTTCTTCTTGCTGTGCGATGCCAACTCCTTGATCATGTACAGTTCGTCCAAGTGATCGATGTGTATAAGCGAATTGTTGTCAATCGCCATCTTTAACTCTGCCTCAGATTTGTCAGGGCCGTTGAAAATAATTTTGTTTCCCGGCACACCGTTTTTCAAAGCCTTTTGGTACTCAAACCCGGAGACCACTTCGGCCCACGATCCTTCCTGGTGAAACACGTTACAAACGGCATTTACATAATTAGTTTTATAGCTCCAGGCAAACTGCACCTTTGGATATCGGGTTTTAAATGCGCGATTGGCATCTCGGTACGTTTGCCGGATGACACGTTCGGAAATAACAAACAAAGGCGATCCGAACTTTTCGATTAATCCCTTCACGGAGTTGCCCTCGATGTGCGTAACAGGTGTGTATTCAGTTTTGGTTCCAAACTTATTCATGATACCCACGTTCAGCCGTTGTATCAGCGGGCGTTCATAGCGAAGCTTTTTCATTTTTTTCTCGTTATCGTATTCAGCTGTTCTTATAACTCTCCAAGTGTACTGATTTTCTCGAACTCCTTTAGATCCACAATCATATCATAGGAGTAGCGGATGAACATTTTGCCCACCTCATACTGGGTGAAGGGTTTCACCTTTCGCCCGAGGGCAACCTTGATCAGGGCTTCCGGGTGATTTTGCCCACAGCCCACGGCCAGGTAAATCCACGCGGGAAAGCGCGGATTTATCTCCAACAGGTAATATTCATCGTATAACGTTTTGATGATCTCCAGTTCAAGGCCTCCCTTCCACTTGGTGGACTTGATAAGTTTGCGGGTCATGTTCACGAGTTTCTTATCATCGATTGAAATACCTGCCCACGCCTTGCCTTTATCAGTAATGTATTGTTTGCGCATGGGTACCGCACCCAGCGTTACCCCGGTGCCATCGCCAATGGCCGTTACGTTTACCTCCGAGCCGAAGATATACTGTTGGATGATGATAGGTAAACCCCACTTGGCGCTGATTCTATTGAAATAATTATAGACCTGATCGGGTGAATACGCGATCGAAGCGTCATAAAATTTCCCCTTCACCACCAAGGGGTAGGTAAACTCTTCGCGCAGGTTCTGAATTTCGTTTACACTGAAAATGATCTTGCTATACGGTACTTTTATCTGGTGTTTTCTTCCGAACTCACTCAAATTGACCTTGTGGCGTGCATCGAACTGCTCTTGCGTGGGTAAGCACATTTTGATACCTCGCTTGTCCAAGTCTTTCTGCAGTTTGATGAAACCGGGCAACTCGGCATCAAAGTTGGGGATGATGACGTCCAGGTTTTCTTTGCTGTTAATGTAATCGAGCCTTTCCAGTAATATATTGGTGCCCGTGCTGGGCAATGGAATCTGGTAGGTCTTGTCAACTACATCGTGCATGTAAATGCCGGGCTCCAATGTCTCGTACGAAAGACCAATAATGCGGACGTTTAACTCGCGGCTATCGCGCAGCGCGCGAATCACCGGTATGCCGGGCCCCGGGCTGTCAATGGCGTTGAGCCCCGTGACGGCTACGTTAATGGTTAGCTTTTTCATCTGGTTCAGTCAGTTTGAATTTTGACAACGTGCCCAGGAAGTCCTGAATATCCCGGTCCAGGGTGGCTTCATCAATGTCGTACTG
>DHLV01000121.1:0-242 GCA_002405445.1 Flammeovirgaceae bacterium UBA4659 | reverse complement strand
CTGTCTGATGATTTCCATTCCAATGGGATTGGCCGAGAATGAATCGCCATTGGAAGGGTTGAAGACAAACCCTGAATCGCTTAACGCCAAATTCTTTCCAAGTTTCATACTGCCTGTATTTTCCGTTTAATTATTGACCAAAGTTGTGGTTATCGCCAAACCAGATTGTTATAAGATTTTGCCGGTTTGTTGCAAAATTCAATCTAATAGGGCCGAGAGGGGGTTTCTGCGGGTAGATTGCC
>DHLV01000057.1:3700-3939 GCA_002405445.1 Flammeovirgaceae bacterium UBA4659 | reverse complement strand
AAAATGACGTACGGCCGAATCGCTCAATGCAGGAGCTGGATTATCTCGCGTGAGAACTTGTACAGATGAATGTCTGAATGTGTTAAATAATAATACGGCAGTCACCACACCTAGTGCGGCAATCACCACCAATAAAAACTTCTTGATCATCGCAGCATCGATAGAGAAGAACAAAGATACTCAAATAAAAAAGGTCTTGGCGTTTTTCCAAGACCTTCAATCAAGTCGTGGGGGGGGGG
>DHLV01000057.1:0-3494 GCA_002405445.1 Flammeovirgaceae bacterium UBA4659 | reverse complement strand
CAATCCCTTGCTCACGCTATCCAGGTATTGCGCCACTGTTTTTGAATTGTCTTTCACAAACGCCTGTGGCAACAAGGTGCTTTCTTTAAAGAACTTATTCAGCTTGCCTTGAGCAATTTTTTCCACCATGTGTTCAGGTTTTCCCTCTGCCAAAATTTGCGCTTTGGCAATTTCCATTTCTTTTTGAATGGTATCGGCATCCACCCCTTTTTCATCTACAGCAACGGGGTTCATGGCGGCAATCTGCATGCCCACATCTTTGCCTGCGCCAGTCACATCTTTACCATTTACTCCCTTCAGCGAAACCAACACACCCAGTTTGCTGCCTGCGTGGATGTACGGAACAATGGCTTCACCCTTCATTTGAACATAGGCAGATATCTCCAACTTCTCACCAATCTTTCCTACCAACTCGGTGATTTTGTCGCTGATGGTGAGGCCGTCCACCTGTTCGTTCAACAATGCTTCCTTGGTAGCTGATTTTCTGGCAAAGGCTGTTTCGGTAATCAACTTGCCTAAATTCTGAAACTCCTCATTTTTTGCAACAAAGTCTGTTTCGCAATTGAGCGCGATCAAAAAGGCTTCTTTTTGGTCATCAGATACCTTCACAAAAACAGAGCCTTCTTTGGCGTCTTTGTCAGAGCGGGAGGCCGAAACCTTCTGACCTTTCTTTCTCAATATTTCTATGGCCTTTTCAAAATCCCCGTTCGCCTCTGTGAGTGCTTTTTTACAATCCATCATTCCTGCGCCAGTCATGGTGCGGAGCTTGTTTACATCTTGTGCTGAAATTGCTGACATATTATTTTTTATGATTTAAAAATTGATGATCCCGTTTTCAAAAAAAAGCACCGGCCGAGGGGCCGATGCTTCTTTGCTATTGTATATGAGCAACTGCCAACAGGCACTTCTAAGCCTCGTGCAAAGCTTCGTCCACTTTTCGCTTTTCTTCTTCCTCTTTCTTCTGGCTTGATTCCTCTTTGTCTTTCTTGCGCTCCTGCAATGCCTCTTCTATTGCCCTGCCCAAATAAGCGGTAATAATAGAAATTGACTTAAATGCATCATCATTGGCCGGAATGGGGAAGTCGATATCGGAGGGATCTGAATTTGTGTCTACCATCGCAAACACAGGTATGTTAAGCTTCTGCGCTTCGGCAACTGCAATGTGTTCACGCTTGACATCAATCACAAACAGAGCGGCCGGCAGGCGGTTCAGGTCACTGATACCACCAAGTTGTTTGGTCAACTTGTTCCTCTCGCGTGACAGCATTAACTTTTCTTTCTTGGTCAAGTTCTCGAACGAATCGTCTTTTGTCATCTTCTCGATTTGCGCCAACTTCTTCAGCGACTTGCGGATTGTGGCAAAGTTCGTCAGCATGCCGCCCAGCCACCTTTCCGTCACATACGGCATATTCAAACGTGTTGCCTCTTGCGTAACAATGTCTTTTGCTTGTTTTTTAGTTGCAACAAACATCACCTTACGGCCACTGCGGACAATGTTGCGAATGGCAAAGGATGCCTCCTCAAGGCAACTGAGCGTCTTGTTCAAATCGATGATGTGGATGCCGTTATTCTCCATGTAGATGTACTCTGCCATCTTCGGGTTCCACTTTCTGGTCAAGTGCCCAAAATGAACACCTGCCTCCATCAAACTCTGTGTTGTTATCTTCTCCATGCTTATCGATTAGCGCTTGCTGAATTGGAATCTTCTTCTTGCCTTTCTGCGGCCTGCCTTCTTGCGTTCCACCATGCGTGAATCACGGGTCATCAATCCTTCTTTTTTCAAAGCCGGGCGATTCTCATTATTAATACTTACCAACGCCCTGGCTATGGCCAAACGAATGGCTTCGGCTTGTCCTTTGCTGCCACCACCGTCAACATTCACGGTCACATCATAATTGGCATCTTGCTTCACCGCAGAGAGGGCTTGCTTCACAGTGGTTTGCAGGATTTCTGAAGGGAAATAATCTTTCAACTCTCGTTGATTGACGATGATTTGACCCTTTCCAGGTTGCACGTACACTCTAGCTACTGAGGTCTTCCTTCTTCCAAGTGCATTGATTACTTCCATGTATTAGAATTTAATTTCTTTTGGCTGTTGCGCAGTGTGAGGATGTTCACTGCCGGCATAAACGTGCAGGCTTCTGAACAACTGGCGCCCCATCGTATTCTTCGGCAACATTCCGCGCACGCTGTGCTCGATGAGACGCGCGGGGTGCTTTTGCACCATCATTTTAGGCGACACCTGCTTTTGCCCTCCCGGGTAGCCGGAATAGAAGAACATGAAGCGATTGTCCCATTTTTTACCTGTCATTTTCACCTTTTCTGCATTGATCACCACCACGTGGTCACCCATGTCGGTTTGTGGTGTGTACGAGGGCTTGTGCTTGCCACGCAAAACACGGGCAATTTGGCTTGCCACACGGCCGAGCACCTGATCTTTTGCATCAACCAGCACCCATGCTTTTTCTGCTGTTGCGTTGTTTGCGTTGGTGGTTTTGTAACTGTTGTGATCCACTTTTGTGTGTGTTAATTCTTGTCAGTATCTTAAACACCCTTTTAAAAAGGGACACAAAAGTAGGTGCAAGAAACTGAATATCCAACACCAGATTATTTGATTTTTGGTGATTTAGGCCACAAACCGCGTTTATCGCTTGTTTTCAGCCAATTGGCGCACCAAGGCCTTAAAATCTTTGGGGTATGGTGCTTCAATTTTTATCGTTTTTCCGTCCAGAAGCGCGAATTCCAATGAAAAGGCATGCAAGGCCATTCGTTTGATCAGGGGTTGTTCTTCGGCTTCTCGTTTCAGGTTGAAAGCCCGCTTAACAGATGAAACAAAGAAAACTTTGCCTCCATACACTTCATCGCCTGTGATGGGGGCCTTCAGCAGTCGCAAGTGTATGCGTATTTGGTGCATGCGCCCGGTAACCGGCCTACATTCTATGAGCGTATGGTTTTTATAGGTAGCCAGCGTGGAGAAATGTGTTTGGGCGGGTTTGCCTTCACGTGCGATTTTTACCGTGCCGTCATTTAGTTTTAAAATGGCTGCATCCACCAACTTGTTATGAAACTGATGTAATCCATCAGCCACCGCATGGTATACTTTATTCACTTGACGATTTTCGAACTGCATGCTGAGGTGGCGGTAGGCCTCTGGATTTTTGGCAATGGCCAGCACCCCCGATGTATCTTTATCTAGTCGGTGGCAAACCTGCGGGTCAGCTAATTGTGTACGGGCTATTTCTAAGATGTTATTCGGGTCGTTGCGGTCCTCAAGCGTAGAAATAAAAGGCGGCTTATTGATGAGCACATAATCCTCGTTTTGAAACAAGATGGAGTCCTCAAAATTGAATTTGGTGGTTTTCACGAGGGCAAAGGTAAGACTAATCGGCTTGGTCACCCTCTCCTTTCGACCGAGGTAACTTAAAACTGAACACCGAACCTACGCCCACCGTGCTTTGAACTTCGGCTTTTGTATTGTGTCCCTCTAAAATGTG
>DHLV01000096.1 GCA_002405445.1 Flammeovirgaceae bacterium UBA4659 | reverse complement strand
AAATGATTTCCGGAATATTCAGCTACGTGTTTTTCCTGTTGCGGGAGGTGGTGGTGGTCAACAACCGCGGATCGCATTTCCAAATCCAGCAGGGGATAAAGTAAACATTAAGATAAAAGATGAAGATAGCGAAGATGAAGCCGAAA
This sequence comes from Flammeovirgaceae bacterium UBA4659, assembly GCA_002405445.1. Classification (GTDB taxonomy): domain Bacteria; phylum Bacteroidota; class Bacteroidia; order Cytophagales; family Cyclobacteriaceae; genus ELB16-189. The sequence goes on along the minus strand of DHLV01000096.1, from coordinate 10,505 downwards.
TTACCCTGATAAACAAGAACTTTGAAAGAGTTTTTTCAAAACAGACGAAGGAAAGGGAAATGACTATTTCAACAAGCAATTTACCAGAAGGGCTCTACTACCTTAACATAACGACCGGTAAGGAAAAGACTCAAAAACAGTTAATCATCAAACATTGATTTTAAAAAAATCCCTCAACGACCTTGAGGGATTTTTTCTAACTGAACAGTTGCAAGAATATTTTTAAATTAATAACCCTTCTCCTTTAATCTCTCCAACAGTTTACCAGCAATTTTCTGTCCCCACACCTGCCCTGCCTGCATTGAATCGTTAGTGATGCCCGGTGTTTTTTCTGCAAGCTTTTTACCGATAGGTGAACTGTAAAACTTAATTACTTCGTTCAAATCAGTTTCGGTGAGGTGTTTCTTATAGACCGGAATCAATTGCTCCAGTAAATCATCCATTGTGGTTTTTGAAAGTTCTGCCTCCATATCTTTCCAAAACTGATCGGGAACGCTGGTTTTCATCCCCTTAAAACTTGAAATCATGGTAGGGATAACCATTTTAAAACTCTCCATGGAGCCACTCACTACCAGGTACTTTTTGAGGGTAGTTGAATAAGTATCTGTTTGGGCAAAGCACAATGTGTTGATCACAAAAACTGCCACAAAACAAAAAGCTCGCTTCATCATTGGTAGGATTAATTAGAACTTAACCTCTTTAATTAGAACTTAACCTCTGGCGCTTTCTCTGCACCGGCCTCAGCTTTAAAATAATCTTTCTCCTTAAAACCGAAAATACTTGCAATCAATGACCCCGGAAAACGCACAATAGACGAATTGAAAGCTAGCACAGCTTCATTGAAGCGCTTACGCGAAACCGAAATACGATTTTCTGTTCCCTCTAACTGGGCTTGCAAATCCAAAAAGTTTTGGTTGGCCTTTAGCTCAGGATAATTTTCAGCTACCGCAAGCAAACGGCCAAGGGATTGACTTAATCCACTCTGCGCTTGTTGAAAAGCTGCCATATTTTCGGGCGTTAAGCTCGATGCATCAATCTTCACTTGTGTGGCACTTGCGCGTGCTTCGATCACTTTTGTTAGTGTCTCTTGTTCAAAATTGGCATAACCCTTCACTGTATTTACCAAATTAGGAATCAGGTCAGATCTCCTTTGGTAGTCAGACTCCACATCGCCCCAAGCGCTTTTCACTACCTGATCTTTGGTAGCGATGCCGTTGTTCAAGCTAATGCCCCAAATCACCAAAATAGCCAAAAGGCCAACCCACCAGAATTTTTTTACGATTTCCATAGTTGATTCAAATTTATTTTTTGCGAAGGTAACGGCTATTTTGCGCATTGACAAAATCTAGAACCATGCGCTACTTACCGTTACTTTTGATGATACTACTAGTAGGCTGCAAAATTGATCGCGATAAGAAAGTCGACCGCAACAAATACACGTTCACTATTAATGATGATGCTGAACTTTTCTTTCGAAATGTACGCCAAATTTATTACGACCGGAGTAGTCCCGATGGCACTTGGCAAGCCTACCGATTCTCAGATCGGTACGTGGGCGAGGAAAAGCCAGCAATCTACCCCGTAATTGTGATCAATTGGTTAAAAGATGAAGCGTATTTGCTCATCGATACCAACGCCACTTTGAGTGTTGAAGATTCCTTGAAAGTTCAAATTGTGAATAAAACAGATACAACGATAATCCAGTTGAAAGAACGCGGACGTGAAAGAATGCTGGAGTTTGGCACCAAATTATACGAAGCGATTCAGTCGGGCAATGAGATGAGCGTATTGTTCCATGGAAAATACGTTCCTATTTTTACTACCGGAAATGACCGAGAATCTTTTCGAATCCCAATGGGCGATTTTTATCGACTGACCCGTGTTTTCTAAAACCTAAGGGCTCAGATTATGATTCAGCTGCTACTAAATTCCTCTCCATCAAGTACTGTGCAATTTGCACCGCGTTAGTGGCAGCTCCCTTCCTTAAGTTATCTGACACAATCCACATATTGAGCGTTTTGGGTTGCGATTCATCTCTGCGTAACCGGCCCACAAAAACTTCATCGCGCCCCTGTGAGTTGATCGGCATGGGGTAAACGTTATTCTTCACATCGTCTTGCACCACCACGCCAGGTGTGTCTTCCAGCATGGCACGAATGTCATTCAAATCAAACTCGTAATAAAACTCCACGTTCACCGCTTCTGAGTGGCCACCGATGGTTGGGATTCGCACCGTAGTGCTGGTAACTCCAATATTTTGGTCGCCTAAAATCTTCCGGGTTTCGTTCACCATTTTCATTTCTTCTTTAGTGTATCCGTTGTCGAGGAAAGAGTCGATGTGTGGCAACGCGTTCATATCAATTTTGTGCGGGTAAACCTTCATGCCATTGGCAATACCTTGTCGCTCCTCCATCATTTGCTGCACGGCATCTTTACCAGTGCCGGTTACCGACTGGTAAGTTGAAACCACAATACGTTTGATCTTATACTTTGCGTGAAGCGGAGCTAGCGCCATTACCATTTGAATGGTGGAGCAATTCGGATTTGCTATTATTTTGTCTTCGGCCTGTAGCACGTTGCCATTGATTTCAGGAACAACCAGCTTTTTGGTTATATCCATGCGCCAAGCCGAAGAGTTATCGATTACAATGGTACCCTTCTCCGCAAATTTCGGTGCCCACTCTAACGAAGTGTTTCCACCTGCCGAAAAAATCGCTATGTCAACACCCATGTCGCAAACTTCTTGCATGCCTTTAATTGCGTACTCCTTGCCCTTAAACTTTATTTTTTGCCCCACCGATTTGGGAGACGCCACCAGAAACAAACCACTGAATCCAATGGCGCGCTCTTCCATCACGCGCAATATCTCTTGACCGACCAAGCCTGTGGCTCCTACTACGGCAATTCTCATAAAGTAACGTTTAAAAAAATTGATCGGTAAAAGTACTATTTTTGAAAATACATGGCACACAGATTAACCATAATCAGCTGGTTGATTCTTTCTGCACTCGTTTGTAACGCGCAGTTCACCGATAACTTTGGTGATGGCGACTTTACTGCCAACCCCGCCTGGACACCCGATAACGCTGCCAACTGGACGGTTGTGAGTAATCAACTGCGCTCCAACAACACTTCCACCAATAGCACTTTCTTGATCAGTACCCCATCCGCACTTTCATTAAATGCCCAATGGGAGTTTTACGTAAACCTGCAATTCAATACCTCAAGTGCAAACTATGTGGATATTTACCTGATGTCATCCACGGCATCCATGAATGCCACCAACGGGTATTTTGTGCGCATCGGTGGTACACCCGATGAAATCAGTCTATACAAAAGTACCGGTGCTGTTTCCAGTATCATCATCAACGGAACGGATGGCGTCACCAACACATCCAACAACACATTAAAAATAAAAGTGATACGTGACGGCAATAACGTTTGGACGCTGGAGCGCGATGTAACAGGCACCGGCAACTCATACGTTACTGAAGGAACTGTCACTGACAATACGTTTACGTCCAGCGCATTTTTCGGTATCCGCATCGTACAATCTACAGCAAGTTTCTTTCAACGCCACTACTTCGGAAACTTCTATGCAGGAAGTATCATCGGAGACTTGGTGCCACCCTCTCTGAACGCCACCACCGTGATTTCAAACACCCAACTCGAATTACTCTTCAACGAAAGCCTGGAGAATTCATCTGCGCAAACCACTGCTAACTACTCGGTGGGCAATGGCATTGGAAACCCCAGCGCTGCCGTATTGCAGTCTGATTTAAAGACGGTGCGATTGACTTTTGCTAAGCCCTTTGCAAATGGCATTTCTCAACTACTGACAGTGGCAGGCATCAGGGACTTGGCCGGCAATACGATGCCGGATTACTCGCAACACTTTCTCTTCTTTCAGCCGGTACCAACAAAAAACAAAGACATCATCATTACAGAAATTTTTGCCGACCCCAACCCGCAGGTTGGTTTGCCCGATGCAGAGTATATTGAAATCTGCAACCGAAGCGCCAGCCCCATTGACTTGAGTGGCTGGAAATTGTCGGACGGAACGTCCACAGCCATCTTTGCTTCACAAATCGTATTGCCCAACGAGTACTGGATTGTAACGGCAACTTCGTCTTTATCGAAATTCGCCCCTTTGGGCAACGCCATCGGGCTCACCAACTTTCCGAGTTTGAACAACGATGGCGATATGTTAACACTGCGCACATCTGCAACCATCGATTCGGTGAATTACAACGCAAGTTGGTACAATGATGAAGACAAAGCGAACGGAGGTTGGGCACTGGAGTTGATCGACCCAAACAACCTTTGTGGAGGCGCCAGCAACTGGACAGGCGCGGTCAGCGCTCAAGGTGGTTCACCCGGAAAACAGAATTCAGTGTTCGCGAATAAGCCGGATGTGGAAGGCCCAAAGCTGCTTTCTGTAATTGCTCATCCCTCACAACTGATCATTGGTTTTAATGAGCGGCTGGAAAAGCCGTTGGGTTTGATTTCCGTCAATATCAATCCACCCCTTGCGATTACCAACGTGGCGCTGAGTAATCCCGCGCTGACGGAAATCACCATCAATTTATCACAGCCGATTTCACCCCGCCAACTGTACAACATTCGAATCAGTAACCTGCGTGATTGCTCCGGCAATTTTATCCTAGACGGTTCCAATCAGTTTGATTTCGCCCTGCCCGAAACTGCCGACAGCCTGGATATAGTAGTGAATGAAATACTTTTTAACCCCCGGCCCGGAGGTGTGGACTTTGTAGAGGTTTACAACAAGTCTGAAAAATATGTCAATCTGAAAAGTTACAAAATCGGTAACTACGAAAATGGCGCAATGATTAATTCGAAAACGATTACAGCAGATTACCTGCTGGCGCCAAAAAGCTATTTGGTGTTCACCAGCAACGCCTCAATACTCAAGTCGCAGTACCTTCAAAGTGTAGAAAATCACACGTTGAAAACCGATATGCCCAGCTTCAATGACGATGAAGGATCTGTGGTTTTGGTAAGCCCACAAAACAAGGTGTTGGACTTCTTTCAATACACAGACAAAATGCATTCAACATTCTTGAAAGATCGCGAAGGAGTTTCGTTGGAGCGGATTTCGGTTCTGCAGAACCCGAACGATGGAAACAATTGGAAGTCAGCCAGCTCCAATGCGGGCTTTGCCACACCGGGCTACATCAACTCAAACGCACGCCCCGACAATTTTGTAAATGAGCATGCCGTCACCCTCGAGCCGGAGGTATTTTCAGTGCAGCAGCCGGGGCAAGATTTTTCAAAAATCCATTACAAGTTTGACCAAAGCGGCTGGGTGGCCAACATCAAAATATTGGACCAACAAGGGCGGTTGATCAAAACAGTGGCTAATAATGAAACGCTGGCATTTGAGGGTTTCTTCCGTTGGGATGGCGAACAAGAAGATGGTACTAAATCAAGGGTAGGCTACTATGTGGTGTGGTTTGAAGTATTTGACAATACTGGCAATATCCAAACTTTTAGGAAAAGGGTGGTGGTGGCCGCAAGGTAAGTCTTAGTTCAATTAAAAATCACTCTAAAGTGCTCTCACGAATCGGTCTCAATAGAATCACATCAATTGGCTCTTCTTTAAAGAGGTTATATAAATCGCCTACCTCTTGTCGCTTCGCCTTGGATTTACTGGTAAGGGAATCAACCTCCATGGATACTCCACACCCAGTTTGAAAGTTATAAACGTAAGGAATTAAAAAGACGTTTTCAGAATATAAAGCTTTTGAGTTCCAGTCAAAAGAATTTAGTATTTTGAGAAACCTATTCGAAAGTGTGGTCGATGCACCTTTGGAATATTCTATATCATACGCCTTTCCGTCTTTAATTTTAAAGTAAAATAGTATTACTCCTTTTTCACAGCGTCCATAGACATTACTAAATTCACCACGACTACTGATTCTAGAAAAATACTCATTAAACTGTGTATCCATCTCATAGGAAGCCTTGCCGTTTTGTTTATTAGAGCAGTTACTAAGAATTAAAACAGTGAGGATTATTATGTAGGCCTTCATTTTAATTGCAAGTTGTTCCTTTTAGTTTAACACCGTTTATTCTATTCTTGTAATCTCCTGATATTGAAATCATCTCATTCCTTGTTAATCCATAATCCTGAATAATTTTATCATATAACGATGAGTCACTCGTGTTTCCTGATGTAAAAAGATCCCCGTATCCTTGTAAGGCAAGAGCCGTAGCATCTTTATCTGGTAAGTTAGGATAGATTTCAACTAGTGCTTCTCTCATCCACTCAATGTAAAATTTTAGCATTAAAGTATGTTGAAGAATAGAATTATCTGTCACACCTATTTTCAAGAAGTGAGCATGAATTACTTCGTGTAATAGTACACGAGTTATTCCTTCCCTTGAGTATTTTGGTAAGTTGTTCAGGTTAAGGACAATTTCTACATCGAATGAATCCGGGGTATCAGATTCTATTCTAGTACCTGCAATTGAGGGGTTTTGGTTTGACGTCTCTTTAAAAAGTTAAATTTACCTTACTATTTCGGTTAAAGATTCTTTGAAGGCCTCGTGAAATTTGGTTTTCAAATCCACCATCTAAAAGATTGGATACTGTAGAGTTTAGACATGGATTTTGGGTTTGATTCTTTATGATGCGATTGAGTTCATCCAAATTAGGCGGCTGCACACCAATGTTATCACTACAACCATTGGGATCGGCACCATTGCTGGGCGTGGTCACCCCATCGCCACCACAACTGCCCGAGCCACCTCCACCAGGCCCACCACCCGGGCCGCCATTGTTGAACCACTGTGTGGGCACGAACGTGCCGTTCGACCAGCGCGTGTACTGCGAGGGCAGGCCGCCTGCCACACCCGCACCATCGGTGATGAAGCACCCTGAATAGTCCAGTGTGATAACCGTTGCTGTTCCATAAAGGCATGGAAGGTTCTTCCCAGTTGCAGTCGATTGGCCGTCCTCGGTAAGGCACTCTGTGGAGACGCTAGCTTGAGGTCGGCACTGGGTTCTTCCTGCTTTGTTAGATAACATTGCCCCTTTAACAAAGTGTTGCACAGCTATCTCCTTCATGCTAAGGTCATAGCTCGTAACCTTGCCTGTAAACGTTTTCATGTCGAACGGGTACAGGTTTTCAGATTCGTATTTAAGGTAAAAACCTTTTACACCGCCCACCACGCGCTTGAACACCAAGTTTGTGAAAGTGGTGGCAGTGGTCTTGTTCCCAACCGCAAAGGTGTATGAATAAGAACGGTCGTCCTTTTGCAATGCCATGATGATGGAATCTGTGTTGATGGTCATATCGCCATGCACCCGTCCGTTCTTTGAAGAAACAAAACCAGCCTTGTCCAAAGCCTCTTTCAGGTAAGGTTCTTTTTCAAGGGTTGAAACTTTTACTTTTTGTAGGTTTTCTTTGGGGTTTACTTCAGCATCGTTTTTGCACGACAAGGTTAGAAGCATCGATAAGATAACCGCCTTGGGTATTTGTGATTTAACATTTTGGCTAGGAATTAGTTTGGTTGTTTACAAATGTACAGTGTTGATGGAATTTGAGAAGATTAGAATCTGAGATAACCTTACACCGTTCTTACTTAACCTACTTTGCTTCTTAATTTAACAAGGATCCAAACTAGCGGCAAGTAATTCAATGCCTGAGAATCCGTAAAATGGCCCTTTTTACACCAAGACAATCGTTTTCAGCATTCGGGAATTAATTGCCCCACATTTTTTGTTATGGGTGCTACCCTTTATTTTTGTAAATCTTTTTTCAAACCCTAAACGGAGAAATAATATGGCGAAATCAGTGAAGAAAAAAGCAGCAAAGCCAGCCGCGAAGGCCAAACCGGCAGCCAAAGCAAAGAAAGTGACAAAGGCACCCGCCAAGAAAGTGGTTGCGAAAGCCAAACCCGCAAAACCTGCTCCAAAAAAGGTTGTAACAAAAGCAACGGCAAAACCGGCAAAGACGGAAAAGCCTGCCAAAGCAACACCAAAAAAAGAACCAAAAGCAGCAACCAGTGGGGCAGAGGGAAGAGCTACCAAAGCAGCGGCACCGCCATTAAAGCTTTCTCCCTCTCAATTGAATATCTTCCCGATTTTGAATCAGCGCCCCATCGCGCACAAGCCGGCAAAGCCCTCTACTACACCAGAGGATAAAACACGCTACAGCGATGAGGAGTTGAAGGAATTCGAAGTGATGATCAAAGAGAAGCTTGAAAAAGCACGTGAAGAGTTCAAGATTTTGAAAGACACGCTCACGCGCACCAACGAGGAAGGCACCGACAGCACATCGGGTGGCAATACCAAAGTGTTGGAAGATGGCGCAGAAACTGCCGAGAAAGAGAACTTGAGCCAGTTGGCGGCTCGTCAGCAAAAGTATATCACCAATTTGGAGAACGCACTGATTCGCATTAAAAACCGCACCTACGGCATTTGCTCGGTTACCGGCAAATTGATTTCGAAGGAGCGCCTGATTGCCGTGCCGCACACCACGCAGTCGATTGAAGCGAAAATGATGAAGCAGGATTGATGGACTTCTTACAAAACCATGTTGAAGCGCTGATCTTCTGCTCGCCCACACCTACGCGGGTAGCCGAAATCAAAGCCTGCCTCTCCGAAATGTTCAATGCGGAAGTTCCGGAAGAGGATATCACTGGTGCGATTCAGCGGCTGGAAGAGAAATACCAGAATGAGGAGTACGCTTTTCAGATCTATAAGGCAGGCGGTGGTTTTCAGTTCATGACCAAGCCGGCTTACCAGAGCAGCATTGGCATTATGCTCAAGCAGCAGTCGAAGAAAAGACTGTCGACATCGGCTATGGAAACACTTTCCATCATCGCCTACAAGCAGCCGATTTCGAAGACCGAAGTGGAAAACATTCGCGGGGTAAACTGCGACTACGCCATGCAGAAATTGCTGGACAAAGGACTAATTGAAATCCGGGGCAAAGCGGAAACGGTAGGCCGCCCCATGCTGTATGGCACCAGCCCCAAGTTCATGGAGTATTTTGGCATCAATGATATCCAGGAGTTGCCCACCCCGAAGGATTTCTCGCAAGAGGTGAATACCATTGGTGAAGCACCGGAGAATCAGTAATTCGTATTAACACAACTCGAGCGCTCTTGGCCTCAGGCGAAGAGCGCTTTTTTATTTTTATCTATCTTTAATTCCTATGGCACGCAACACACGCCCCGACCGATCATCCGGCAACCGCAGAGGTTCTGGTCGCCCTCAACGCCAACGCCCCACTGGCCGATTTTCATCGTCTGACCGCGAATCCCGTTCTCCCGAGGATGACGCCCGCAAACCTAGTCAAGGGGGTGCCAAACGGGGCGGATTTGGCAGCCGCGGAGAATCCGGTTCCGGGTCGCGCAGTCAGCGTCCCTATTCCGCAGGCCGGGGTGACCGTGACCAAGGGCCACGTTCCGGATTTCGAAAGCCGTTTGGTGACCGTACCGATCGCAGAAAAGAGGAAGGCGGAGAATTTCCACGCAGAGGCAAAGCGCCTTTTTCGCGGGGCGAGAGCAAGCGGCCCTATGCCCGCGGTGAAGATCGCGGGGCGGGTCGGGCCAGCGGCAAATCCTACGGAGATCGTTCAGAACGCCCGGAGCCCAGGGGAGACGGTGATCGTTTTCCCAAAAGAGGCAAAGCTCCCTACTCTCGTGGCGAAGACCGCGGAACGGGCCGGGGCTTTCGAAAACCGTATGGCGACCGGACCGAACGCGATGATCGGAGACGAGAGGATTCTGGCGAGTCTATGCGCAGCAGACCTTTTGCACGCGCACCGCGGAAGAAGAGATCATTTGTTGAAAACCGCAAAGAGAAACAGTATCACCGCAAGGCTAAGGAGGAGAGTGTTAAGAAAGGTGATGGCCTGATCCGGTTGAACAAGTATATCTCCAACAGCGGGGTGTGCTCAAGACGCGAAGCGGATGAACTGATCAAGATGGGCCTGGTCAGCGTAAATGGAACGACCGTTACGGAGATGGGCTATAAAGTGAAGGCCACCGATGACGTACGTTACGAGGGGAAAAAGCTGACCGCGGAGAAACCCGTTTACATCTTACTCAACAAACCCAAAGGGTTTATTACCACTACGGAAGATCCGCAAGAGCGCAACACGGTGATGAACCTGATTGCAGGCGCGTGCAAGCAGCGCGTGTACCCCGTTGGCCGGCTGGACCGCAATACCACGGGCTTGCTGCTGCTCACCAACGATGGCGACCTGGCCGACAAGCTGACGCACCCTTCGTATAATGTGAAAAAGATTTACAAAGTAGAGTTGGATAAACCCATCACCAAGGCCGACTTCGAGACGATTGCCGCGGGTGTACAGTTGGAAGAAGGCAAGGCCGTGCCCGATGATGTGGCCATCGTGAGTGACGACAAGAAAACGATTGGCATCGAGTTGCATATCGGGTGGAATCGAATTGTGCGCAGAATTTTTGAGTCGCTCGACTACCAGGTGCTTAAACTGGATCGGGTGGTATAT
>DHLV01000219.1:484-3352 GCA_002405445.1 Flammeovirgaceae bacterium UBA4659 | reverse complement strand
TAAAAGACGGCTTTTTGTTGGTAACCGTCAAGCATTAAATGTAACCGCTTTCGATAACGAAAATCCGGGGCATTTATTCTATCCGGCAGAATTGCCACCACCCGGGGGGTTGCAAACCCGAAAGACCCTGCCGCTTTTTGTCATTTCCAAAAAAAATGGCGGTCATTTTGCTCCCCTTGTAACTTCGTTTCAAGGGTGCATCTTTGCAACATGCGCGTAGTAGGCGAAATTCCCCATCCCGAAATCAAGATCACGCTGTTCCATTGGAATAACCGCTACCTTATTAAGTTGGAGGCCGGCCCTTTCGAGCAAACGTTCAAGGTGCAGCAGTTTGACGTTTCTTCTGAGGAGGATTTGAAACAGATCGTGAACGAAACATTTTTGAACCAAGCGATTGAGCGATTTAACGATATGGCCAAAAGCCTGCACCAGGCCACCGGGTTTTTATAGCTTTTTTTATACCCACCGGTACGTTAACTTTGACTTCCTGTTTGGCTTTACAATGGAAATTCTAGAAGAAAAGAAAAATAAGAACCGGCAATACAAGCCTGTATTAGAGGATATACCTGATTGGCCGGTTTACAAACTAAGTAAAAACCGCAAAGAGTTTATCGAGGACGTGGCCCGGCAGTCCATCGACCGCATTAAAATGCTGCGCCCCCAAAACAAACAACTGATAGACGAACTGGAGGCCACAGTTTACCGCGAACAAAACCGGCTCAAACGAAACCGCTGGAGGGTTGACCCCAAGGATGACCCCAGGTTTTGGTCGGAAGTAAAGAATGAGCTGTCTGCATTTGCCAATAAAGGCCCGGAAGAGGTAGGCAGGGGCATTGATGCACTGCTGGAACGCATTACCCAACGGTATGCAAACGAGATAGCCGGCAACTTTACGCAAAGCTCTTACAAGTTTGCCCGCAGTGCCATCAAGTTTGGTTTTCTGCGGTTGCTCAACGGGGCCAAAATCAAAAAGTTTGGCGCTTTTTTTCGCAATCGCTACACGTTACGCGATAAAATCCACATCGTAGGGAAAGTAAAAATGCTTCGCAAGTTGGCCAAGCAAGGCACCGTGGTGATGGTGCCTACGCATTTTAGCAATCTCGATTCGATTTTGATTGGCTGGGTTATTCATTCCATGGGCTTACCTGCCTTTATTTATGGTGCAGGTCTGAATCTTTTCAACATCAAAATCATAGCCTATTTTATGAATAGCCTCGGGGCTTATAAAGTCGACCGAAGGAAAAAGAACTTACCCTACTTGGAGACACTAAAGATGTATTCGAGCTTGGCCATGCAGCGAGGCGCACACAGTTTGTTTTTTCCGGGAGGCACCCGCTCGCGCTCGGGCATGATTGAGAAGCAACTGAAGCTCGGTTTGTTGAGTACCGCCATTGAGGCGCAGCGCAGCATGTGTACATCTCATGGAGAGATGAAAAAAATTTTTATTGTGCCGGTCTCACTCAATTACCACTGCGTGCTGGAGGCACCCGAACTCATTGAGGACTACCTGCAGGTAAAAGGGCAAGACCGCTATTTCCCGGAAGAGGATAAATATGGCAGCTTCCAGTTGATTCGTTTCTTGTTTCGTTTCTTCAGCAACCCCTCCAGCATCTCGGTTTCGATTGGGCCGGGGTTGGATGTGATGGGCAACTACCTGGATGAAAATGGCAACAGCCTTGATCATGCCGGGCGCATCATCAATATCAAAGACTATTTTATTTCAAATGGTGACATCACGGTAGATCGCCAGCGGGAAGACGAATACACCCGAATGCTCAGCCAGCGCATTGTTACCGAGTACCACAAAATCAACCGCGTGTTTTCAAGCCACCTGGTGGCATTTGTTGCTTTCGAGATGTGGCAAAAGAAATTTACGAACCTTGACTTGTTCAGCCTCTTACGATTGCCAGAAGAAGACCTGGAAATTCAGTATGAAGAATTCAAAGAGACTTTCAAGCGGGTGCGCAAGCAGATATACCTGATGAAGCAAGACGGTAAAATTAATTTTGCCTCACACCTGAAGGGCAAATCAGACAGCTCGATCCAACGCGGGCTTGATAACGTGGGGGTTTTCCACCTCAACCGTCCGCTCATGAAAAACAAGCGAGGCAACATTGTTACAAAAGACTTAACGCTGCTATACTATTACCACAACCGCCTTGTAGGGTATGACCTCGAACAGTTTATCTGAGAAACCCGTAGGCGTAATCGGTGCCGGAAACTTTGGAACGGTGATCGCAAACCTGTTGGCACAGAACCGCCACGTTTTGCTCTACGCTCGAGACGAAAAGGTGGTGCGGCATATCCAGCACAAAAAAGAAAACAGGGGCTATCAAATACATACCAACGTTACGGCTGTACATGATTTGCGCGAGGTAGCCGAACGGTGCGATGTGATTTTTCCGATGGTGCCATCCCAGCACTTCCGGCAGATGATGCGTAAGCTGTCGCCCTATCTTCACCCTTACCATGTGCTGATCCACGGCACAAAAGGGTTTGATATCAAACTTCCCAAAGGCCAAACCATTGAAAGTGTTGAAACGCTTAATCGCAACCAGGTGAAAACCATGAGCGAAGTAATCAGAGAGGAGAGCGTAGTGGTGCGCATCGGATGCCTGGCCGGGCCCAATCTATCCAAAGAGTTGGCACAACGCCAGCCTGCAGCCACGGTGGTAGCCAGTCCTTTTGATGAAGTCATACAGATTGGCAAGCGACTGCTGCGCAACGAACGGTTTCAGGTATATGAAAACCACGATATAGTGGGTGTGGAAATTGCCGGTGTGCTCAAAAATGTGATAGCGATTGCTTCGGGCGCGCTCAGTGGCCTGGGCTATGGTGAAAATGCAAAAGGCCTTTTGCATTTTCACC
>DHLV01000219.1:0-373 GCA_002405445.1 Flammeovirgaceae bacterium UBA4659 | reverse complement strand
GGTGAAAATGCAAAAGGCCTTTTGGTGAGCCGCGGGGCCGTAGAGATGGTGTACCTGGGGCGTGCGCTCGGTGGCGATGTAAAAGCATTTTTGGGCGTTGCGGGTATTGGCGATTTGGTAACTACCTGCAACAGCCCCATGAGTCGGAATTTTACCGTGGGCTACCGGCTGGCAAAAGGAGAAAAACTGAACCACATCCTTGCCGACATGGGTGAGATTGCCGAGGGCGTATACACCGTGCAGATTGCCAAAAAGTGTGCTGATTTTTACAAGATCCGCGCGCTGATCACCGACCGCCTCTACCGCGTGTTATTTGAAGGCACTACAGTAGAAGAGGCATTAGAATTTTTGATGCGCTTTCCGCTCAGCGCGG
>DHLV01000015.1 GCA_002405445.1 Flammeovirgaceae bacterium UBA4659 | reverse complement strand
AAATACCGCCTACTTCAATTCTATTTCCAACAAATACAAAAAGTATGAAATACCTTTGTGGCGGTGTCTTCCTCTTTGTGGGTGCAGTAAGTGGACAAAATGTAAATAAAGATTCTGCTTTCACAATCGCAGAAATCCGCTTCGGCTATGGAGCCAGCGCATTTGGTAAAGGGCTTGAGGAAGCCTACAATGCCGGAAACTTTTCGGCTTCGGCAGGATTCTTGGTGACTTTGGCTGCATACAGAAAGTTTAAAAATCTTGACCATTTTTTGGTAGGCCTGAAATACAAATCACTGGGTGCAGCGCCTTCAAAGGGTATTAATGGTCAGGAAATGTTTTTCAATTACTGGGGAGTGGCTGCATCAACACGCTATTTCCCTTTTTCTAAATCTGCAACCAACGGTTTGTTTTTACAAGCTGATTACTTTTTTGTAACGCAGTTTACCCAAAAATACCGCACCACGGCAAGTCTAAATTTTAACCATCAGTTTGCGATTGGAACCGGGTACGCAATCGGACTGGGGTATGCATTGCCGCTGGCAAAGAAAAAGAATTTGGTTACAGTTGGAATTGAGTACGAAGTTGATGAACGAAAAGGTGAAGTTACTGGCATTGGTGACAAAACGTTCTCAAGTTCAAACTTTGGCGTGTTGGTGGGGTTTGTTTTTTGATCAGCGCTGTCAAGATTATGTTGTGACGGCAGCATTTGTACCGAGGCGACTATCTCGTTACATTCCTAGAAGCATTATTTAAAAACAACAAAATGAAAAACTCACCTACAGAATCGCAACGGCACAACCTGATGGCACTGTTGCTAATTGAAGCCGCTGCGGTTACCGTACCTGTGGCGATACTCGGCAAGTACTTTAACTTTCCGGATATATTGCGTGAACCCGCAATAAAAGCCTTTGAGCTGTTCAGGGCCAATCAATCGCAAATTGTGGCAGGGTATTATGTGTTCATGCTTTCTGCATTAGTGTTTATCCCTCTCTCTTATGCACTGAAAAAATTCCTCGCCACGCAAAACAACGCACAAGCGCTGCGTGCGTTGACGGTGCTGGGATCGGCCGTTACAATTTTTCAATCCATTGGCTTCATTCGATGGATATTTACCATGCCTTTTTTAACCGATATTTATTTTACTCAACCAGCGCACCGCCCCACAGTTGAAATTGTATATGAAACATTGAATCGTTATGCTGGAATGAGCATCGGTGAGCATCTCGGCTTTTTGGCCATGGGTAGTTGGACAATTTTACTTGGGGTACTCATTTTAAATGGCAAGGAAATAAAAAAGTGGCTCGGTGTTGTAGGGATTTTAATCGGCAGTTTTATCGCGGTTAGCGTAGCTGAGCATTTTGGAGGTGCCTGGGCTGGATTTTTTGGAACGATAAACTTTGCGGCCAATACATTTTGGGTCTTTTGGTTATTAGCGATTGCACTTAACATTTACTTAAAAAGAGGCAAGCAAGAGTAGGTTCTATTTGAGCCCGTCTCAAAATAACCTTTGATGCCAGATTGAGCTTGGGTAAACCGGTTTTTGCACCGAAATCGCCTTCGACATACTCAGGCTGACCTACTACAAACATTTTTGAGATGGCTTCTGATTGAAGTCCCATGCAACATTTATTGTTGGTTACGAGCGAGAGGTTTTCCAGCGCCCAGTATTCATATAAAAAAACGCCATCGAAAACATGCTGATCCAATATACCCACTCACTTACCCAGCCCCATACGATAGACATGTTCCAAACCTCTAAAACTAAATACACGTAACCCGTATAAAGAAAAAGTGTAACCAATTCAATCAGCAAGTTAACCATGGTCTTGCCCGTGCCGGTTACCGCATTCAGCCAAACAACAGAAAAAGATTGTAGCAACAATGCCGATGACACTACGCGCAAAACAGGCGTGGCATAAACAGTAAAATCTTCACCCTGACCAAACAGCGACAAAAGTACTTCTGGAAACAGGTTGAACAAAATCATGATGCAAAGCGAAAAACTGAAGCTTACCTTTGAAATGCGGAAGATGAGCGGCAGGACTTCATCTTTTTTCCCTTGTCCAATCACATTGCTCACCATTGTGTTGGTGGCTGCAGCAAACGCCCAGGCCGAAATGCCGGCAATTCCAAACACATTGCGCATGGTGTTGGAAACGGCCAGGTCGCGCGCACCGTGGTGTTCTATCAAAATATAAAAATACTCCCATGTGATGATGCTCAGTGCAAACTGCAGAATCAAGGGTGATGATTTCACCACAACCAACCGGGTCGTTTGCCAGTCTAACTGCCAGCTCTCAAAAAATGAAAAAGCCTTATGCATGCCCTTGGCGTGTATTATCGCGTAAATCACCAACAGCCCGGTGCCCTCCGCAATGATAGACGCATACGCGGCACCATTAAACCCGATTTGTGGCATGCCGAACTTCCCATAGATCAGTGCATAGTCAAAGAAGATGTTGGCAACCGCTTCGCTCAGAGTGCCCCATACAAGAAACTTGGTTTGGTTGGTTCCCACCAGCAGCGCGTTGCGCATCACATACAAATACAACAACGGCAAACCCCAAATCCGAATTTTGATAAAACTGATCACCTCCTCGGCAATGGCAACATTTTGAATCGTACTGCGCAAAATGATAGGCGAGAGCGTGTAGCTCAACACCATGCCAAGACCAGCGATGGCCAATGCCACCCACACACCGTGGTAAAACAGCTTACCGATCTCTTTGGGCCGGTTTTCGCCTGCTTTTCGCGCGATGAGCGACTGCAAGCCATTATTAAGCCCACTGCCGATCACCGCAAAGATGAGATAGTACACCCCTGTGATCGCTGCACTGGCCAATGCCTGTTCGCCCAAGCCACCCAAAAAAATGTTGTTGGTAATGAAATTGATCTGCGGCACCAACATAGACAAAGAGATGGGCATGGCCAATTGTAGAATTTGTCTGTAGCCGGTTTGTAGGCGGAGGTCCATTGAAGGAAAAATCTTAAATTTAAACTACTTTTTCAAATTCTTTCTTAATGCTAAAAAAAGGCTTTTCAAAAAAATTTAAATTTTACAGCCCGAGAAAATTCCTCATAGCAGGAATTACAATTGCTATTGCTTATTCTTCATTGTTTTACCTTTTTCTCCTGTGCTTTAGGGAGTTTTTTAGAGTTTTTGCTTTTATGATGGCAGGTCAAGAACTCACTATTTTGACCCACCGTGAACTTCTTTTTTATAATTTCTTTTTGGCGTTTATTGCTTCACTTACTGGTTTCGCTGTTGGTTTTGAATTCTTAGTGAGATTTCAAAAAATTCCGGCACACATTAAATACTCCCTTTTGGTAAATCAAAGCGGAGTGCAGTGGAATTTTAACTACTGGTTCGCAAAATTAGCCGTTTTATTTGGTTTGCTTTCAATCAGTATGCCGCTTTTCGACCACATAGACTTCTATCATGAATTTTATTTTTTGTTTCCACTTTTAGTAATTGTTCTTTTCTTGAATCAATGGACTAAAGCACGACTTTTTTTCAAGGGTAAGGTGCGTAATTTCATGATTACAGTTGGGTGTTGCCAGTTTACTTTTTCCCTTTTCATGTCATTACTGCCCATCATTGACTATGAAGGACTTAATGTTTCGCTATCAAAGCTAACAGCTGACTATTATTGCGATTATGAACTGCCGTCCTCCAATGTGGCGTATGGACTCCAAAGGAGAAGCGTGCCGTTTGAGCTGTATATGGGGTTTTCAAAAGAGAAAAAGGATTCGGTTATCTTGGTTTCATATTGGCATGACGGCATTAAACCGCTGCGCGTTGATGACATTTCAGCTTGGATTTCAAATAGTCGTGCGCAACTGGCAGAAATAGAGCACCAAAATATGATAATTGAGCTTTTGATCGACAAGGAGATGCCGATGAAAGAAGTTAAGAAAGTCTTTAATGCTTTGCGTACTGCGGATGCGCGCAGGCTTCATCTGAGCGTACGTGGGCGCCACATCGGCCTACCTTGGATGTTGATGCCGTTGTGTGCGGAAGTAAATGAAATTGATACAATGCTCAGTTTTCAGTCGTCCTCGCCTATCTCGTGCGCTGAGTTACTAAAAAGGAAATCTAGGACACCTATAGAGTTATCGAGCAACAATATGGCATATAACGATAGCGTCAGAGACATTTCAGAAATTACCAACCTGATAAAGTCTGACATCGAAAAAATTCGTGATAGCTCCTTCTTTGAAGTTTTAGTCGATGATGAATCAAGCTACGAAGCTTTCCTCAAACTGCAGGAGGTATTTAGAACTGCCTACACTGAGGTTTGGCAAAAAGAAGCAAAGAAACAATTTGGTCTTACACTTTCAGCGCAGGATTTTAGACACTTCAATTTTGATCCAGAACTCAACGAGAACATTCGGGAAGTAAAGTGGAAGTACCCCATGAACTTGGTGTTTTGGAGCGATCAAGAAATCGAATATTTTCATTTGAGAAGATCAAATTAATATTCACTTTGTAACAACTACATCTATCATCCCCTACAGCAATTGAACCATGCAAACCATACTAGGCGCCAACGGCAACATCGCCACCGAACTTTCTAAACACCTGCTGCAGTACACCGATAAGATCAGGCAGGTAAGCCGCAACCCGCAGGCTGTGAACATTACGGATGAAACTTTTTCTGCCGACCTGCTGAACCACCGGCAAACCGAAAAAGCAGTGGCTGGCAGTGAGGTGGTGTACCTAGTGGCGGGCTTAAAGTACGATATCAAAGTGTGGCAACGCGATTGGCCGGTGATCATGCAAAATGTAATCGATGCCTGCAAGAAACACAATTCAAAACTGGTGTTTTTCGACAACGTCTACTGCTACGGGTATGTTAACGGCATCATGACAGAGGAAACACCCTACAACCCTACGAGCAAAAAAGGTGAAGTGCGTGCAAAAATTGCAACCCAGCTATTGGACGAAGTGAAGGCAAAAAATCTGCAAGCGATGATTGTGCGCGCGGCAGATTTCTACGGGCCCAATGTGCTGTTGAGCATCGTGCACAGTACCGTAACAGAAAAGCTGAAGGCAGGCAAAACCCCGCAATGAATAGGCGACCCCAAAAAGATACACACGTTTACCTATACGCCCGATGCGGGCAAAGCAATAGCGGTGCTGGGCAATACGACCCATGCATATAATCAAACATGGCATGCACCCACAAGCACCGAAATGATTACCGGTGAGCAATACGTGCGCATGGCTTGTGAGATCGCAGGGCGGCCCTACCGAATACAAGCGCTACCCAAGTGGGGTGTGCGGTTGCTGGGCTTGTTCGTGCCGGTGCTGTCTGAATTCGCAGAGATGATGTATCAATATGAAATATCCATGAGATAACA
>DHLV01000024.1 GCA_002405445.1 Flammeovirgaceae bacterium UBA4659 | reverse complement strand
AGACCTGACTTTGCAAGAATGCCTAACCCTTGCTGAGAATGCGCCAGAGAAAAAGGGGAGGTTTTTTAGGAGGAAAGCTGGATAATTCGGTCATGATTTGATTCGTTTATTCATTCATGAGCCATCAACGAATTTTCGAATCAGCAAATCAAAATTTAATAGTCGCCAACCGTTTCCGGCAATTGTGCCAGCGCTTTTGCCAACTCATCATCATTGGGAGCTACGCCATGCCATTTGTGTGAGCCCATCATGTAGTCAACCCCAAAGCCCATTTCGGTTTTCATCAAATTGAGAACCGGCTTGCCCTTGTGCGCGAGTGATTTGGCCAACGAAATTCCATTGATCACATCGTCCATGGCGTTGCCGTTAAATTCCAGCACAGTCCAACCAAAAGACTCCCATTTGGCCTTTAAGTTTTGCAGTGACACAATTTTTTCTACAGGGCCATCAATTTGCTGCCCGTTGTAATCAATGGTGGCAATTAGGTTATCCACTTTATTGTGTGCCGCATACATTGCCGCTTCCCAAATCTGACCCTCTTGTTGCTCACCATCACCCATCAATACATACACCAGGTGATCGTCTTGGTTTAATTTTTTAACCTGCGCGGCACCAATGGCTACTGATAAGCCTTGGCCCAGCGATCCCGATGCCACGCGCACACCCGGCAGATGTTCATGTGTGGCGGGGTGC
Source organism: Flammeovirgaceae bacterium UBA4659 (assembly GCA_002405445.1). Taxonomy (GTDB): domain Bacteria; phylum Bacteroidota; class Bacteroidia; order Cytophagales; family Cyclobacteriaceae; genus ELB16-189. The sequence continues at coordinate 3,622 of DHLV01000024.1, read as the reverse complement.
CCTTGTAAGCGCGTGTTGAGAAAACGGAAGGTAGAAAGTTCTTTTACTTCAAAGTAGCCGGCACGTGCCAGCGTAGCGTACCACACGGGCGAAATGTGCCCGTTAGAAAGAAAGAACAAATCCTCACCTTTCGCATCCATATTAAATTTGGGATTATGCTGCAAGTGGTGAAAATAAAGTGCAACGAAGAAATCTGTACAACCCAACGAACCGCCCGGATGACCGCTTTGGCACGCGTGCACCATTCGCACAATGTCTCTTCTAATTTGGGTAGCTAATTTGTTAAGTTGGGGTATATCGGGTTGGCTCATGTAGAAAGGTTTTGCGCGAAGATATTGGTTTTTATACTTGTGGATAAAGTAATTTTTGAATTTCCGGAAGCGTTGCAATCAAGATTTTTGGAAAGCTGATTTCTTTCAAAATATTAAAATGGCTATCATGAGTGACGATGTAGTGTGCATTAGCCGCAATCGCGCAGTTCACGAATTTGTCATCATCAGGGTCGTTAGTAATTAGTTGGTACTTGAAATAAGCGGTGATAGGAGTGACGTTCTCAAGCTCAATCAATGTGCGAATTACGGAACTCGAAGCCTCCGTTCCCAGTTTACTGGTGATTACCTCCTCATACTCTGAAAGTATTTCAGTGGTAACGAATGTCGAAAACGTTCTGGTAATGAGTGCCTGGTAAAACCAATGATACTTTGATTTTGGCGGAATCGATACCAACAAAACGTTTGTATCGATTACAAGCCGAAGGCTATTGGGAAGGTTCATTTAACCAACGATCCATTTCTTGGTTCGATAGTCCTTTTTCGTCCCAAGCCTTATCTGCCGCTTTAATTGATTTATTAGCGTAAAAATTTGCTAGAAGTTCTCTCAACTCCTTCAATTCCGAATCGCTCAAACCAGTTGAGAAAAGTTTAAGCAGCTCCAATTGCGTATTTGAAAATGGCGATAAAGACCTATCCATAAAACAAATTTAACAAGTTTATCTAATACCCCACAGCGGTATCATCGCCACGGTTGTAGTCAGCAGCGCCTTCCAATTTTCCGTTCGGTAACACCAATATCGCATTTACACGGCCAAAGCCCGTGCCTCTGATGTAGGTAAACTTGTGACCCATCTTTGAAAGCGTAATACTGTCTGCTTCCGTTAGTGCGCCTTTCTCTGGTAAAATGGCATCGGGCAGCCACTGCGAGTGGATGCGTTTGGCATTCACGGCTTCCTGCATGGTCATACCGTGTTCCAATACGTTGACGATTGTTTGGAAAACACCCGTGATGATCTTGGTTCCTCCTGGGCTGCCCACTACCATCAAAAGCTTGCCGTTTTTTTCTACGATGGTGGGCGTCATCGCGCTCAGCATCCTTTTGTTGGGCTCAATCTTGTTTGCTTCTGCACCCACGGCACCATACATGTTCGGTATCCCCGGCTTCACGCTAAAGTCGTCCATCTCGTTGTTCATGAAAAAACCTGATCCATTTACCACTACAAAAGACCCGAACCAACCATTTAATGTAGTAGTCACAGCCACTGCATTTCCCTTTGAATCTACGATCGAAAAATGTGTCGTCTCTTCTGATTCATAGCCTGGAATGTTGCCGGCACTAACTTCTGCGCTGGGGGTGGCCTTGTCGGGATTATAAGTGGCCATGCGTTCAGTCAGGTACTCATCATCAAGCATTTGTTGGGTAGGCACTTTGAAAAAATCGGGGTCGCCCAAGAACTTGGCCCGGTCAGCAAAAACCCTTCGTTCTGCTTCTACCATCAGGTGTATTGATTTCACAGAATGGAAGCCCCACTCTTTCATCGGGTAGGGCTCAACCGACTTTAGCAATTGTAACAAGCAGATGCCGCCACTCGATGACGGTGGCATAGAAATGATTTTATTGGCTTTGTAGCTAGCCACAATAGGGTCGCGCCAGGTTGAGTGGTAGTTCTTCAGATCTTCGAGGGTAATGATGCCCTTGCCGCGCTTCATCTCGGCCACCAAGTCTTCGGCTGTCTTGCCTTCGTAAAATCCGGCCCGACCGTTGTCCCTAATGCGCTCCAACGTGGCGCCCATGTCCGTCCATTTAATCGAATCGCCTTTTATCCATTTGTCTTTGATCAACCACTTAGGCACTTGGGTGTTGTATTTCAAAAGCTTCTCTTGTGCTTGGTTGAACCAGTTGGCTTCGCGGTCGGTGAGCGTGAATCCTTTCTTGGCAAGATCAACTGCAGGCTGTACTAAATCTTTCCACGGAAGCGTACCATATTTTTTGTGGGCTTCCACCATGCCATCTACCGAGCCCGGTACGCCCGAAGCCAGGAGCCCCAGTGTGCTGAGGTCGGGTATTACGTTGCCATCTTTATCGAGGTACATGTTGGTGCTGGCTGCTGCAGGTGCTTTCTCGCGGAAGTCGAGTGTGGCCGCAGATCCATCTTTCAATCGTATGACCATGAAACCTCCGCCACCGATATTGCCTGCTGCCGGAAACACCACTGACAATGCAAACTGAGTAGCAATCGCAGCGTCAATGGCATTGCCTCCTTTTTTGATGATCGACAAACCCACCTGCGAAGCGAGCGGATGTGCTGACACGACCACAGCCGAGTCGGCCATGATGCCGGTTAACCTTTCACTTTTCTTTTCTTGGGTTTGGCAACAGTAGAGCAGGGTTGCCATTGATAGCAAAATCAGGCGATTCATGGAATACAGTTTTGGTTTTAGATGCTAAATGTATTATTTCATAGCGAACTTTACCATGACCCTTCGAAAAGAAAAAGCGGCCAGACTCAAATTGGCCATCCTCGACAACACATTGAAGTTGATCGGCAACCGCCCATTTGCAGATTTGCACATAGATGAGATTTGCAAAAAAACCAAAATATCGAAAGTCACCCTATTCAAATATTTTCCGCAAAAGGAAGCTATTGCGCTGTATTACTTGAGGGTGTGGTGTTTGCGCAGAACAGTAGAGTTGCAGGAAAAAAACCGTGAAGGCCTAGCGGGTGTCTACCACCTTTTTGATAAGCTGAGTGAAGATGTAGAGCGTGTGCCGGGCATGGTGCTGGCGTTGGCCGCCTACATGGCCGATATGAAACGTTCGCCCAAGCCATTTCCGCTCAAAGCCGAAGAGAAAAAATTCCTGTTCCCCGAGGCAAAGGACATACAAATGGTGGAGATACAATCGCTTGACCAAATGATGGAAAAGTTTGCGTTGGAGGCCATCTTTAAAAAAGAGATTACCAGAACCACTTCTACGCGCGACATTACCAATCACTTGCTGTCGATTTTTTATGGCTCTGTGATCACGGCTCACATCAACCAAATCAGCCCAGTGCGAAACTTTTTTAGGAAGAATGTGGATTTGCTGGTGAAAGGACTTAATTGAAGGAGGAGGCAGCAGGCAGTCTCCAGATGGCAGTCGATTACGTTGTAGCTTGGTTTGCCGACTGCATACTGCCGACTTTTTGAGGCGTCACTTCATACTCACTGCCTTCGTTCGCTTGCGCTGAAACATTCTGATGTGGCGGTTGCCGATGGGGATATCAATGCGGTATTTGTTGCCCTTGGCCCATACGTGGTGGTAGCGTGGCTTTACCACCTTCTTCCCCGAAGATGAACACGCCACACAA
>DHLV01000223.1 GCA_002405445.1 Flammeovirgaceae bacterium UBA4659 | reverse complement strand
CTTATGGATTACCTTATATTTCTTGGGATGATCCTTCCGATCCTATTGTCCAGGCGGGGGTGTCATTCCATGAGCAATTGCTGTGACAATTTCAGTCCTTCCCGAATGGTAATGAGATTGCCACGGGGGGAGATAGCCCAAATTTACTCTTTATTGAAAGAGGCGATTTAGGTATTGCCATGATCAATAAATCCGGCAATACATTTGATGTTGCAGATGCTAAAATGCCTGGTTTAGACGCAGGTTGCTATCAAGAACTGCACTACAATTTTCCCATGTCTGTCACTGTTGGTGGGGATGGACAGAAACAGATAACTCGCTGGGGTAATAACGAAAGAGGGGGCATTTCAATTCAACCTAGAGATGCCATGTTTTTTGTCAAAACTTCCGACAACATCTGTGTTCGATGATGCCGATGGGAGTTCTCTGCTTTAAATCATGGAGAAAAAATGATGACTAATTCACTCTCTGTATGGCTGAAAACGTTGCTAACCATCATCATTGCCTTTTTTGTGGTGTTTGTTAACCCAGTTAAGGCTGATGTGAGCAATCAGGTTTTTTCTACTCCAATTGTCAATCAAAAAACCGAGGGAATGGCGATTCCGGTACTGTGTAACCCGGACATTTCTCAATGTCCCGCCAGTGCCCAGTTACTGGGAACGGTTAACAACAACCGAGGGCACTGGAATCCCTTTTTACCAGAAAACAACATGATTGAAGACGGCCCGCTCTATTACAAGGAATTAGAACTCAAGGCGAATGGAGGCCGCCACGGTAACGGAATCTATGCTTTCCGTTTTGTTACTAATCAAAACTTGCAACAGACCTTCAAGGCCGATCACAACCGAACGGATAGTACAGGTAAACCTAAATTGGTTGGAGGAGAACTCGCTCACCAAGCCCAGAATATTATCATCAAAGTTGACCGTGACGATGTTTATAAAATTAGCTTTAACCCTTCAAACTTAACCTTTGATGTCACGCCTCATCCCACTTACCTAACAAAAATTGAATCGGTACAACTGAATGGATTTGTCTGGGATGATGAAGATATGTTCCAGAAATTTGATGAAACCCGTGCCAACCACGAAATCACAAAAAACGGGGATTGGTGGGAGAAAACAATCCCCCTCAAGGCGATTGGGGGCATTGATTTTAGAGCCGATGGAGTCTATCAATTTTTATTCTCTGCCAACCACAACGAGGACTGGGGATTTGGTGCTTACAATAACGGCAAAAATACTCTCACCGGAGGAACTGGCTTTGGCAGCGGCGGGGGACAGAGCAAGCACTCCGCAATCACGATTCAAGTCTTTGAAGATGGTAATTACACCCTCCAGATGAATCCCCAGGAATATAAGTTTAAAGTCAAAGCTCCTGAAGGGGTAAGACCCGTCAAAATTTGGAACGACGTGACCTCTTTGCAATTACTCGGCACCTTTTATCCCGATGTTCAATTCGATCCCACGAAGGCAGAACACAATATGGAATCTGTTGGTGACAAGATCTGGACTAAAACTTTGCAATTACAACCGGGTATTTACGGGGCAAATTTTGCCATTTCTGGGGAGCTTTTTTTGGATACAATGGCCCTCGGTGCTTGGCTGGAATCCGATCACCCCAACAAACTGATCGGTCGCGGTTGGCATGGCAAGCCTAACGAGCCTAATATTTTCTTTGAAGTCAAGGAAACTGGAGCCTACCAATTCACCTACGACGCTGCTCAAGATCGGTTTTCTATTGAATCCTTAAGCAATGCCTCTTTGCAACCGCCAGCCGTGATTGAAACCCTACAGTTAGTGGGGAATTTCGCCGAACCACTGCAAGCGTGGGAGCCGACCAGTACCGCCAACAATATGCAACAAATTAGCCCTCACATCTTTAGCAAAGATGTCCAGCTGGAAGCCAATCGCAAGTATGAGTATAAGTACAATGCCAATAATTGGGGTTGGCTCTGGGTATTTGCCGATTACGAATTGGACGGCTACGGACGGGACTTTCTGGGAAGAAACCCCGACCCCGCCCATTCCCGAATTGAAGACTTGAAAGTGTACGGACAGCTTACCACTCACGGCAATCCTCCCCCTCTCCAATTTACTCCTACAGCCAGTGGTTGGTACACATTTACCGTCAACTTGGAAACGGGGTCCTACTCGGTGCAACCCAGTAAAAAATAAAATTAGGTTTGTAGTTGGGCTTTAGTCCTTACTAGATAGGGTCTTTGTCCGACTACTTACTCCGCGCGCGTAGGAAAATAACTTTTCTTTTTCTCTAAAGTCCACAGGGAGAGTAAAATGAAAAATTTTTTTGATGTCTTTATCTCCTATGGACGTGCTGATAGTAAAGCTTTGGCTATCAAACTTAATCAAAGGTTGGCAGCAGAAGGCTTAAACGTCTGGTTCGACCAAGAAGATATTCCCTTGGCTGTGGACTATCAAGAACAGATTAATGATGGCATCGAGAGGACACATAACTTTATTTTTATCATCGCCCCCCATTCAGTTAATTCGCCATATTGCCTGAAAGAAATTAATCTAGCAATTAAGTATAATAAGCGCATTATTCCGCTGCTTCATGTTGAACAAATTAGCCAAGAAACTTGGCGGCAAAGAAATCCAGATAAAACTGAAGCTGACTGGCAAGAATATCAAGCTGAGGGAAGGGATTCTAGTTTTCCGAATATGCACCCAGTGATCAGCAAAATTAACTGGATCTATTTCCGAGAAGAAATTGATGATTTTGAAAGCTCTTTTGCTGGTTTGATCGGCGCAATTCATCAGCACAAAAATTATGTCGAAAAGCACAGTATTTTTTTAGTTAAAGCCTTAAATTGGTCGAGGAATCATAAGCAAACTAATTATCTGTTAATTGGCGAAGAGAGACAGGCAGCAGAAAAGTGGTTAAAACATAGATTTACTGAGGAACAGCCGCCTTGCTTGCCCACGGACTTACACTGCGAATTTATTAGCGAAAG
>DHLV01000046.1 GCA_002405445.1 Flammeovirgaceae bacterium UBA4659 | reverse complement strand
ATCTGGAAGTACAGGTGATAGTGATTTTGGCATCGCGGATTGAATGGTGCCTGACAGGCCGGGCATTGATGCCCCGAATTCAAATACTGCGCAATAGAAAGCTCGGTGTTGCAGGCGCCACATAGTATTGCTCGTGTATCAAACTCGTGCTTCGGCCATGTTTGTGCCGGATGGCCGGCTGTTTCGGCATGGCATTCGAAACACGGGTAGAATTCACCACAGCATTTAAACTTAATCGCTATGATGTCTGCGGGCGAGTGATAGTGTTCACAGCGCGTCTGCTCATCGATTACTTTACCGTGCACAACGATGCGTGCTGTCATCAGACTTGATTTTGTCTGGGTAAAGGTACCAAAGTGGTATCTTTGCTGCATGCTGCGTCTCGTTTTGTTTTTCGTACCGTTGTCTGTTGTGGCACAGGTCAAAGAGATTCCCATCTCCGGGAAGGTGATCAATCTGGCTACGGGCAAAGCCGTGAAAGCCCGGATTACCTACAAGAGTATACCCACCGGAAGCATATCCGGCACATTCTACGACAGCGTGTTCAACTTCCCGGTCTTTGGTACGGCCAAGTATCAGATCACCGCCCAGGCCGAGGGTTTCATTCCACGTTCCATCATCATGGATCCCCGCGAGATCGGAAGTCGGACCGCGCTAACGCGCAATATTGAGTTGACGCAGGAAGGAAACACCTTTCGGTTGACGCACCTGAATTTTGCACAGGGCAAGGCCATCATTGAACCCGCATCCTACGAGGAACTTGATGAACTTGCAGCTCTGATGAACGACAATAAAAAGATCGTCATTCAACTGGAGGGTCACTCCGACAATCTCGGCCGGGCGGACCTAAATCAGAAATTATCTGAAGACCGTGTAGAGGCTGTGAAAAAGTACCTTGTCGGCAAGGGAGTTGCCAAAGATAGGGTCAAGACAAAAGCGTTTGGTGGAACGCAACCCGTCAGCACTGAAAAAACAGAGGAAGCCAGGGCTTTGAACCGAAGGGTAGAAATACGGGTGCTGAAAGATTGACTACATTTGCTGCATGAATAAATGCCTGCTAATATCCGTTTTGCTGATCCCAAGTGTTAGCGTGGGCCAGCGTTTTAAGATTGTGGAACTTAAGCCAATCATCAATCAAGGCTTGACTTATTACTACGATGGCAAAAAGATTCATGGGGGCGCCTATGGCCTTCAAGTTCCGTTGCTGAGTTTGGATGACGCTGAAGTAAAGCAGAATTATCAGGCATTTCATAACTGGCAAAGTGTGTCGGCACTTACAACGATCGTTCCAGCGTTGTACCTGATTTCATTATCCCGAAATCAGTTAGTAAACCAAAATGAGTTTTGGTTGGTTTTTGGTGGGTCCATTGTTGCCGCGCTTGGATGCCAGTTAGTTGCTTACCGAAAAATCAATAAAGGTATTGAGCGTTACAATACACTGATTATAACTCCCAGCAGCCAAGTGATTGGCCCCTCGATCATTTATCGTTTCTAACGATACGGGATGCATGTAAATCTCTTTTGATGCTGCTGATTTTGTGAACGGTGGGGAGTCGTTTTTTTTGGTATCGCTTCAATGGGCATCTGCTAGACCATCGACTCAATTTCGGTTTCCGTTTCCACAAACTTCAGGTGGGCGAGTTGTGCAAAGACTGCGGCACTCGCCTTGGGGGTCCGCTCTTTTGTTTCCCAATCGCACCCATACAATCCAAATTTTTTGTTGGGGCCCAAATGCCATTCAAAGTTGTCCCACGTGCTCCACCAAAAGTAGCCGCGCACATCAATGCCATCTTGCAGCGCCTGATGTACAACTTTTGCGTAGTCAACGATGGCGCGTTGGCGCAATTGATCACTTTCATCGGCCACGCCATTTTCGGTAATGATGATGGGCTTTTGGTATTTCTTCCAGTACCGCTCCATGCACACACGCAACCCTTCTGGGTAATACTCCCACATGTCGTCATAAGGCCTTCCGAGTGCCTCCAGTTTTTTGCGATGATCCATGCTGGTGATGGGTAACGGGTCGTGCGGCAACCTCGCATAATAGCTCATGCCAAAAAAGTCCATTTTTTCGAAATGCCTGGGCACCCACTCCATAAACCACCAGTCGCCCAGCCGCGCAGGAAACCAGCCCAGCATATTTTCGGGATGAAACACCACGGTATTGAGCGATATGCCTACCGGCTGATAGGGATATTTTTTTTTGATGTAATCATAAACAACATCGTGGGCTTTCCCCATGTTTTTTACCACCACCGCGGCTGTCACGGGGTTGTTTTTAAATGGAGGAAAGTCGCCCGTAATCCATCCAAATGTGGCGTACACGTTTGGTTCGTTAAAGGTATTCCAATGGCTTACATACTTTCCAAACGTGTCTACCACTTTCTGCGCAAAGTCTATCCAATACACCCGGTTTGCGTCTTTTTCCCAACCGCCCATTTTAGCAAACCAAATCGGGTTGGTGAAGTGGTGAAGCACCATCATCACTTTTACATTTCGCGCGGCAAGGTCTTCCAGAAAATCGACATACTGCTTCACGGCAGTTTCATCCAGTAGAGCCAGCGGATGCCGTTGCAATCGGCTCCATTGCAAGCCCATGCGATAATGGGGTGCCAACGCTGCAATGATGGCCGCGTCTTCTTTCATCCGAAGTTCGTGGTCGGTGGTGCGTTCAAACACTGCTCCGTCTTTTGCGCGCACCCCTTGCCAGTCATGCTCAAAGGCAGTTTCAATTTGTGCGGCTGCGGTGCTGGTGCCGAAAATGAAATCGTTGGGAAAAAGGTATTGCATGGCCGGTGCAAAAATAAACATTAGTCTTATTTGTCTATTTTTGGAAGTCATGGATAAAAAAGACGAACTGCTCTTACAGCATTTTCAGCAATACCTCACCGATCACCGCAAACAGACCATCGAGCGGATATTGGCGCAGCGCACCAGGCACATTACCGTGGTGTTGGAAAATATCTTGCAGCCGCATAACATGAGCGCGGTGGTGCGCACGTGTGAATGCTATGGACTTCAAAACTTATATATCATTGACGACAACAATCATTTTGAAACCAATAAGCGCGTATTGAAGGGCTCTAACAAGTGGATTGACATCATTCGCCATAAATCCAAAAAGGTGCGCAATACCGCACCCTGTTTGGCTGATTTGAAATCGGCCGGTTATAAAATACTTGTAACCCATCCAGACGTGGAGGGCATTTCCATTGAGAATGTAGACGTGAGTGAAAAACTTGCCGTGGTGATGGGCAACGAATCGGATGGCGTATCTTCTGAAGCGCTTCAGCTCGCTGACCAAAAGGTGTACATCCCCATGGTTGGCTTTACCGAAAGCTTGAATATCTCTGTGAGCGCTGCTATTTGCATGCACACCCTGCTGCCGAAACTAAGGCGATCAAATGCCAAGTGGCAACTGACGCGCGAGGAGATGGACACAATACGCCTGCAATGGATGAAAAAGTCGGTACGAAGAGCTGATTTGATTGAGCAGGAATTTCTGCGATCGATTGCCTAAATTTGTCGGTCTATTAACCTCGATTTGGGGCAACTGAACGGATGAAGAAATTATTGAAGTGGGGTGTGGGGCTTGGTGCCTTTGCTTTGGTTGTAGTGGCCGTGCTCAATGGGTGGGTGGTTGCCAGCACCCGGCAGCGCATTATATCAAACTATCAAAATCTGCCGGATAGCAGTGTAGTATTAGTGCTTGGCACGAGCAGCAAACTGATGGGCGGCACCCCGAATCCCTATTTTGAAGACCGCATTCAAACCGCTGCGAAATTATACCGGCTTGGCAAAGCCAAAGCATTTTTGCTGAGTGGTGATAATCGCACGAAGTATTACAACGAACCGGTAGAAATGCGCAAAGCGCTGATCAAAGCGGGGGTGCCGGCAGAAATGATTACACTTGACTTTGCCGGGCTGCGCACGTTGGATTCGATGGTACGTTGCAAAGAAATATTTGGCCAGAACAAAGTGGTGATAGTAACCCAACCGTTTCACCTTTACCGCGCCATCTTCATTGGCGAATATTACCAAATGGATGTGGTGGCCTGGCGAACTGAGGCCCGGATTGACGGTACTATCAAAGTTGAAATTCGTGAATGTTTTGCTCGGGCCAAAGCAGTGCTGGACTTGTATGTGTTGAAGACGGCCCCCAGGCACTTGGGCGCACGCGAAGGGTTAGCGGTTTAATCATGAAGCATTGCCTTGGACGTTTGAGCCTGTTGGATAACAATATTTTTTTAGTTTTGTGGTTTAACTCGATGATTGTTTTAAGGTGACTTCAGCGTTCAGAAAGATTGGTGCGGGTGTTTTAGTTCTATGGGCAAGTGTTGCAGGCCTGGCGCAAGAAACGGTTGTCACCGGCAAGGTAACAGATGCCGCCACCGGTGATCCTATCCCGTTTGCAAACGTTGTATTCAAAGGCACCTCGGTTGGTGCGACCACCGATTTTGACGGCAATTTCAAAATCAAAACCAACAATCCAACAGATTCCGTCATGGCATCATTTATCGGCTATCGACCCCGTGTAAAGCCGGTGAAAAAGCACTTGACGCAAGTGATCAATTTTCAACTTGACGAGGAGACCACAAAACTTCAAGAGGTGGTGGTAAAGGCAGGGGAGAACCCCGCTTTTGAAATTCTGCGCAAAGTAGTCGATCACAAAAGCAAGAATGATAAGCGCAATCTTTCAGCTTACGAGCACGACACCTATTCTAAAATGGAGATTGATGCGGATAAGATTTCGCAGAAAATGCGCGAAAGGAAGGTGATGAAAAAAATCAGCCAAGTGCTTGATAGCTTGGATCGTATTGCCGGTGAAGATGGACAGGCCATCCTTCCCCTTTTTATGTCGGAGACAATCTCAAAAAATTACTATCGCGACAATCCCGAACTGAAAACCGAAGTGATTGTGAAGTCGAAGGTAAATGGGTTGGGCGTTGAGGATGGCGCCATGATCACACAATTGGTTGGGTCATCCCTACAGGATTACAACTTTTACATGAATTGGCTCAACTTTAGCCGTAAGCAACTGGTGTCGCCCATTGCTGATGGCTGGCGGTTGTATTATGACTATGACCTGACTGACAGTCTGATGGTTGACGGGTATTTCTGTTATCGTTTAGATTTTTTTCCGCGCGATGCGCAGGCGTTGGCCTTTACAGGCACGATGTTCATCACCAAAGGTGATTATGCCATCAAGCAAATTGATGCGACCATTGGTGCAACTGCCAATATCAATTTCATTGATAAGATTCGCATCCAACACACCTATGAAAAGATAAATGATATCGCTTGGTTGCCTGTGAAGGCACGGGTGTTGATTTCGGTTGGGCAATTGACGGAAAACACCACAGGCTTGTTAGCAAAATTTTACATGAGCCACAAGAATCATGTTTTGAACCAACCCAAACCCACAAAATTTTATGATCAAAACGTGGTGTTGAATGAGGATGCAAAGTTGGAAGAGGATGCTAAAGTGTGGGATTCCCTGCGCCATGAGCCTCTCACTACTACTGAAAAAAGCGTGTATCACATGATTGATACCATTCAATCAATACCGATTGTCAAATCCTACATCGATATTGTGAAGCTAGTGGTAAATGGGTACTACAAAACCGGTAAGGTTTTCGTTGGGCCTTATTTGGGCGTTATTGCCAACAATACCGTGGAAGGATTCCGGGTGCAAGCGGGTTTTAAGACAAATATCAAATTCAGCAAAAAGTGGGTTCTGGGTGCACAGTTGGCTTACGGTTTCAATGACCAGCAATTGAAGTACACTGCCTTTGCACGCTACATTATCAATAAGCGAAGGTGGACAACAGTAACATTACGAGCCCGGCATGAAATGGGTCGGTTGGGGCTTGATGAGGATTATGTATCTGATTTTCCTCTGTTCTTGTTCGCCAGCCGTTGGGGAAACTACCGGGCGGGTTTCTACTATAATGAATACCGCGCCACATTCGAGAGGGAATTGTTCAAGGGGTTTACCCAAAGGGTAGCAGTGCGCCAATTTGATTTTGATCCCGTCTTTAGTTTCGGTTTCTATCGCGACCCTAACAACCCCGTAGGCGAGCAACGGACGTCCTTTAACGCTTCTGAAATATTCTTGGAAACACGCTATGCACGCGATCAGATTTATTTACAAAACGACAACGACCGCATTGGGCTGGAACAGAAGAAGTGGCCGGTTTTTACCGTGCGCTATACAAAAGGTTTTAGAGGAGTATTGAACAGTGACTTCGAATATGATAAGATACGGTTCAATATGACCAAGCGCATGAAGATGGGCCCGCTCGGCAACGGCTACATCAATTTAACGGGCGAAAAAGTGTTTGGCACGTTACCTTTCCCTTTGCTGTCCGTTCACTTGGGCAACGAATCGTACATTTACGCACCTGTCAACTTCAACCTGGTGCAGTTTGGCGAATTTGCATCTGATCGCTATGGGGCTATCCAATACCGACAAAACTTAGAGGGATTCTTGTCGAATAAACTGCCTATTATTCAAAAGCTGAAGTGGCGCTTTTTGGCCACCGCCAATGTGTTGGTAGGCTCCATGAACGAAGCGAACTTTCAGTACAATAAACTGAATGCGGAACGCTTGCAAGGGCCGGGCGAGCTTCCGGCCGTCATTGCAAAAAGGCTTACTCCTGATCAGCCTTATGTTGAATTGGGTTATGGAGTAGAAAACATATTCAAGTTTCTTCGCGTAGACTTTGTGCACCGACTGTCTTATCTGGATAGTGATGCCACACGATTTGGAGTTTTCTTTTCCGTACAGCTGCAGTTGTAGCAATTCAAAATCTTTGCTGAAACGCTCAATTACCGCCATATTTGCGGTTCAAAATTCTAGTTCATGAGCTTAGTTAATATCACTCTGCCCGATGGCAGCGTGAAACAGTTTCCACAAGGCGTAAAAGGCATTGAAATTGCCCAAAGCATTAGCGAAGGGTTGGCCCGCAATGCCTTGTCAATAGAGGTAAACGGAGAAATCTGGGACTTAAGCCGGCCGATTCAGGCGGATGCTAACATTAAAATTTTTACGTGGAACGACAAAGGAGGCAAATATGCTTTTTGGCATTCGAGCGCGCACCTGTTTGCCGAGGCTCTCGAGGCCCTTTACCCTGGCGTGAAATTCGGGATCGGTCCACCAATTGAAAATGGGTTTTACTACGATGTAGACTTAGGCGATACCCCGTTTGGCGATGAAGAACTAGCAGCGGTGGAGAAGAAGATGGGGGAGTTGGCTAAACAGAATAATGCCTTTGTGAGACGCGATGTTTCTAAGAAAGAAGCGCTTGATTACTTTACAACAAAAGGCGATCCGTATAAGCTAGAGCTGATCGATGGACTGGCGGACGGTTCAATCACATTTTACCAGCAAGGCAACTTCGTTGATTTATGCCGCGGCCCGCACATACCCACTACCGGCCCCATCAAGGCAATTAAGTTGCTAAATGTGGCTGGTGCCTATTGGCGCGGAGACGAAAAGAACAAAATGCTCAAGCGTATTTACGGTATCACGTTCCCGAAGCAAAAAGAATTGGAAGAATATCTTTTCATGCTGGAAGAAGCAAAAAAGCGTGATCACCGCAAGTTGGGTAAAGAACTTGAATTGTTTGCGTTCTCTGAAAAGGTAGGGATGGGCTTGCCGCTATGGTTGCCGAAAGGCACCGTGCTGCGCGAGAGGTTAGAGCAGTTTATGCGAAGAGCGCAAATACGTGCCGGGTACGATCCGGTGGTAACGCCACACATTGGCAGCAAGCAGTTATATGTTACTTCGGGCCATTATGAGAAGTATGGCAAAGATTCTTTTCAGCCCATCCACACTCCGGATGAAGGCGAAGAGTTTTTGCTAAAGCCGATGAACTGCCCGCACCACTGCGAGATTTACAAAGTAAAACCGCGTTCGTACAAAGATCTTCCTATTCGGTTGGCTGAATTTGGAACGGTTTACCGCTACGAACAAAGCGGTGAGTTGCACGGGCTCACGCGGGTAAGAGGCTTCACCCAGGATGATGCCCATATTTTTTGCAGACCCGATCAGGTAAAGCAAGAGTTTGTAAAGGTGATTGATTTGGTATTGTTTGTGTTTAAGTCGCTGGGCTTCGAAAACTATACAGCCCAAGTTTCACTGAGAGATCCGGAAAACAAGGCCAAGTACATTGGTGAAGATGTGCTTTGGGACAGAGCGGAGCGCGAGATTCAAGAAGCAGCTGATGAACGAGGTTTGAAAACAGTAGCAGTAAAAGGCGAGGCTGCCTTCTATGGACCCAAGCTTGATTTTATGGTGAAGGATGCGCTAGGTCGCAGTTGGCAGTTGGGCACCATACAGGTAGACTATCAATTACCTCAGCGTTTCGAACTCGAATATGTAGGTGCAGATAATCAAAAACACCGGCCGGTAATGATTCACCGTGCCCCATTTGGCTCGATGGAGCGATTTGTGGCGGTGCTCATAGAACATTGTGCGGGCAACTTCCCGTTGTGGCTGGCGCCCGAGCAATTTTCAGTACTGCCCATCTCAGAAAAATTCAATGACTACGCCCAGCACGTGTTAACCAAGCTGAAGGAACATGATGTGAGGGGTTTTTTGGACGCCCGAGATGAGAAAATCGGTCGCAAAATCCGTGACTCTGAAGTCAATAAGGTGCCGTTCATGCTTATTGTAGGGGAAAAGGAGGTTGCCGAGGGTAAAGTATCGGTGCGCAAACACGGTGAGGGCGACAAAGGAGCAATGGACCTCGATGCGTTTGTGGCTACTTTTGCCAAAGATTTTGCTCTGCCGGGCTGATCTGCACGTTTTGAAAAGCGAAAATTATAGCGATATTTGCATCCTTGTTCGCCAAGTGGCGCGCAATTTTATATCATAGCAAGAAACTAAACCCAAAGAGTGGCGCAATTTCAAGGGGGCGGCAATCGCCCAAACACAGGTGGAGGCCGGCCTTTCATAAGAGGCCCGCGAAGAGTTGTAGAAGAACCCTATCGCATCAACGAGAGAATCCTTGCCCAGCGGGTAAGGGTGGTGGGTGAAAACATCAAGGTAGATGTCTATCCCACACCTGTGGCCATCAAAATGGCTGAAGAGCAAGGGTTGGATTTGGTGGAGATATCGCCAAACGCAGATCCACCTGTTTGTAAGATAGTTGACTATAGTAAATTCAAGTACGAGCAGAAGAAGAAACAAAAGGAGATCAAGGCACATGCACAAAAAACAGTTGTCAAAGAAATCCGATTTGGGCCCAATACAGATGACCATGACTTTAACTTTAAGCTGAAGCATGCCGAGAATTTTTTGAAAGAGGGAGCAAAGGTGAAAGCTTATGTACATTTTGCGGGTCGCTCGATTGTGTATAAGGAGAGAGGTGAAATTTTGTTGCTGAAGTTTGCAACTGCATTAGAAGAATTGGGAAAAGTGGAAGCCATGCCGAAGCTTGAAGGGAAGCGCATGTATTTGCTGATGGCTCCAAAAGGAAAATCAGGAAAATGAAGATCGTATTTTTTAAAGCGTAGATAACAATGCCAAAAGTAAAAACCAAGTCAGGTGCGAAGAAGCGTTTCAAGGTAACAGGCACCGGAAAAATCAAGCGCAAAAGAGCGTTTAAGAACCACATTTTAACGAAGAAAGGAACAAAGCAAAAAAGAAGATTGACAAAGAAGGCCATCGTGAACAAACGCGATGAAGGCAACATCAAGCCAATGCTTCCTTATTTGCTGTAAGATACACAGGGCAACCCTGTTGTTTTGGTTTATATGTTTAACCCGATTTTTGGCAACCAAGCCTCTCTGAAATAGCGAGGGCGCCAACAGTCAAAAAAGTAAAGTTATGCCACGTTCAGTAAACAATGTAGCATCCCGCGCAAGGCGCAAGAGATTCATGGAGTTGGCCAAAGGATACTTTGGCCGCAAGAAAAACGTTTGGACGGTAGCGAAAAACGCGATCGAAAAAGGCTTGGTCTACGCGTATCGTGACCGCAAAGCGAAGAAGAGGGACTTCCGCGCTTTGTGGATTGCCCGTATCAATGCAGGTGCCCGCCTGCATGGCATGTCGTACTCTGAGTTGATGGGTAAGGCTAAAAAGGCGAATATCGAATTAAATCGTAAAGTTTTGGCTGATTTGGCCATGAATCACCCGGCAGCTTTTGAAGCTGTGGTGAAGCAATTGGGTTAGTTGAAAAGCTACGGACAAAATCAAAAAGGAAGCAACGCTTCCTTTTTTTGTTTGCGTGGATAACCCAGGCAGACATGTTGCTTGTTGGTGCCTTTGTATTGTTTTCGGGAGCAATGGTTTTTTCTCGGTTGTGATGCGCGCCCGTTGATGGTGATGCCACCACTCAGGCGTGGTGTGGGCATCCAGCCCTGTAGCTGGAATTAGCCAACTGCGGCAAACCCAACATTTCTGTGCCATTTTTTGATGGCAATTTTCCGTTTTATCAATGGCTGCGTGATTCTCATTCAAAAGAAGGGATCTTTGAAAAACCCATGAG
>DHLV01000248.1:3683-3821 GCA_002405445.1 Flammeovirgaceae bacterium UBA4659 | reverse complement strand
GTGTTTCTATGATTTTACCCATGTGCGTGGTGCTAATGATTGTTTCAACTGAAAGAAGGCGAATTGGTTACAAAACGGTGCAAAATACGTGAATTTTTTTCTTTCTCCGGCTGGGTACATCCAGCAACTGAGGCTTTG
>DHLV01000248.1:359-3472 GCA_002405445.1 Flammeovirgaceae bacterium UBA4659 | reverse complement strand
CAGGTGCGGTGGCGCGACTGACCCACCCCTCATCCAACACCAATATGGTTAAGACGGGTAAACCGGTTTTTTGTTACGATTGATTGGCAAACAAAAAAGTTGTGCTGAATCTGATTGTGGCCTGCCTCGCACTTCAGCAGATAGCAACACAGCGCGCGTTGGCAGAGCAAACAGGGCGCGCAGTTGATCACCCGATTCGAAAACGAAATGTCCTGTCCTCAAATGCGAATGTATTCAAATCATACTGACGCTCGGTGTACTGCACGTTGTGATCATTGTCAATGAGCACCACCGTAGAACACCGCGTGCCATAGCCGTTGGTTTTGATGAACCTCGAAGACAACGCTCGTTCGCGTTCCATTCCGATGCCTGTGTCAGGCAGTTGGTCGTCAGGGGCATACGCGGTGTCGGATAGAAATTCAAACAACGTGTCGGTTTGCATGTCGTGTGTTCGCAACAGCAACTCAAACGTATTTTTTCCATAGGCCACTTTTGGCCATGGGGTATTTAACAGATGGTTGCTCAAACCATATACGCCTGCGGTGAGTTTCTGAATCTCATGTTGGTAGTTACTCAGATACCACAGATCGCCAACATTACCGGCTATCAAATTATAGCCGTTGTAGCGCAAACCGTTGTTGTGAACGTTTTCCAAGTATTGACTGCCGGTTTCGCTGCCCTCCAAAAAGTTAGTCACCAAGTGGCCCCTTGAAGGCGCTTTGGGATCAATGTTTTTTGGATCACGGAAGTTAGTCACCATTGCCAGCCTGCCGTTCTTGTTCATCGCCATCCATGTGCCGCAAGTGCCATCCGCTCGCATGGCCTCCAAATCTCTACCCCCTACGATTGCTGAATTCTCAGCCCAAAAATGAGCCGGGGCCGTTTTTCGGTTGTAAAATTCATCGCGGTTGGCCGCGATTATCAACTTGTATTGAGGGTGTTGTTGAATAGCAAAAAAGATGAGGCACATGTTACATCGTGTAAAAAGTAAAGAAGAATAACAGCATGCGATAAATATCCCACGTATAAAAAACGATGTAGCCAAGAAAAAGCCCCTTTAAAATACTCACCCACCAAGAGTGTTCATAAAATACCCTTTGTGCACGTATCCAGAAATATGCAAAAAGCACTATTGAAAAATATGAATAGACATGATCCGACAACAAAACACTCCAATCTGCCGCAAACCAATTTTTTACCGATCGAATAATCCATTTCAGTAGGTTCGGAACAATGACACTGCTTAACAACATTTGAAATGCGTGGAATTCAAACGAAATCTGCAAATGATCGAAATAAAAGTTCTTTTTTGAATAATTAACAATAGATAGCGGCAACGTAAAAATAAACACCAGCACCACCAATAGCAGCTTAGCTAAGTTACCCGAATGAGCATTGTATTGATTGGTAAACTCCTTTATGTCAATCTGATTGGCTTTTATGCGAGCGTTTACTAAGCTTTGTACGATAGGGCTATGGTGTTGCTGGTAATATTGTGTGTACAGCGTAGAATTAAACGTGTCAAAAACGGGAAACAGAAAGTAAAAAAAATTGGCTACAAAGAACAAGCCCACCAATTTCATGTAAGGCATCTGTATGCCGTTGCGAATATTGTGCGACAGTTGCCCTGGCTGGGTGGTGATCAGTTTAAAGCTACGCCAAAATTTGCCTTCCAAAAAGGTAAAGGCATTCAACAGACTTTCGGCCATCTTCGCAAAAGAACGGTCGGCAACGTCAACAACCTTTTCGCCACAACGGTTGCAAAACTTACCCTGAAAGGAATTGTTGCAGTTTTTGCACGTGCGGCCAGCCGCATAGTCAAAGTGATCTGCTTTTTTCTTAAAAAATAAAAACGCCATAAGCCAAGTTACTCAAATAATTCTAATTGAGAAGGCAGCAACTGAAACGACTTTCTGTGATAGGGAGTGATGCCTAGTGTCTTAATTCCTTCGCGGTGTTCCGTTGTGGGGTAACCCACGTTGGTTGCCCAACCATAGCCCGGAAATTCATTGGCCAGTTTTTCCATCAGCTCATCGCGATAGGTCTTTGCCAAAACCGAAGCTGCCGCAACCGACAGATACTTGGCGTCCCCCTTCACAATACATTTGTATTCAATCTCCCGATAAGGCTGAAAACGATTGCCGTCAATCAGCAAAAATTCGGGTTGCAATTTCAATCTTTCTAATGCTAAATGCATGGCCTTAAAAGATGCATTCAAAATATTGATTTCGTCTATTTCGGTATGACTTACTTCTGCCACTGCCCACGCCAGCGCAGATGCTTTAATTTCCTCTTGCAATTGCTCGCGATCTGTTTTCTTTAATTGTTTTGAATCGGTTAGCAACTTGTGCTTGAATTTTTTAGGTAGGATAACTGCAGCGGCCACCACGGGTCCAGCCAAACAACCTCTGCCCACTTCATCGCAGCCGGCTTCAATTTTTTCTTTTGTATAACTTGATTTGAGCATTAGGCATAAAGGTAGAAGTCAAACGTTAAAAGTTGGCCACTTTGGACTTTAAAATTTTAACTTTAACTTTTATTTTAGCTATGCAAAACCCCTGGGCAACCCTCTCCACCGAAGACATTTACGAAAATCCTTGGATCAAATTAGAACAGCATCAAGTACTCAATCCCGCAGGCGGAAAAGGCATTTACGGCAAAGTACATTTCAAAAACAAAGCCATCGGCATTGTAGCGCTCGACCATGACATGAACACTTGGCTTGTGGGCCAGCACCGTTACACCCTAAACGAATGGAGCTGGGAGATACCCGAAGGCGGTGGCCCCCTCCATATTGATGTACTGGATTCTGCCAAGCGTGAACTAAAAGAGGAAACGGGCCTTGAAGCGGAAAAATGGACGATGATTCTGCGCGCCCACCTATCGAATTCCGTGTCAGACGAAGAAGGTTTTGTTTTTTTGGCCGAAGGTTTAAAAGAGGGAAAACAAAACCTTGAAGCCACCGAAGCTGACATGAAGGTTTGGAAACTACCATTCAAAGAGGCGTTTCAAATGGTGTTGGACGGAAAAATAACAGACAGCCTCAGCGTAATGGGCATCCTCAAAGTTGCTTTGATGCAACGGGCCTAAAATTAAATGTGCTCTTTCTTATT
>DHLV01000248.1:0-213 GCA_002405445.1 Flammeovirgaceae bacterium UBA4659 | reverse complement strand
AAGGCCTAGAATTAAATATGCTCTTTCTTGTTCTTGACTAAATCATACAGCAACTCGCGCGCCCTGTGGAGCTGTGCTTTTACGGTGCCCAGCGGTGCTTCTAACTCCACGGCAATCTCTTCGTAGCTCAATTCGTGGAAGTAGCGCAAGCGTACCAACTTCTGGTATTTGGTGGGCAGCATGTTGACAAACACGTGCATAATTTCTTCCTTT
>DHLV01000240.1:7129-7428 GCA_002405445.1 Flammeovirgaceae bacterium UBA4659 | reverse complement strand
AAATATAATGTATTACTAACTCCACCACCATCGCCAAAATACCAAACGCTACACCAAATTTGTAGAACCGCAAGTATCGAGTTGATAAATTTTTAATCCGCGGATTCGGTTTTTCGGCCATGGGCAAAGTTCTATATTTGCGGCTACAAAAGTAATAACGAAAAATGCAAAAAGTAGCGGTTATTGGCTCCGGCACGATGGGCAACGGCATAGCGCACGTATTTGCCCAACATGGGCATTCAGTTTCGCTGATCGACATCAGCGAAGACGCGTTGAAAAAAGCGATATCCACCATCACC
>DHLV01000240.1:6632-7052 GCA_002405445.1 Flammeovirgaceae bacterium UBA4659 | reverse complement strand
CCACCATCACCAAAAATTTAACCAGACAGATTGAGAAGGGCAGTATTACTGCGGAGGTGAAAGACCAAACGCTGCGTAACCTGAATACCACCACATTTTTAAAAGAAGGAATTGCCGATGCTGATTTGGTGGTGGAGGCCGCCACGGAGAACATCGATCTCAAGCTTAAAATTTTTAAGGATATTGACGAAAACACAAAGCCGGGGGCAATTCTCGCATCTAACACATCGTCAATTTCAATCACAAAGATTGCCGCGGTAACCAAAAGCCCCTCAAATGTCATTGGCATGCATTTTATGAATCCAGTGCCCATCATGCAGTTAGTGGAGGTCATTCGCGGCTTCCATACCAGCGATGCCACCACGCAAGCGGTGATGGAACTCTCACAAAAACTGGGTAAACATCCGGTTGAAGTAAATG
>DHLV01000240.1:3264-6615 GCA_002405445.1 Flammeovirgaceae bacterium UBA4659 | reverse complement strand
GGCATGCATTTCATGAATCCGGTGCCGGTGATGAAGCTCGTAGTAGTGATCAATGCCTATCAGACACATGCGGGTGTAACAGATCAGATTGAGGAATTAACCCGTCGCTTAGAAAAGGTTCCCTGTGTAGTGAATGATTATCCTGGATTTGTGGCCAACCGAATTCTGATGCCCATGATCAATGAAGCCATTTATGCTTTGTACGAGGGCGTGGCAGGCGTTGAAGAGATCGACACCGTAATGAAACTCGGCATGGCCCACCCGATGGGGCCGCTGCAATTGGCAGACTTCATTGGCTTAGATGTTTGCCTGTCCATTTTGCGCGTATTGCACGATGGCTTCGGCAACCCCAAGTATGCGCCCTGTCCGCTGCTGGTAAACATGGTGCAGGCCGGCACCATGGGCGCAAAGTCAGGCGCAGGGTTTTATCATTACAAGGCCGGCAGCAAAGAGCTGGTAGTATCAGAGAAATTCAAAAAGTAAAGCCACGCTTTTTGGCGAGGCTTTACCCACCAATCATCGCCAGTTAGCTCGGAGCAAATCCCTGATCTCGGTCAGTAACTGAATATCTGCCGGAGGAGGTGCAGGTGAAGCAGGCGCTTCGTCTTTTTTCCTGCTGGCAGCATTTGTTGCTTTAACAATCAAGAACAAAACAAAAGCAATTACCAAAAACGAAATCACCGATGATATGAACTTGCCCAGCAACATTCCACCCGGGCGCCATTTTTCCAATTCCGCAACGTCTGCTGCCTGGAGTGCAGGCTGCAACATAATCGGAGTAATGACATCGCTCACCAACGAGTTGACAATAGCGCCAAATGCACCACCGATGATGACGCCCACGGCAAGGTCGATCACATTGCCGCGCATGATGAAGTCTTTGAACTCTCTTAACATAATAAGTAAGGTTTAAGTAATAATTATGTTGAAATAAAATAAATAAATGCGAAGTGCCAAATTAACTTCGTTGAAGTTTATAGTATGGCGCTTCACCAAGCTTCTTTCAGGGAGAACATCATTTCTCAATCAGGCAGCATCATCTTTTTCTCGCTTGATGCCCACTATCGGTATACGTCATTCAGCCCGGCACACAGGGCTGTGATGAAACATATTTGGGGCGCAGAGATTGCAATCGGCATGAACATGTTGGACATTTTGCAGGAACCTGACCGATCGAAAGCAAAGCAAAACTTCGACAAGACATTGCAGGGTGAGACCTTTACCCGCATCGAGGAATACGGTGCCACCGATCGGGCGCGCTCTTTTTGGGAAGACCACTACGAGCCGGTAAAGGATGCTACGGGTAAAGTCAGCGGGTTGCTGGTGTTGGTATTAGATGTATCTAACCGCAAGGAGTTTGCTGACCTTCTGCGGGAAAGCAACGAACGGCTGAATCTCGCGATCAAGGCCGCCTCGGTCGGGATTTGGGAGTGGGATATAGCAAGTAACGTGGTGTATTGGTCAGACGAGCTGTTCTCGATATTCGGGTTAGGTGCCACTAGTGGCAACGTTACGTTTGAGCACTACATCGAACTGATTCATCCCGAAGACAGGGCATCGGTAAAAAATGAAATTGACCGGACACTTGTCGGGCTCATCCCTTATTTTGTTCAACATCGAATTGTTTGGCCCTCGGGTAAAACACGGCACGTTGAAGGCACCGGAAAAGTGCTTTTATCTGCTGGAAAGCCTGTTAAGATGATCGGTACGGTAATGGACATCACCGACCGAAAGCGGTTAGAGTCGGAAAAGCAGGACTGGCAAACACGATACGAACTTGTTACCCGTGCTTCTGGTCAAATTGTATATGATTACTTTCTGCCCTCCGGGAAGATCATTTGGAGCGAGAATATTTGGAAGGAAATCGGCTATGACCAAACCGAGATGGATAGCGTTGAAAAGTGGGGCGCCCTTATTCACCCGGATGACCGCACAGAGGCATTTGCGATGCTGGATGCGGCAGAAAAATCATTTAGTGAGTATGACATCACTTACCGTTTCCATACCAAGTCGTATGGATACATGTATATGAGAGATCGTGGGTTCTTTATGGCCAATAGCAAGGGCAAAGCCTACCGGATGCTGGGTGTGATGCAAAACGTGAACAGCGAAAAGATTGCCGAAACAGAACTGATAGACAGCGAAAGCAGGTTCCGCACCTTGCAAGAGGCTTCATTCGGTGGTATTGCACTTCTCAAAACGGGTACGATCATCGATGTCAACAAGGGCCTGGCACAGATGACAGGCTATTCAGTGGATGAGCTCATCGGAATGGATGGGCTGAACCTGATTGCAGAAGAGTTTCGCCAGGTGGTGATAGACCACAACAATGCCGGTGATGAGCTGCCGTATGATGTGATTGGGCTGCGCAAAGACGGCTCGAGGTACAGCATTGAAGTTCACGGCAGAGATATGCCCTATAACGGTGTAACGCTCCGCGTCAGTGAGTTTCGGGATATTTCAGAGCGAAAAGAGTTTGAAAGGAAGATTGTAGAGCAAAACAAAAGCTTAACGCTGATTGCCGAAGATCTCAGGAGAAAGAATGAACAACTGGAGGAATTCACTCAAATTGTTTCGCACAACCTTCGGTCACCGGTAAGCAACATTCTGAGTTTATTGGATTTTTATGACAACACAAGCGATGAAGAGGAGAAAGCCAAGCTACTGTCGATGCTCCGGGATTCTGGCACCAAGATATTGACCAACCTGCAGGAATTAAACGAGGTGCTCAAAATTAAGCAGGCAAAGAACATAGAGAGGCAGAGACTGATTTTTTCCGAAGTGCTGCAGGCAGTTATCCACCAGCTCAGTGCGCGTGTCGCTGAAACGCGAGCCATCATCAGCACACGTTTTGCGATTGATGCTGTTCATTACCCTAATATCTACCTGGAAAGTATTTTGATCAATTTACTAAGTAATGCCCTGAAATACAGGCATCCGGCCAGAAGACCCGAGATTTTAATTGAATCGTATGACCAAAGCGGTAATCTGTTTCTGAAAGTCTCCGACAATGGTTTAGGCTTAGACCTGAAACGATACGGTAATCAGGTATTTAAACTCAGAAAGACCTTTCATGTCAATCCGGAAAGCAGGGGAATAGGCCTGTTTATGATCAAAAACCAAATCGAAGCAATGGGCGGTGAGATTCACATGGAGAGCCAACCCAACATCGGGACGAGTTTTATTGTTTTGCTCAGTAAATCACATGCTACATGAATTTGGTAGCCTTAGTTGATGATGATTCGATTTTTCAGTTTACGGCTGCGCGCTTGATTCAGTCGGCAAAATTGGCCGGCCAAATACTGCAATTCGAGAATGGTGGCAGTGCCATTGATTATTTGAGAGAGCATG
>DHLV01000240.1:0-3100 GCA_002405445.1 Flammeovirgaceae bacterium UBA4659 | reverse complement strand
CAACAAACTGCCTGACCATCTGTTTCTTGACATCAACATGCCTTTTTTCGATGGCTGGATGTTTCTGGAAGACTTTGCAGAGCTCAAAAGTAAACTGGCCAAAAGAATCAACATTTACATGGTAAGCTCGTCCATCGATCCACGAGACATGAACCGGGCAAAGGAGTTTCAGGAGGTTAGCGAATTTGTGGTGAAACCCGTTAGTATCGAAACCTTTTCGCGCCTGCTGAAGGTTGCCTAGCAGACTCTACCTGATTATTTTCAGTTGGTTCTTCAAACCCCTGAACCCGACCAGTTCCGTGCCTGCATGTCCGATGAACATCCTCGCCTCAACCCTGATGGGGATCTGGTTGTCGTCTGCCGATATCCATGCGGTTACCGAGTTTTCGCCTCTGAACAACTGGTTATCAGGCATTATCGGCACCAATTTGTGGCACAGTATATTGCCCATCTCCGTGTCGATGATTTCCTTGCCGAAGTAAATGATCTTGAACTTATACGCTTTGTCCTCAAAAAAACCCGATACGGTGAGTGTGTCCTTCACATTGTGGTCAGCAAAATCAATGATCCTCAGATACATAAAACCCGCCACAACGTCACGAACCTTATCGGGAGTCGAATATATTCTCGGCTCGCCAAACACACCTGTCTTCTTATCCGCCACTTGCACGGCAGCCAGGTCCTTTTCGTGATCATACTTCACCAGCTCATTCAACCGGTAACTTCCTTCTTTGATATTACGATATGATTCATGGGTCACCAACTCAGCAGTGTCAATGTACGCGCCCCAGTTGTCATTCACCTTTGAAATCCAGGTGGCTATACCCAATGTTTCCATATAGGCATCCACCTTGTAACAGCCTTTCGCATTTCTGGCATGATAACCCTTGTCCACAATAGTGGTGCCTTTTGCTACCGTGAAAAACCCCATGTACATGCGATAGTCCAGCCGCTCGCCAATGGATATGGAGCCTTTTCGGTCGTGTATACGCCTGCTGCCATGATCTGAGACAAAACTGAACAACAGCACCGCGGCCGGCAGTAACAGGGTTGAAACAGATACACGCATACACAAAATTAACGTCTATGAGACGAGAATCAAAGGTTGTGCCAATCAGTATGGTATCCTCGGCTAAACAGATACACCATTCTCCCGCAGGGCTTCGTTGAGCGATGTCTTTTTGTCGGTGCTTAGCTTGCGCTGGCCGATGATCAACGCGCATGGCACTTGGTATTCGCCCGCGGCAAATTGCTTTGGTATTGTGCCCGGAATCACGACCGAGCGAGGGGGCACAAACCCTTTGTATTCAATCGGTGACGACCCTGTTACATCGATAATTTTTGAGCTCGCAGTGAGCACTACATTGGCGCCCAAAACCGCCTCCTTTCCTACCCTTACACCTTCTACAATAATGCACCTTGATCCGATGAAAGCGTTGTCTTCAATAACAACCGGAGCTGCCTGCACAGGTTCCAATACCCCGCCCAGGCCGACACCACCACTCAGATGCACATTCTTGCCTACCTGTGCACAGCTGCCCACCGTTGCCCACGTGTCCACCATCGTTCCCTCGTCTACATAGGCACCAATATTCACGTAACTAGGCATCATGATCACGCCCTTGGCAAGATATGAGCCGTGCCGAGCAATGGCGTGGGGCACCACACGCACGCCCAATTGCCGGAAGTTCTTCTTTAAAGCAATCTTATCATGAAACTCAAACGGCCCCACCTCAATCGTACTCATTTGTTGAATGGGGAAGTACAAGATCACAGCCTTTTTCACCCACTCATTCACGATCCAATGCTCGCCCTCCATGTGGGCCACGCGCAGTTCACCCTTGTCGAGTTGCTCCACCACCTCGCGGATGGCGTGCTGGGTCGATTCATCTTTCAGCAGGTCGCGATTTTCCCAGGCTTTTTCGATCAGGTGTTGCAGTTGCATTTTATGCGTTACTTTTAATGGCTGTTATAATTGTGTCGCAAGAAATAAAAAAATGCAGAATAGTCATTGCTTCGGTGTTGAAACCGGTGGATGATACGCGCGGTTTTGAAAAAATAGCGCAGTCGCTGGTAGATCGAAAATTCGAAGTGTTCCTGATCGGGCAGCCAAGCCAGCACACCGCCACCGCAGACTCACCCATCCACTTTCTGCCCTTGGCTAAGTTCGGCCGCCTCAGTTTTGCAAGATGGTTTTCACCATTGGAAATAGCTCGAAAAATATATCAAGTAAAGCCTCAAATACTAATAGTTAATACACATGAATTACTGTTAGTTGCGATTCTAAACAGAATTTTATTTGGCACTCGAATTCTGTATGATGTACAAGAGAATTACACGCAAAATCTAACCCACACCGATGCTTTTCCGCCTGTTGTTCGGCATGTGCTGGCAGGCTGGGTGCGATTGAAGGAATGGGTTACTTCCCCCCTGCTCCATCACTTTTTGTTGGCTGAAAAATCATACGAAAATGAAATGGGGTTTATGGGCAAAAGATTTTCAGTGATCGAAAACAAAGTTCAGTTGCCCGGTGGGTTCAGGCGAACGCCTGACCCCGAAAAGCTTAAATTGGTGTTTACGGGCACACTGGCTGAAAACACGGGGGTATTAAGGGCGATTGAATTTGCTAAACAACTGCATGCTCTCGAACCCAAAATTGAGTAGGAGTTAATTGGCTTCTGCGCGCAAAGCGCCACCGTTAAACGCATTCAGCAGGCAATCCAAAATCACCCTTTTATTACCGTCAAAGGTGGCACGCAGCTAGTGCCCCATGGTGATGTTTTCAACGCGCTGGCAACGGCAAACTTTGGCATCATCAGCTATCCGATTCTGCCCGTCCTGAAAATCAATATCCCCACCTAGCTTTTTGAGTATTTAGTTTGTGAACTTCCCATTTTGCTGCAACAAAACGAGCCCTGGACAAAACTGGCAGAGCAATTTAATGGCGGCATTGTTTTGGATTTTGACCAGTACGATACCCAGCAAATACTGGGTAAGATGTGCAAGCAGACATTTTACAAAGATGTCAGCGCGCTAATCCGCAGTGAGGTCTTATGGAAATCGGTGGATCATAAATAGGTTGATATAATGATCCGGGCAG
>DHLV01000106.1 GCA_002405445.1 Flammeovirgaceae bacterium UBA4659 | reverse complement strand
AGTCGGTTGTGGAAATGGCGGCTTTGTCTACTTCTAACAACAACACGGATATTCAAGTGTAAGAGGTATAGATGTTTCATCTCAGCAAATTGAACAGGGAACTTCTTTGGGTATTGAGGGGCTTTTGGTGGCTGATGCAAGGCAATTTTTGGCGACAGCCGTGGACGTTGACTGCATTATCATGCGTGATGTGGTTGAACATTTTACCAGGCAGGAAGTGTTCGAGTTGCTTTTGTTGGTTGTGCAAAAGCTAAAACCTGGCGGTCGATTCATCATGCAGGTACCGAACGGAGAGGGTATTTTTTTTAGTTCGATCTTTTATGGGGACTACACACACGAGGTCGCCTACTCTGTAAGCTCGGTTCGTCAACTATTTCTAAACGTGGGCTTTCATTCGTCACAGTGCTTTCCTACTGGTCCAGTCCCGCGTAGCTTACGGGGTAAATTGAGATATTGGTTGTGGGCGATAAAGGTTTTTCACCATCGTTTCTGGAAAATGGTTGAGACGGGAAATCCCGCAGGGATCTTCACCTCAAATCTTATTGCGGTTGGGATCAAATGAAAGTGAATTATTACTTTAGGAAACCACACGCTGGAGTATTTAGCATTGAAAATGTTTTTCATCGCGTTCAACAATGCCTCACAAAAAATGTCGAATTCGAAAACTTCTATGCCAATCAGCGAATTGACTGGCGTATGGCGCTTCAAATTCGCGCACTAAACGCGGATGTTCATCATGTGACAGGGGCCGCCAATTATTTAGTTCTGGGCCTAAGTTCTGCCAGACGTCTATTGACGGTGCATGACGTAGGCCATCTGACGCAAACCCTTCAAGGCCTAAAACGGTGGGCTTATAAAAAGGTGTATTGGGATTGGCCGCTGTCTCATGTGAAGTACATTACTGCCATCTCAAACTTTACTCGTGATCAGTTATTGAACACATTTTCTTTGAAGCATACCCAAATCACAACCGTCTATAACCCGATTTCTGATTCGTTTCAACGCATCTTGAAGAATAACGACACACGATTCACAATTCTCCAAATAGGTGGTGGCGCCAATAAGAATACCGATCGACTTGTTGAGGCAGTGACTGGACTAGATTGTCACTTGATTCTCATACGCCCATTTTCTCACGAGTTACAAGCCAAGTTGGTGCAGCGCGGAGTATCATTTGAATTTCGTTCGAATATTTCATCAGACTCAGCCCTTGCTCAGAGTTATGGAGATGCAGATGCAGTTTTCTTCGCATCGACATATGAGGGGTTTGGGCTGCCGATCATAGAGGGAATGGCCACCGGCAAACCGGTGGTTACGTCTTCGATTGAACCCATGCGGGAAGTTGCAGGCGGAGCGGCTTTGCTGGTGGACCCTTTTCAAGTTTCAGAAATTAAAAATGCTTTCATTAATTTGATGTCAAGCAGCGAATTGTATGAACAGCAGGTACAACTTGGATTGCAGCGTGCTGCGTTTTTTCGAGGGGAGAGAATAGCAGATCAATATCAGCAACTTTACAATACCATTGTCCATGAAGGGTAGTGGTAATTTGCTTATCCTTTATTCAGAATACATGCCCTACAATATTGCCGTTTGGCGGGCTATTCAAAAAAATAGCGCGCTCACGGTTCATGTAGTGCACTGGGACCACAAGAAACTAACGCCTTATCGTTATTCAGGTACTGACATTCAGTTTTATGAACGCAGCAAGTTAAATGATGATGGCCTGATGCAACTCTCGGATAATTTGAATCCGGTGGCTGCTGTGGTAAGCGGAAGAATGGATAAGGGTTATTTGATTGTAGCTAATAAGCTCCGAAAAAGCGGTACTCCTGTGGTGATGGGGTCAGATAAACAATGGACCGGTTCTCTGCGTGACTATCTGGCAGTGGCGATGCAGCGATGGCTATATCACCGATATTTCACCCACGCGTGGGTTCCGGGCGATAGACAGCGTAAGTATGTAAAGATGATTGGTTTTACAGAAAGTAAAACAATAGGAGGGTTATACATTGGAGATGTAGAGTTATTTTCAAAGATGGGCACAACACCAATAGAGCAGAGGCAGGATGTGATCTTCGTTGGTCGATTGGAAAGAATAAAAGGAATCCAACCATTGATAGATGTATTGATGGAACTGAGAAACGAGGGAGCCTTTCAGGGTAGGTTATGGATATTCGGAAATGGTTCCTTGAGCGGCTCGATTCCCAAAAACGATTGGATTAAATATCGAGGTTTTGCGGCTCAGACTGAGATACAAGAAGCAATTAATCACGCAGCGATTTTTTGCTTGCCAAGCTTAGATGAGCCTTGGGGAGTGGTAGTGCACGAACAAGCTGCAGCTGGTTTACTAATTTGCTGCTCACAGGCAGTTGGTTCAGCAGATCAATTTGTGCAAGACCAGGTAAATGGAGTCATATTTCCGACTGGCAATTGGAATGCACTTAAAAAATCATTGGTTGAAGTATTCAACTGGTCTCCAAACAAAAAGACTAGCGGAAGCGAGTTGAGTAGGAGTTTGGCCAAGTCACTGAATTCGGAGCGAACAGCAAGCGAACTACTTTCAGCTTTACAATTAAGCTAGTGAGTAGGAAATCCATTTTAGCGTTTTTTGATCACTTTTATCCATCTGTCAAGTCTGGCGGGCCTGCACGTTCTGCTTTGGGATTTGCCGAACTTTTAAGCAATCAGTTTGAAATCACGGTCGTCACCTCTAATCACGATTTTGGAGATGAAGAACCCGATCCCAGAATTGTTTCTAACCAACCGGTTATCGAACTGGGTGCAAGCCTCGGATTTGTCTCTTCGCTGATTGGCAGTAGGTTGAACAAAGGCGTCCTGGGCCTGAGTCTGGAGGCAAATCCAAATTTAATTCCAGTGATTAATGCCACGTTGAGCCTGAATCACTTGGCAAATATGAGGGTGAGGAATCTGGCGATAAACTACGATGGGCAGCCTGGCGTTCTTTTCAATGTGGCGACAGACAATCTGGTTTCTCGGCTTTCCGAAGAGTCGAACGGTACCGCTGTTGAAGCAACCACTCTGTCGAACTTACTGGATGAATTGAAATGGCAGCGTTATACGCTGGTGTCGGATATCGAAGGAGCGGAAGCAGGCTTTTTGCTTGCGGATGCCGGGGCGCTCCAAATGTGTCAAACAGTGATTATTGAACTTCATGCCACTCACTTTCGGGGAAAAGACTATACTATAGATGATTTGGGGGCAATACTGGTGAAACAGCACAACTTCCAATGGGTTGATCGGGATGGTGCAGTTGCCGTGTTTAAAAAGGCATCTTCATGTGCGGAATAGCCGGATATTTTGGTTGTGATCCCAGTCCGGATGCTCTGGCTGCCATGGTAGCTTCTCTCAAGCACCGGGGGCCCGATGACGATGGTATTTGGCTTGACGAAAAGCATCGGCTTGGGCTTGCCCATACCCGTTTGAGTATTATCGATTTGACTGCCTCGGGTCATCAACCCATGTGGAGTGCTGACCGACAGGTTGTGGTTGTGTTCAATGGTGAGATTTATAATTTCAGGAAGCTACGGGCGGAACTGGAAGAAATCGGGCATGTCTTTTTCACTCACAGTGATACAGAAGTACTGATTATGGCCTATCAGGTTTGGGGAATCAAATGCCTAAACAGGTTGGAAGGCATGTTTGCGTTTGCCTTGTTTGATTACCATCTGGATACGTTATTCCTGGCACGTGATCGCTTTGGTGAAAAGCCGCTTTATTACTTCCGGCAGGAAGACAAACTATGGTTTGCTTCGGAAGTCCGGGCACTGTTAAATGGGAGCCCGTGCAAAAAGGAGTTGAATCACAAAGTACTTCGGGAATGGTTATCTTACCAAACGGTTCATTTTCCTAACACACTGGTTAAGGACGTGTTCACATTGCCCCCGGCTTCTTATTTGAGCATATCCCCCCGTACGTTTGAACTTGTTCAGTATTGGACTGCGAACCCTAAACTCCATGATGCCTCTGCACCCTATATTGAGGATCGCCTGCGGAGTCTGTTCATTCAGTCGGTTGAACAGCGATTAGTCAGTGATGCGCCTCTGGGCGCATTTTTGTCCGGAGGTATTGACTCAACCATACTGGTGGGTGTCGCTTCGCAGTTGATCGCAGGCTTTAATACCTACACGATCGCTTTTGACGATAGTCAGTTCAGGGACGGCTATTACGCTGCCCTTGCGGCAAAGAAATTTGGTACTCGGCACCATGAAGTAAAGTTGCGTATGACGGACGTGGTTGAGCAGGTTCCGCAAGCGGTGCGCGCGATTGACCACCCTTCGGCCGATGGAGTGAATACGTATATTATCTCGAAAGCGGTAAAAACGGCCGGTATCACAGTTGCCCTATCAGGTTTAGGAGGTGACGAACTTTTTGGAGGATATGCCAGCTTCCGCCAGTTAAGTGAACTTCCGCGTTGGGCGAGAAGAGTTGAAAAAATTCCCCGCCCCCTTCGAAGGTTGGCCGTTAGATCTTGGCTGGCGGCTAATCCGTCAATTGCCATGCGAAAGAGGCTGGAGTTTGCCGGCTCCCGGCTTGGCATGGCGGAAAACTACCCGCTGACACGCAGGTATTTTTTTGACGACCAGGTGGATCAGCTTGTGGGAACGGCAGGAAGTCAAGGCGAACCGAGATTGGAAGATGATGTTGTTTCGGGCTATTACTACACGTCCGTTTCGCGATGGGAAATGCAATACTATATGCATGACGTTTTGCTGCGGGATACGGACCAGATGAGTATGGCCCACGCGCTGGAAGTGCGTACGCCATTTCTCGACTCCCGGCTGGTGGAGTTTGTGTTAGGCTTGCCAGATTCGGTTAAGGTCAACCCTTCGGTAAATAAGTTTCTCTTTGTAAAAGCTCTGCGTGAGTTTATCCCGGACGAGTTAGTGAACAGACCCAAGCAAGGATTCTCAATGCCCTTCGATCAATGGATGCGAAACGAACTCAAGCCATTTTGTGAAAGTCGCTTGAGTTTCCTCGAAGAAGTAGGTTTTTTTCGCCCGGGCGCAGTCACACGCGTGTGGAGGGCTTTCTTGAAAGGCCATCCTGCGATTAACTGGGCAAGAATTTGGTTACTGGTGACCTTGTCGGATTGGTTACAGGCAAATTCGATTGAGGTATGAAAAGTAAGCCTCGTATACTTGCGCTTTTCGATTACTTTTACCCGGCTGTTCGATCAGGTGGACCTGCCCGGTCATCGTTGGGTTTTGCGGAAGCGTTTTGCGGGCATTTTGATGTTACCGTGCTTACCTCTAATCATGACTTTGGTGTGCCTCATCCACTTCCTGGAATTGTCCCCAACCGGCCAGTGGAGATGAAAGGGTTTACTGTGTATTACCTCGACAAAAGCGCGAGGAGGCAGATCATTCGGGAATGGATCCAGCGTTCACCTGAATTTATTTATATAAACAGCTTTTTTTCTTTTGACTTTTCGATTTATCCGCAGTGTGTTGTTTCAGTGTTGCGGCCGAAAAGCAAAATGGTTCTGGCTCCACGTGGTGAGCTTGCGCCAACTGCGCTTTCGGGTAAAGCCTGGAAAAAGAAGCTCTTTCTCATGTTTTATAAGTTGGCCTTGCAACGGCCTGCAACCCTTTACCAAGCTAGTTCTGAATTTGAGCAACGCGACATACATGCGGTCTTGTCAACACCGAATGTGCACGTTGCGGCCAATTTGCGTCCTGTTTCCGATCTTCACCAACAACAGGTGTCAAGTGTCAAAAAAGTGCGGGGTAGCGTGAGGGCATGCTTGATTGCGCGCATTCACCCTATCAAAAACGTACTGATGGCCATTGACGTGGTTCTAAAAGCAAAGGACATAGATATTTGGTTGGATGTTTACGGTTTTGCAGAAGATCGCGACTACTACCAACAATGCCTGCAAAAGGCGCAACTCTCGCACGGGACCGTCAGGCTATGCCCCCCGTTGTCAGCAGATGAGGTGGTAAAGGTGCTGGGCCACTACCACCTGCTGTTTTTGCCTACCCAAGGTGAGAACTTTGGGCATAGCATTCTGGAGAGCTTTATTGCCGGTAGGCCCGTGTTGATTTCAAATGCAACACCATGGCGCAATCTTGCCGGGAAGAATGCCGGTTTTGATGAGCCTTTAGACGAAGCTGTGCTCATTAGCCGTTTGATATTTTTTGCAGCGCTAGATCAGCAAGAATTTGACATCTGGTGCAAGGGTGCCCGGCAGCTGGCAGTCGAGTTTTTTGACAGGCAGGCGACCTTACGTGATTATCAAAAGCTTTTTTCGAATTAAGCAATGTGCGGAATTGTAGGTGGCTTGGGGTTAGGAGAGTGGCCCATTGAGCCGATGGTATCTGCCATTGCCCATCGCGGCCCTGACCATCAGGCGCATTTCGTAGACGGTCAATTATTTCTGGGACACACGCGACTGTCTATCCTGGATCCCAGCCCCAACGGACACCAGCCAATGCACTCGACTGATGGCAATGTCGTGATTGTATTCAACGGTGAGATTTATAATCATCTGGACATCCGGCAGCAGTTGCCGCCCGCAAATTACCGTTCCACATCCGATACCGAAACATTGCTGCATGCCTACCAGTACTGGGGTATCGACTTCGTAAAAAGGCTTAATGGTATTTTTGCGTTCGCTTTATACGATCGTCAACTTGAGACACTTTTTGTTGCTCGAGACCGATTTGGCGTTAAGCCTTGTTATTACATATGTACAGAAAATTACTTTGCATTTTCTTCAGAATTAAAGGCGCTCTTGCCGGTTTTGCAGGATGCCTCCATCAATGAAAAAGCGGTAGCGAATTACCTTACTTTCTTGTGGTCACCCGGAACTGATACAATGTTCAAGGACGAAAGCAAATTAGAAATGGCTCATGTGCTGCGGATTCAGGTGCGGGGAGGCAAAATACAGAAATCCGCTTCATTGTTTTATCAAATCCCGTTTGATGGTATCTATACACTTGAGTCTGAATTGAAGCTCATTGATCAATGTGAAGAGTTGTTATTGCGGGCGGTCGAACGTCAGTTGCTGTCAGACGTTCCGGTGGGTTTTTTTCTGTCCGGTGGTTTGGACTCAAGTTTGATTGTGGCGCTCGCTCGAAAATTGCTCCCGGATCGCAAACTCTCGTGTTTTACTATTGATGCCGGGGCAGAAATCGCAGAGGAAGGGTTTGCGAATGACTTAGGTTATGCGAAGTGGGTAGCTGATCATGTGAGCGCAGACTTGCACGTGGTGAAAGCAGACATCGATATTGTACGGGATTTTGATCAAATGATTTGGCACTTGGATGAGCCGCAGGCGGATGCGGCACCGCTGAATGTATCCAACATCTGTCAGGAGGCGAGGCGGCAGGGTATCAAAGTGCTATTGGGTGGTAGTGCCGGTGATGATGTATTTTCGGGTTACAGACGGCACCAGGCTTTGAATTTTGAGGCTTGGATCAAATTCATCCCGGTCCCGCTTGCGCAGCTATTGGTTAACTTACCAGTGAGTGTAAAGATGCCCTTCTGGCGCAGGTTAAAGAAAGTGCTAAGTGAAACAGTAGTGCCAGTCGAGAGGCGTTTGGCAAACTACTATCGTTGGATCAAAGAGGAAGAATTGACCAAATTGTTTTCAGCGCCTGTACAGGAAAGGCTATCAGGATACAACCCTACGCATTTTTTCGAGTCTTATCTTAATGAGATTCCAACTGAGCAATCATGGTTGAACAGGATGCTGTATTGGGAGATGAGATCTTTTCTGGTTGACCACAATTTGAACTACACAGACAAGATGGCAATGGCCAAAGGCGTAGAGGTTCGCGTACCCTTTTTGGACAACGACCTCGTTGAGTTTGCATGCCGGTTGCCCCCCCGATTGAAGATGAAAGGTTCGGAAACGAAATACATTTTGAAAAAAGTAGCTGAGCGGTATCTTCCCCGCGATGTAATATATAGGCCAAAAACCGGCTTTGGCGCTCCCGTGCGCAGGTGGATATCTCATGACTTGTCAAATGTGATCCATGAGAAGCTTAGTGGTGTGCGGTTGCAACAGATAGAACTGTTTGACGCAGATGCTGTAGGCAGCCTGATCAGGAGAAACAAAGAAGGTGCCATTGATGCATCCTACAGCATTTGGTGCCTGCTGGCGATTGAGTCATGGCTAAGACAATTTACAATCAAAGAGAAATCCACAATTGAAACAGCTTATACAAAATCTTAGAAGTGGTGTTACTTCATTAGAAGAAGTGCCGGTGCCACAAGCCAAGTCGGGTCATGTGTTAATCCAAACGACTCACAGTTTGGTGTCATTAGGAACAGAAAAGATGTTGGTTGAATTCGGAAAAGCCTCGCTCATTCAAAAGGCAAGACAACAACCGGAAAAGGTCCAACAAGTGTTGGATAAGATTAAGTCGGATGGATTGTTACCCACACTCGAAGCGGTGTTTAACAAACTGGACCAACCCATTCCGCTTGGCTACTGTAATGTAGGGGTTGTGAGAGAAGTAGGGGACGGGGTTACGGAGTTTGCTGTGGGTGACCGGGTTGCATCAAATGGTTCCCATGCCGAGTATGTCTCGTTGCCGAGGAACTTATGTGCCCGAATACCCGATCATGTTTCGAGCGAAGAAGCCTCCTTTACAGTCATAGGTTCAATTGGCCTTCAGGGCATGCGGTTGATACAGCCGATGTTCGGGGAAACGGTGGTCGTAATTGGTTTAGGGCTGATTGGGCTGTTGACGGCACAATTATTAAAAGCGGCTGGCTGCCGGGTAGTGGGTTATGACGTTGATCAGCGGAAAGTCTCGATTGCCAGCGACTTGGGGATTACTGCGTTCAATGGGTCCGTCACAGACCCGGTTAACTTTGTGCGTGAGCAAACGAGCGAAGTGGGTGCAGATGCTGTACTGGTTACTGCGTCCGCTCCAAATAATGAGATCATTCATCAAGCCGCGCAAATGTCTCGTAAGCGTGGCCGCATCGTGCTGGTAGGAGTAATTGGCCTTGACTTAAAGCGCAGTGACTTTTATGAAAAGGAACTCACTTTTCAAGTTTCATGTTCCTACGGCCCAGGTCGCTACGATGAGGCTTATGAAGAGAAAGGACACGACTATCCTTTACCTTTTGTGCGTTGGACAGCCAAGAGAAATTTTGAGTCGGTTCTGCTGGCGATAGCGAATGGCGCGCTGCGGGTGAGGCCTTTAATTTCCGAGATTGTGCCGTTTACAAGCTTTCAGCAGATTTACGGCAACTTAACGGATAAAGATCGGATTGCTTCGATCTTTGAATATCCGGTTGAAGAGCAGAAGGTGACTCGCGTGGTGCGTTTTGGTCATGCCGTGCAGGCCCAAGGCACGCTCAAGGTCGGGTTGATTGGCGCAGGTAATTTTGCAAAAGCTACATTGCTGCCAGCGTTGAAGAAAAGCAATGTTTCGGTTTATGGTATTGCGAGTCATTCAGGGCTTTCAGCAACATTGATGGCCAAAAAGTATGGCGCAACTGTTGCCACCACCGATTATCGCGAGTTGCTAAATGACAAAGACGTCAATCTTGCCATTATTACCACGCGACACAGCCTGCACGCACGAATGGTATCCGAAGCGTTGGCTGCAAAGAAACACGTGTTTATTGAAAAGCCATTGGCAGTAAATGCTCAAGAGTTGGAAGAAGTCAGGCAGATGTTGATGCAATCTAACGACAGACTTTTGCACGTAGGGTACAATCGTAGATTTTCTCCTCATATTGCAAAGGTCAAATCACTTATCGGAGACCGCCCGGGTTTGGTGAATCTGGTGTTAACCATGAATGCGGGGGCTTTGCCCGCAAACCATTGGACGCTTGACCCAAAAGAAGGAGGGCGGATTATTGGCGAGGCCTGTCATTTGGTCGATTTGGCCGTGTTTGTTACAGGTAGCCTCGTCCGCCATGTCACCGGGCAATCAATGGGTGAGCAATCCAATAGCAATACTGATAGCGGGAGTTTTTTTCTGGGCATGGAAAATGGATCGAATGTTATCGTTAACTATTTTTCCAATGGTGCCCGGTCGTACCCGAAAGAACGCATCGAGCTATTCTACCAGGGAAAAACAATTGTAGTCGATAATTTTGTCAAGACGAGCGGCTTTGGGTGGAAAAATTTCAGTTCGTTAAAAACCCCTTTGGACAAGGGGCATTTGATGCAAATCAAGATGTTATCTGCTGCTTTGCGCGAAGGCAAGCCATTGATCCCGGTACGTGAAATAATGAATGTTTCGGAAGCTACACTCGCCATGGTGCGTTCGTTGCAAGAGAACAGATGTATTCAGTTAAGCTAGGCAAATGAAGATTGATATCATTGCAGGCGCACGTCCTAATTTCATGAAGATTGCGCCCATCATCAAGGCAATCCGAGAGCAGCAATCGAAAGGTAGCGCTCTGGAGTTTCGTCTTGTGCACACGGGTCAACATTACGACAAAGCCATGAGTGGGCGTTTTTTTGAAGAGGTGAGTATTCCGGAGCCCGATATAAATCTGGAGGTCGGATCGGGCACGCAGGCGGAGCAAACAGGTTCGATCATGGTGCGGTATGAGAGAGTTTTGCTGGATCAACGCTGCGATCTTTGCTTGGTGGTGGGTGATGTAACCTCTACCATGGCGTGCAGCATAGCTGCGAAGAAGCTCAACATTAAGGTTGCACATGTGGAGGGGGGTATACGATCATTCGATATAACGTTGCCCGAGGAGGTGAATCGGCTCGTGACCGATGTTTTGACTGACTATTTTTTTACTACTTCCGAAGTTGCGAACCAGAATCTTTTGAAGGCGGGTGTCTCGGCAAATGCCATTTTTTTTGTCGGTAACACGATGATCGACACACTGCTTGCCAATCGGGCCCGCCTGGCACCGCCAGCCTTTTGGAATGACCTTAACTTGGTGGCGAATAACTTCTTTGTCGTGACTTTGCATCGCCCATCCAATGTGGATAGTGTTGATAAGCTGACCTCACTTTTGTCTGAAATCACCGGGGGTGCCGCGGGGCTTCCGGTAGTGTTTCCAGTGCATCCAAGAACGAGAAAGACGTTACAAGGCGCATCCACGAGTTGGCCTAATCTTCATACCGTTGATCCGATGGGCTATCTGGAATTCAATTATCTCGTGAGCAAAGCAAAAGGAGTAATCACTGATTCAGGTGGGGTAACTGAGGAGGCAACCGTGTTAGATATTCCCTGCCTTACACTCAGGAATTCAACCGAACGGCCCGAGACCGTCACAACAGGTACAAATGAACTCATAGGAACAGATCCCAAGAGAATTCGCCCAGCCATGGACAAGGTAATGGGCGGGCAATGGAAGAAAGGCGCAATTCCGGAAAAGTGGGATGGAAGGGCAGCGATCAGAATAGTTGAGATATTGGAGAAACTTTCAGTTAATTGATGTTGAAGCGGCTGCGGAACTGGTGGGGCTACTTGAATGTGGTGGGTTGGCGCTATGTTTTTTTTCGCATAGGATATGAGTTTACGCTGCGCACCGGGATTTTGGCCATGCGATTTCCTGTAAAGCCGCCATTTCAACAATGGATTAATGTTGCCGAGTGGCGTAAATCAGCCCCTGGTTTTTTGATAGGAGATCGTTCATCTTTTGGCCAGAAACCGGAGAAGACTGAGCAGCTTTGTGCAGAGGCTCTACGAATTCTCGCAGGTGAAGTTCAATTTTTTTATGGAGAATGGAAGCGAGTTGATAATGATTGGCTTAGGAACTACGACACAGGCTTTCGGTATGATGCCAATGTACACTGGACCAAGATACCAGACTTCAGTGCCAAAGTGGGGGACATCAAGTATGTGTGGGAGCCTAACCGCTTTTTGTTTCTGCAAACCATAATGCGCTACGACCTTGCCTTTGATCAGGACCATGCCGGTTGGGTTTTTTCCAAAATCGATAACTGGATTGACCAGAACCCGATCAACTGTGGGCCAAATTATCGGTGCAGCCAGGAGATTTCCATTCGTTTGTTTAATTGGATTTATGCGCTGTATTTCTATCGATATTCTAGCGAGCTGACAACCGAAAGATTCGGCAAGATAATATGGTCTGTTTATTGGCAAGCAAGACATGTGCGCACCAATATTCATTTCTCGCGCATTGCCGTGCGGAATAACCATGCGCTGAGTGAGACCCTGGCATTGTACACGATCGGAGTCGTTTTTCCATTCTTTCGCGAGGCCAGTCACTGGAGAATAGTCGGTAAAAGATGGTTTGAGGAAGAGATTGAGTATCAGGTTACTCCAGATGGAGGCTATCTCCAATTCAGTTTTAACTACCAGCGAGTGGCTGTACAGTTGCTTACGTTTGCCATTTCGCTGGCTAACCTACGGGGCGACCAATGGGCAGACGTTGTTTATTCCCGTGCTTATGCGATGCTTAAATTGATGAAGTACTCTCAAGATCCTGTGTCGGGCCATTTACCTAATTATGGCGCAAATGACGGTTCCCTGTTCTTTAAGTGGACAGATGCCGGGTTCCGCGACTTTAGACCCATGCTGGCGAGTCTGAACGTTCAACTGACGGGAGGAATACCGAAACCAGATGAAGTTGAATTGTTTTGGAGC
>DHLV01000041.1:691-3878 GCA_002405445.1 Flammeovirgaceae bacterium UBA4659 | reverse complement strand
ACGGCCAACAGTTGGACAAGAGAGAACGTGACGGGCAATAATTTTCTAGCCAACGGAGGCACCGAGCTAAACACCACCACCCAGCTTTACGACCTAGATTTTCGAAACTACGATCCGCTGCTGGGCCGCATGAACGGGGTGGACCCCATGGCTGCAAAGTATACATCGTTGCCACCGTATAATTATAGTTTCAACAACCCGCTGACGTTTAACGACCCCAGTGGGGCAGATCCGCCCCAGACGGTGAATTACAGTGCTACCTATAACCAATGGCACATTGGCTACACCTACGATGACCGGGTAGACTACACGGGCATGGGCGACTATATCTGCGGGCAGTGTTGGCGGCTGGAAGCCCCAGGGGCGATGTCGTTTTTGGCCAGGGCCACCGGTGCCGGAAGTTCCATGTTTGGCATGGGTGCAGGGTGGAAACCGAGTGGCAGTGGCTGGGTTGCCCAGATTGGTAACTTAAGAATTGACTACGGTGCTATGGAAGAGGGGATTCACACCTTTGGTTTTAGTGGCGGAGAGGTAAATTATTACAGCCATGGCGGGCAAGACCGCGCCATGGCCTTTGGTATAGCTTACAATGATCACTTTAACTCCTGGGGCTACACACGTTACGGAAGCGAAGTTGCATCTACGATAGCCTACACATTTGCAAATAGAAATGGAGGCAAGCTACC
Organism: Flammeovirgaceae bacterium UBA4659; assembly: GCA_002405445.1. Taxonomy (GTDB): domain Bacteria; phylum Bacteroidota; class Bacteroidia; order Cytophagales; family Cyclobacteriaceae; genus ELB16-189. Next base: position 3,192 of record DHLV01000041.1, on the reverse strand, counting down.
CTCAAATGCTCAGGTGAACTATTGGGTGAATAACTACGGTAAGATTGTTGATGCCTATTATTCAGGGCTGCCACGTTTGATCGCCTCAGCCGGGGGATGGCATGGGTGGATGGTTGACTTGACGCAAGACTTTGATATTGATAAGGCTGTTGACTACCTTAATGCACATGCCCGTAGTAAATCGCAGCATGCATGCGCAAGGTATGTCCAAAACGCTATAGTGGCGGGTGGAATTAACGCCACCAACCCCATAAAAGCGGGTGGAGCCTATGGGCCGTTGTTGATCGAGTGGGGCTTTACTATGATAACCACGACCCTTGACAACTATACTCCCCTTAAAGGTGATATAGGCGTAATTCAAGGCTATCCAGGTGGTACACCCTGTAGGCTAGGTCCATGCGGGCATATTCAGATGTATAATGGCTCACAATGGGTATCTGATTACTTTCAAAACACTGCTCGCCCGTTTTATCCAAGCAATACTTATCAAGAAAAAGCTCCTAGTTTTGAAATTTACCGATGGATAAAGTAAAACAATGAAAGACATGAGGAGTATTTTGACTTTTATTCTAGCTTCGATTTTATGTCTAAGCAGTTGCGTCCGCGCGACAGATTGCCAAAGAGCAAAAAAAGAAATTGTGAGTCTTGAATCTAAAGATGATCAAGACGATGAAAAAGAGATACAAAAATTAATACAAACGGCCCTTGATTGGAGCGCCTCAAGTGAGTCAGTAGTTGTGTATCCTATTTCAAAGAAAGGGGGATTTTACTTTTTTGATAAAAATAAGTTAAGGGAAAATTTGACTAAACTCAAGGCATCGGGCTTTTTTTCCGATGAATTCATCGAAAACTACAACCAAATCATTTTGACTCTTGATGCTAAACTAAGAAACAAGGAATTTGATGAATGGATGGTAGGAGATTTGCCTCCTTTCAAATTTGCAAATGACATTGACCCCTGGTGTCTGTGCCAAGGCTTTTCTGCTCAACAATTTGATGGTATCAGGATTAACAAGATGGACAGCAGATCAGGAGAACTAACTTGGAATTGGAAGAGAGGGAATAGCTGGACAGATTTCAAATTCAGAGTTGTAAAGGAGAATAATAAATGGAAGATTTCTTACATGCAAGGTTTTGATTTCGAAGAGGGTGTTAAGAGGGATGGAGAGATGTAGAGATAATACAGAAAGTACCCCTCCTTCCCCGCAGAGTTACCCGTTTCGGGAACTCTGCGTGAGTTGCCACTTGCTTGCAGGTAAGCCATTTTTTTTCATACTCGTGATTTTGACGAAACACCGCGCAGCCGTGGATGCCGAGGGCTTGGTGGTGCGCCTCGCGCCACGGAAGCGAAGCGTACCGGAGCAGCCCGGTAGCCGCCCAAAACGGCCAACAGCTGCTTGCCCACCGGAGCTTTAGCGAAGGTGGGGACGCGAGAGAACGTGACGGGGAACAATTTCCTGGGCAATGGGGGTACAGAAGTGAATGCAACAACCCAGTTATACGATTTGGATTTTAGAAATTACGATCCATTACTGGGAAGAATGAACGGTGTTGATCCGGTAGCAGCCAAGTACAGCAGCCTGACACCCTATAACTACAGTTATAACAACCCCACCAACCACACCGACCCAAGTGGGGCCGACCCCGGGGTTTGGTTCCAGACCGGCTCGGTGCAATACCCCGGCTACACCTACGATGACAAAGAGATACCCAGACAGCGCGAATACATATGTGCCATGTGCTGGCGCGATGGCGATGCTATGAGCCGCTACGGCCGCATGACCGGCCGCACCGGTGGCATGGGGGCAGGGTGGCGGCCGAGTGCAAACAGCTTCTTTGCCGGGTTTAACAGTTGGGTGGATGGAAGGATTGGGATGAGAAATATAATGCAGGGAATAGCTGCCGCTTGGGGAACAGAAAGCGGAGGAAGCGTAGACCCGTCAACAGGATCAGTTAATGCATTTACACTTTTTGAACGCTACTATGAAACCCCCACGCAGGCATGAGTATCCGACAGTGAGTTTTTAGGCTACGTGTTGAGAGACGAAAGCGGGGCGATGATTTGGACAAATGTAAGGGTGCCCAAATTTTTTGTTAAGTTGGAGGAGCTAAAAGTCCCTAAGCTTCCCTTCGGTGGTAACGTAACCACCTTTGATGACGATGCACACATTTACCCTAATGAGCAACTGATTTTCGGCTACTATGAAGATACTGGTTTTGAACTAGAATGGGATATGAAAACACGTGGTTTCGACTTTCAGAAGCCGAAGATAAACAGCTTTAAAAAGGATGGGTACTCTTATGTTGCTGGGAAATTGAATAAAACGAACTTTTCAATTGCATATTCAAATAACGAAGGCGTCCACGAGTTTCATGTTTCACTTCGAAATTCAAGTTGGTATCTTTCGATTGGAAATGTTGTTGGTTATGCCGCGAGAGTTATGGTCTCAAGCGATTATTTTTTTAACTCAATGTCTGATTCAATTATCGGTGTCAAGCCC
>DHLV01000041.1:0-616 GCA_002405445.1 Flammeovirgaceae bacterium UBA4659 | reverse complement strand
TTGATTCAATTATCGGTGTCAAGCAAGCAGGTATTGGCAGCCCGTATTATGGCTCGTATCATAAATTTGCCTTAGAGGCATTAGTACCAACAAACCTTGGCGGAATTTCGATCGATCAAATCCCACGCCTAAAGTAAAACACTTACTGCTGTATGAAGAAGCTTCTATTTTTTTTATTTGCGTGTTCAGTGACAAACCTGGTGGTTGTTGCGTTTTTCTTTTATAATGGCTTAAGTCAGCTCTTTTCTGTTCTCGTTGAGATACGAAGGGCAAATAGTTATGCGGCTGCCCAGATAAGAGACAATTCAATATTAAAAGCAATGACGATATCTGAAAGTAAATTTGTCCGAGAATTAGATTTTCTCTCAGATGGCATGGTTTATTCTGCAGTAAGTTCGTTACTCACTGTCGTATTTGTTGTTATTATCATGATAAATCTACTTCATAAGATTCATCGGCAGCGTTTAGGAGGTAAATGAAGCTACACGCAGCAGGGCTACTCCCCCCACCCGTTCACCCCGCTTCAGTTGATCAATTTGTTGTTGAGGGGCGCCTGACCCGCAACGTTGAGAATTTCAAAGCTAAGCACGCATGACCGTTAACTGAATTTCTATTT
>DHLV01000124.1:6983-10229 GCA_002405445.1 Flammeovirgaceae bacterium UBA4659 | reverse complement strand
TAAAGTTAAAAAACTTATACAGATTAACAGTAATACTTTCAAATTGTTTAACCCCTTTGCTATTTTTTTGACCAAGTGACGAGGTTTCTACCGCCAAATCGATTTCAAACGCCATCCTATTTTCAGCTCAGCCTTGCCGAAGGGCTTAATAGCGAACTGCGTAGAACGAAAAAAGAACTGCTCACACATGGCGACTTCACCATCGTTGGAAAAAACTTCAATAATCGAGTGATCGATGAAAATGTGAAGATGTGCCGGCAACTGTGCCAATGGTTTTGATGTTTCGATGCTGGCAAATTGCTTTTGGAAATCCACGCGCCCGGCTTTGGTTCTGTCGATCAACAAGCGCCTAGCCGTATCGACACCGATCGTCACCTCATCGCCCGAAGCCGACACGAGTTTGATGCCACTGTTGGCGGCATTCAGATCAACCCGTAACTCAACCGGGCCATTAACATTTTTGAAGTCAATCCGGGTATCATCTCTGATCGTGGCCAGATCAATCGGCCGTTGAACCAACTCAAAACTGCCAGCGTCTTCTTTGAGTGATAATTCGCGCGGCAGCGAAAATGCTCCGCGCCACGGAGATGTTGGTATTTGGTTTCCGTACGTCCAGTTGTTAACCCAGCCGAACATGATTTTTTTATCGAGGTGATTGAACACAATACCGGCATAATAGTCTTTTCCAAAGTCCATATACCGGGCTGCGCTATCAGGTGTAGTAAAACGGTGCCCGTCAAAATCACCTGTGAAATACTGCATGCCCACAAAGTCATCACCGCTGGGGTGGCTACCCGATAACGACAGCACCCATTTGGTTTTGCCCTGTTGGTTTTCTACGGGCAATTGATACAAGTCGGGGCATTCCCAAATTCGTCTGCGGTCGCCAGCATTGCCAAACTCGCTCATCAGCGTCCACTCTTTTAAATTGACTGATGAGTAAAGTTGAACTTTGTACAGGTCTGGTACAACCAATACCATCACCCATTTTTGCCCGGGTTCGTACCAGAACACTTTGGGATCACGAAAATCTTTCCGTTGGATGTCCAGTACAGGGTTTTTGCTGTAGCGCGTCCATGTTCTACCCTTGTCGGTACTATATGCGATGCTCTGGTGTTGCACCCGGGCGCGGTTGTTTTGATGTACGTGCGAGGTGTACAAGGCCACCAAGGCATTAGCGCCAAAACCGGCCGAGTTGTTTTTGTCGATGACCACTGTGCCGGAGAATATCATGGTGCTGTCGCCTGTTGTTGCATCTGGGTACTCTTGAATAGCCACGGGCAACTCTTCCCAATGAATTAAATCTTTGCTTACGGCATGCCCCCAGCTCATGTGGCCCCATGTGTCTCCGAAAGGGTTGTATTGAAAGAATAGATGATACTCGCCCTCGTGGTATACCAATCCGTTGGGGTCATTGGTCCAGTTTTTTGCTGGGCTAAAATGGATTTGAGGCCGGTATTGTTCTGAATAAGGCCCAAGCGCCATGGGCTCTTTTTTGGTTGAACACGCAAGGGCCAATACCGCTGCAAGCGCGAGGCAAAAATTTTTCATCACAGCTTTTCTTGCAGCACTAAGCTAGCGGAGTTGATGCAATAACGCAAACCACTTGGCTCTGGACCATCTGGGAACACATGACCCAAATGCGCATCGCACACATTGCAGAGCACCTCCACACGCACCATGCCGTAGCTGTTGTCTTTATGGTAGGCGATGGCATTTTCTTCCACGGGTTGTGTGAAGCTCGGCCAGCCTGTGCCCGATTCAAATTTTACACGCGAGTCGAACAGCAACGAGCCGCAGCAGACGCACGCGTACAGCCCGGGCTCATGTGCGTGGCAATATTCACCTGTAAAGGCACGCTCCGTTCCTTTTAATCGTGTGATTTGATATTGTTCGGATGTGAGTTGTGGTTTCCACTCTTCGTTTGATTTTTCCACACGCTTGGGTGGATGAGGGTTGCCTTTGTTGGAGAATTGGAGCACGTTGATCCATGTGAGCATATTTTTTTGTTAAAAATTAATTTGAAATATACGGAAAAGATTGTTTTCATCGTTACCGATTTAACCCAAAATTCCAATGAGAACTATTCTATTCTCGGCTTTTAGCTTGTATTGCACCTTAGCATTGGCGCAACAAGTAGCCAACCAAGATTGGAACGCATTCAATCAAGGCATTGATGTTGTCCCATTTCGAGGTGGTGAATTTCGATTCAAAGGATTTGTTCGAGTTGAGAAACCAAGTCGACTAAGCAAGGCTTGTTTGTGGGCTCGGGTAGACAAGAAGAAAGGCACTGGCTTTTTCTACAACATGTATGATAAACCCATCATGGACAGTGTATGGAGGGAGTACGAAATTAAAGGTGACATTGATCTAAAGGCTGAGAAACTTGTTATTGGGGGATTATACTTTGGTTTTGGCAGATATTATTACGACAAGTTCTCGCTCGAGATAAAATCAAAAGCAGGAAGTTGGGTCGACATACCCCTTAGGAATTCAGGTTTTGAAAAGGATTCGTTCCAGCTAGACTGGAAGACATTTTACAAAATCGATGGCTACAAAAGTTCGTTGTCGTCCAATGCGTATGAAGGAAGCAAGTCACTCGTGATTGATTGTACTTCGAGGCCTTCGAAAAGTCGGTTCATAAGTGCCAATGGAATTACAATCCACTACCAACAGTCTGGCAAGGGCGATACAATATTATTGCTTCACGGCAATTCGGTATCGATCGAATCATTTAATAATCAGATTCCTGAATTTGAGAAGAAGTTTTTTGTGATGGCAATGGATTCTCGCGGGCAAGGTTATTCCACACGGGGCGATAAGAAAATGAGTTATGAATTAATGGCTGAGGATGTGAATGCCTTTTTGGAAAAATTGAAAATCAAGAGAATAAACATTTTAGGTTGGAGCGATGGGGGCAATATTGGTTTGATATTGGCTATGCATCACCCTGACAAGGTGAAAAAGTTGGCAGTAATGGGCGCTAATCTTTTTAATGATAAAACGTCTGTAGAAGAAAAGATAAATAATGAGCTGCGAGACGAACGAGTGAAGACAGTTTCCGATACTTCATCAATCGGTAGATTTAGAGTGGAAATGATTGATTTACTTTTGAATGAACCTAAAATAGACCCCAATGAATTGGAAAAGATTGAGTGCGAAACTTTAGTAATGGCTGGGTCAAAGGATGTAATCAAAGTCCCCCACACAAAACTTATTGCGAGCAAAATCAAAAGATCCACTTTG
>DHLV01000124.1:2123-6864 GCA_002405445.1 Flammeovirgaceae bacterium UBA4659 | reverse complement strand
GTGTTGATTTTTGAGAAAGGCAATCACTTTGAGCCTTGGGAACGGCCGGAGAGATTCAATGCCACAGTAATTAAATTTTTTAATGAATAACCGGTGAAAACCCATCCCGCCTCACTGATCTTTTTTGTTTGTGCAACATCTCTTGCACAGACCACGGAGAGAGTCAGACCCTTTCAACTTTCCATCACTCCGTCTTTTGGCAGTAACGGTTTGCAGCCAGGTAGTTATACCAATCATATTTCCTTCAATCTTACTTCGGGTTATTCAGCCAAAAACCTTTTGTTTGAGTATGCGACTATTTCGAATTTGAATACCAACGGCACCCGTGGGTTTCAAATAGCGGGCTTGGCTAACATCACCGGTGGCAATGCACTGGCCGGGCTTACTAAGAAAGAGGTTGCCCAAAAAATGAAAAGCGGCTTCAACGCGCATTTGGCTGGCGCACAAATTTCAGGGTTAACCAATATCGTGGTAGATGAAATATATGGCTTTCAGTTGACGGGCGGATTCAACTTGGGCAAAAATGCAATGTTTGGAACACAAATTGCAGGTATCAGCAACGTTGTATACAAATTCTCTTTCGGTGTACAGCTGGCGGGTTTATGGAATGCTTCGGTCGCCTCGATGGATGGTGTGCAAATTGCGGCACTCGCCAACACAACCCTAGGTGGGTTGTTTGGATGGCAAGTTGGTGCGTATAATCATGCAGGTTCTACGGAAGGAAAAAATTCTTTTGAAAACAATAATCCCTGGGGAGTGCAAATCGGCCTCTTCAATTTTACTGAACGCATGACTGGTTTTCAATTGGGGTTAATCAATCGTGCCAAGCGATCGCAAGGCACACAGATTGGTCTGATCAATATCTATAAAAAGGGAACGCAAACCAACACCAGAGATGGCACCGCTATCGGTCTATTGAACATTGGTGACTTTGCTTACTTTTCAGTTTATTCCAACGAGTTGTTCGCATTGAATTATGAGTTTGCCACTGGCAATCGAAAAAATGCACGAATCAAACTCGATTCCAAAAATGTGTACTGGGTGAACTCAATCACATACTCAAGCACACCGTATCACTTGGGGCAATGGGGGCTGGGCTATGGCATAAAGAAGATGTTTTTCAGTCGGTCGGAATTACCAGGTATGATGGAGTTCCGCTTTTTGAGTTACGGCCTTGACTTTCAGCACGTAAGTTTTTCCAATTCATTGGAGAAATCGTTGAGCTTGCTTACCCGTGCAAAACTGGAAATAGGTACCCGGCTGGCTCCAAAGCTGTATGGAGTTTATTTATTTGGCGCCATTACCTACAATTGCTTTTGGACAGACACACAAAATCGATTGGTGCCTGCTTTACTGAAGATTTCAAGTAAGACCGAAGAATATCGATTGGAGTTCTGGCCCGGCTTTGCCTTTGGAGTAATGCTGCACTGAATTGTTTACCGCACCACAGCCTTCCTTACAATTCTTGAAAATATTTTCGGAAAATACCGCTTCAAATACACAGCAAAAACTTCCTTCGCACCACCAATATAAACCTCTTCTTTTTATGAAAGAATGGCGCTCACCATTTGGGCGGCACAGTACTCTGCTGTGAGCCCATGGTCAGTCGTCTTATCCATCTCATTGAGTTTCGAACCATCGCCCACCAGGGCATTCAGGGTGATGTTGGTGCGAACCCAGCCCGGGCAAATCAGCGTAACGAAAATATTCTCGCGCCACACCTCGGCCCGCAGCGAATCGAAAAAACCGTGCAAAGCATGTTTGGCTGCTGCATAGCCCGATCGATAAGGGGTGCCGATCATGCCCATCACGCTACTGGTCACTACGTAGTGCCCTGCTTTTCTTCCCAAAAAGTGGGGTAACAGATATTTTGAAATTGCCACTGTGCCGAAGTAGTCAACTTCCATCAGCGCTCTGTCCACTTCCAGAGCAGTGTCTTTTGCCAAACTGCGCTGGCTGATACCTCCGTTGTTGATCACTATATCCACATGGCCGAACAGCTGAATGGCGGCCTGTGTGGTCAATTGCAACGTTTCAGGTTTTGATAAATCGAGTGGCAATATGCGCACGTTGGGTTGCACGGCAGCCGGGCAGTTGCCTTTCACCCGTTCCAGTTCGTCTTTTCGTCTGGCAGACAAAATCATTTTGCAATCTTGTTGGGCCAGCGCTTGCACTAGAGCTTCGCCAATGCCCGAGGAGGCACCGGTAATCCAAACAACTTTTGATTGTAATGTCGGCATATTAAGATGTCATTCGTTTTTGTTCACCAGGTACACATCGATTTTCCATAACGCATCATTTTTTGTGATATACAACAAAATCAAAACTGTAGGCGTGGCGCTCGTCCATGGGGTGATGGGTGCGCGAAGTCTCCATCCACATCGACCTGTCGAGGGCAGGAAAGTAGGTGTCGCCATTCAATTCGTGGTCAATTTCGGTCAGGTACAATCGGTTGGCAAATGGAAATGCGAGCTGATAAATCTCTGCACCGCCAATCACAAATAGTTCCTCTTCGTTGTGATTGCGGGCAATCTCAATGGCCGATTCTATTGTGTTGACCACAATGCACTTATCTGCAGCCCAACTTTTTTGTCGCGTAAGCACCATGTTGGTCCGGTTGGGCAGCGGTCTGAACTTCTCAGGAATGGACTCATAATTTTTCCTGCCCATCACTACGTGGTGGCCCTTGGTAGTCTGTGCAAAATACTTCAGGTCGTCCGGCAGGCGCCAGGGCAGATCATTATCTTTACCGATCACTCGGTTTTTGGTTAGGGCGGCTATCAGGGAAACAACCATACAGAATTGAATTTGGGTTTATCTGATCAGGAGATTGAATGGGTCACTTCAAAAATATTAAATCGCATTTCCTCTGAAAAAATCCTGCACGTGCATCGTTTTTTTTCCTTCGGGTTGAAATTCCTCGATGGAAAGCCAGCCGTCTGCTGTGCGCATGTAAAGATAGCTTTTGTGATCGGTTTGGAAGTGTTGAAGATGCACATCAGTACCCATGCCTGATGTTTGAGTGTTACCCGCTGGTGGCTGGCTGCTGCCATCTTGTTTGATGCTGCACTTGAGTATTTTGTAATTTTTGCCGTTGATCACAGACCATGCACCCGGGTAGGGGCTTAATCCGCGTACAAAATTATACACCTGCCTGCCGGGTTGGTTCCAATTGATTTCACAAGTCTCTTTAAAAATCTTGGGCGCGTGTTTGAGTGGTTGCGCTTCGTTTTGTGGTATGTTAGGGAAGTTTCCATTTTCTATCGCTCGAGTAGTCTTTAACACCAGTTGAGCACCTTTGTACATCAATCGCTCGTACAATGTGCCCACAGTGTCCGTATGGTAAATGGGCTCTTTATCCTGAAAGATGATACCGCCAGTGTCGATTTGATGCTTTAAGAAAAAGGTGGTTACTCCTGTTTCAGTTTCGCCATTGATGATGGCCCAGTTGATAGGGGCTGCGCCCCGGTACTGAGGTAGCAGCGAAGCATGTAAGTTGAAGGTTCCCAACGGTGGCATTGCCCACACTGCTTCGGGCAACATGCGAAATGCCACCACAATTTGCAGGTGTGCACCATAGCCTTTCAGTTCTTCCAAAAAAGTTGGTGACTTGAGGTTTGGTGGCTGAAGTACAGGGATGCTGTGCTTCAGTGCACATTCTTTCACTGGCGAGACACCCAATTTTTGACCCCGCCCCTGCGGCTTGTCGGGCGCGGTGACCACTGCCACCACATTGAACTTGTTGCTGATCAAGGCTTCCAAACTTGGCACTGCAAACTCGGGGGTGCCCATGAAAATAATGCGGAGTTTATGCATATCAAGTGCAAATATCGTGAGTAGTGGCTTCTAAAACACAACCCCCACAGCAAAGACCTGCTTCCGTGCACGTTTAATTGCGGTTGGTCTCTACACTTGCGGTTTCAAACATCTATTCCCTCAGCGCTTTTCGCATGTATTTTTTGCAGATGGGGCAGGCTTTCCAAATATGCCCCCGGGCAGGGCAATACTCCCGGCCGAAATAAATGATTTGCAGGTGGGCGTTGTTCCATTTTTGTTCAGGGATCAACCTTTTGAGATCGCGCTCGGTTTGCTCTACGCTTTTGCCTGACGACAATCCCCATCGATAAGCCAAGCGATGAATGTGGGTATCTACCGGAAAGGCCGGCACGCCAAACCATTGCGCCATTACCACCGAGGCTGTCTTGTGCCCCACGGCAGGCAGTGCTTCCAAATCCTGGAAGGTATTGGGCACCTGGCCATTGTATTTTTCAATCAATATTTTTGACAAACCAAAAATGCCTTTGGACTTCATGGGCGACAAACCGCAGGGCTTAATAATTTCGCGTATTTCGTCAACAGAGAGTTTCACCATGTCGTATGGATTATCCGCTAACTTAAATAGCCCGGGTGTTGTTTTGTTCACACGCTCGTCTGTGCACTGTGCTGAAAGCAACACTGATATCAACAAGGTGTAGGCATCGTGATGATGAAGCGGAACACCGGGCTTCGGATACAGCTTTTCCAGTGTCTTGAGAATGTCGGCAACTTTTTCAGATTTAGTCATATCGAACCAGCGAATGAAGCAATAGTACTTCCCGTATGATCATAGCCCGCGGTTTAAACCGTGGGCTATGAATGGAAATGATTAATGTGTGAATGGATTTATCGATTTTTCATTTATGCGTTTTCAATGATTTTTATTTCTTCCTCCGTCAACTCGTAAAGCTGATAAACCAATTGG
>DHLV01000124.1:313-1973 GCA_002405445.1 Flammeovirgaceae bacterium UBA4659 | reverse complement strand
AACCAATTGGTCTATTTGGGTTTCTCAATTAGTTACCATCTTCAAGTCCCTATAATTTTAAAAACTCTTTATATTCCTGATGACACGTTTTCTTTTGATGATGTGATTTCTGATTTTTAATATATTCAAATACTTTTTCAACCATCGATTCCGAAACGGAATAGGCAGCATAACCGGTTTGCCAAGCGAATTTGTCCGTAATGAGATTATCTTGATTGATATAGTGAGAGCTACTGCCTTTCATCTGTTTGATAACTTCTGCAATAGTTTTTTGTGGGCTTAGTAAAAACAGACAATGGATATGATCCGGCATACCGTTGATGATTCTTACCGGGCAACCTTGCTCGCGCAATTGCTCAGAAATAAATTGATATACCCTTTGTTCAATGCTTTGATGAATCAAGGGTATTCTTTCTTTGGTTGCCCAAATGGCGTGTATCCATATTTTATTGAATGAATGGGGCATATTCAATTATCTAATTGTAGTTTTTTAAACCGTTGAAACGGTTTTGTGTTTTTCCTCGCATTCTATAGCCCACGGTTTAAAACGTGGGCTATAGAATGCACAAAATTAAATTCAAAATGGATTTATCCATTTCCTTCCATATAGCCCACGAATTAATTCGTGGGCTGTGGGTAACAACCAATGATATTTGAATGGTTTTAACCATTTTCCGTAATTATAGCCCACGGTTTAAACCGTGGGCTATGAATGGAAATGATTGATAGGTTAATGGATTTATCCATTTTTCATTTATGCGTTTTCAATGATTTTAATCTCCTCCACCGTCAACCCGTAAAGCTGATAAACCAATTGGTCTATTTGTTTTTTTCTCATAAAATAAGCTCCGTAGGAGCAAAATCATAATTGAATTTATAAACAAAGAGGATAATAGCTCCGTAGGAGCAAAATCATAATAGAATGTTTTATGTATGGGTTTTATTAAGCTCCGTAGGAGCGAAATTATTCAATCCATTCAAACAAATATTTTTCATCATAACCTATATTAAATTTTTGTAACAATTCTAAATATTCATCCCTAAATGTTTTCTTTTGGTGGTGTTGCTCTTGATTGTTGATATATGCAATAACCGTATCCAACTGAGATTGGGCATAGGAAAATGCACCAAATCCTTCTTGCCATTGAAATTTTCCTTTTACCAATCCTTTTTCATTTATCCATTTTGAGGAATTGGCTTTAATGTCTCGTACCAAATCCGATAAGGCAATATTGGGTTTTATGCTAACCAGTATATGTATGTGGTCTGCAACGCCCCCAATAGCATATACTTTTTGTTCTTTTCCGTTTACAATACCACAGATGTATTTGTGTAATTCTTCTTTCCAACTTTTGTGTATCAGATTTTGTCGTCCTTTTACTGAAAATACAACGTGTAAATAAATTTGGGTATATGTGTTTGCCATTACTTGTATTTCGCTCCTACGGAGCTAATTGTTTGTTGTTTATTTTGTTTTTCTATGATGATTTTGCCCTTACGGGGCTACATTCATTTCTCCTCCACAATTTTTATTTACGTACAGATTTTATTTGTTTTTTATTGGTGGTCGTGAATCGCCATTTCTTATTTTGTTCAATTTTCGATGATGGCGATTTCTTCCTCCGTCAACTCGTATAGCTGATAAACCAATTGGTCTATT
>DHLV01000124.1:0-190 GCA_002405445.1 Flammeovirgaceae bacterium UBA4659 | reverse complement strand
AAACCAATTGGTCTATTTGGGTTTTCAATAGCGAAAATAAGCTCCGTAGGAGCGAAATCATAATAGTTTATGTAAGATTTTTATCAAGCTCCGTAGGAGCGAAATCATTTTAATCCATTCCCCTCCACAATTTTAATTTCTTCTGCGGTCAAGTCGTAAAGCTGATAAACCAATTGGTCTATTTGGGTTT
>DHLV01000036.1:17254-21703 GCA_002405445.1 Flammeovirgaceae bacterium UBA4659 | reverse complement strand
GAAAGTGGAATCTTGAACTCCACACTGGGTGGAGGTTTAAATCAATACGATGGAGACCATTTTGGGGAGATTATTTGGTCGGCCTTGCCCATGAATGTACCCAACGATTATCGCTATTATTTCAACAATGGTAAGAAAACCGATTTCAATGTTTTCTGGAAAAATACGATTGCCATCACCGATCAGTTAAGTGCATTTGTAGACTTGCAATACCGCAGGATTGATTACCAAACCGCAGGGCGCGAAAACAGGCAGTTTGATTTCTCGATTGCGCAAGATTTCAACTTCTTTAACCCGAAGGCAGGCTTGACCTACGCAATCAACAGCCGGAATCAGTTTTACACCTCCTATGCCATTGCCAACCGCGAGCCGGTGCGCGATGACTTTGTAGACGGTGCCTCTACCCGGGCGCCTAAACATGAAACGCTGGGCAATTTGGAAGTGGGCTGGCGCAGAAAGAGCGACCGTTATTCCTTGAACGTTAATTATTACCTGATGAACTACACCAATCAATTGGTGTTGACCGGTGCGCTCAACGATGTGGGGGCCTCCATTCGCACCAATGTGCCCGATAGCTACCGTACAGGTATTGAACTGGACGGAACCATTCAATTGAGTGATCGTTTGCGATGGAATGCTAACGTTACGTTGAGCCAGAATAAAATAAAACAATTTACCGAAGTTCTATATGACTATGGAGTGAATTTTGATGAATACAATGAAGTGAAGAACGTTTACACTGATACCGATATTTCCTTTTCGCCCAATGTGATTGCCGGGTCTGTCATTTCGGTATTACCTACCAAAGGGCTTGAGCTCTCGCTGCTCACCAAGTATGTAGGCAGCCAGTTTTTAGACAATACCTCAAACACCAAAAGAAAGATTGACGCCTATTTTGTAAACGATGTGCGATTGAGCTATTCATTAAAGCCTCCTTTTATGCGCGAGTTATCTCTAAGCTTGCTGGTGAATAATGTGTTGGATCATGAGTACGAATCCAATGGATATACTTATGGATACTTTGGGGGACTGGCCAACGCCTATCGCCAAAACTATTATTACCCACAGGCAGGTAGAAATTACTTGGTAATGGTGGCCATGAGGTTTTAAACGGAACTCGTTAACGCAGCAACCGACATGCCCCCTCCTTCGGGAAAGGGGCATTACAATAGTGGCGCAGTAAAGTTATGTCCAGGGTGAGGGAAAAACCAGTGGATCATTTCCTATTTTTGCGCCATGCAACTGCTGGTTTCTTTGTTCCGCCTCACACGCTTCTGGAATTTGGCCATCATTGCATTGGCTCAATTTAGCACGGCAGTGTTTTTGTTTCAACAGGGGTCCAAGGCCTTCACAGACATCTGGCTGTGCGTCCTCAGCCTCTCCACCATTTTAATTGCCGCAGCTGGCTATATCATCAACGACTACTACGATATTAAGATTGACCTGATTAATAAACCCGAGCGCGTGGTGATTGGAAAAACCATCACGCGCAGGTACGCGCTGCTGTTCCACTCCATCATTTCCTTTTTCGGTGTGGCACTGGGCCTGCTTATCAATTGGAAAGTAGGTGCCGTCAACTTCATTTGTGCATTCTTACTCTGGTTGTACTCCAACAACTTAAAGCGCCAGCCGCTGATCGGTAACATGCTTGTTTCGCTGCTCACCGGGCTTTCTGTTTTTATCTTGGCGTTTTTGTATGAAAAGTTTTATGTGCTGGTATTTGTGTATTCACTTTTTGCTTTTTTCATCACGTTGATCCGCGAGGTGGTAAAAGACATGGAAGATGTGAAAGGTGATACCACGTTTGGATGCAAAACGCTCCCGATAGTGTGGGGCATCAGGCGAACGAAAGTATTTTTGTTTTTGCTCATCGCGATCTTCTCATGTGTGGTGATAATATTGGATTATTACCGACTCAGCATACCGTTGATATATTTGCTTCCTTTACTGCTGATACCCATGGCACTGCTGGTTGTAGGGCTGGCAGTGGCCGATACCAAACTCCAATTTTACCGGCTGAGCCAACTTTGCAAGTTCATCATGCTGCTGGGCATTGCCACCATGATATTTGTTTGACGTTATGAAAATTCCACGTATCTGCATCCTTGCATCAGGCGCAGGCACCAATGCCGAGACCATCTACCATTTTTTTGAAAGCAAGCGCACTGCCCAGGTGGTGATGGTTTTGAGCAATAACCCTGACGCACCCGTGCTGCAACGCATGCAGCCGCACAATGTGGTGGCGATGCCATTCAACCGCCTTCAATTTTACGAAAGCGACCAATTGATCACTTTTCTACAAGAGTTTGGCATTACACACATTGTGCTCGCGGGCTTTCTCTGGCAGGTGCCCCCGTCACTTATTCAAGCCTTTCCCGGAAAAATCATCAACATTCACCCGGCACTGCTGCCAAAGTTTGGCGGCAAGGGCATGTACGGCCTCAAGGTGCATGAACGGGTGAAGGCCGCGGGCGAAACAGAAACAGGCATCACTATCCACCTTGTGAACGAGCGTTACGATGAAGGTAAGATCATCTTCCAAGCAAAATGCCCGGTGCTGCCCAACGATACGCCTGAACAAATTGCTGAAAAAGTGCAACGGCTAGAGCATGAGCATTTTGCGAAGGAGGTTGAGAAGTGGGTGAACCAGTCATTAGATAAGCCTCTCGAAACACAAACTGGCATACAAATCCAAGGGTAACACAAAACCAAGCACGAGAGCTTACCCACGCATTGAGCATGGTTTATTATTTTTTAAATTAGGCTCTAAATACTGTGTACAAAGCAAGTTGACGTAGATGGAAGAACTAGAAATAAAAGGACAGGTAAAATCAAAGAAGCGCGTGGCCGACCACGGTGAGGTTTTTACCAACCCGCGTGAAGTAAATGCCATGCTCGACATGGTAAAGCAAGAAACCGAACGGATTGATTCCAGATTTTTAGAGCCAGCTTGTGGTAATGGAAATTTCTTAGCGGAAGTATTGAGAAGAAAACTGGCGATAGTTGAGCAGCGCTACGCCAAAAGCCAGCAAGAGTTTGAGCGCTATATGGTGATAGCGGTTTCCAGTATTTACGGGGTTGATATTCTCGAAGACAATGCCGTTGAATGCCGTGCAAGACTTTTTAAACTGGTGGATGAAAAATATACCTCCCTGTTTAAAGACAAGTGCAAAGACGAATGCCTAAGAAGCGTTATGTTTCTTTTCAACCGAAATATTTTGTGGGGCGATGCACTTGATTTTACCAACCCGGTTACAAAAGAACCAATTGTATTTTCTGAGTGGAGTGCAGTAAATGGAACGATGCTAAAACGCAGAGACTATGTGTTTAGATTTCTGGTGGAGAAAACTCATCAGTTTTCGCTTTTCAATGATGAAGGCCAGCCAGCGGCAATTGACGAACCGGTCAGAGATTTTCCACTCATTCATTTTCTAAAGCTTGGCTTGGATGAGTAATGTAATTCCTTACAAAGATTTAATTGATAAAGTAGGCAGCCTGCTTGCGCAAGCCCGTGCAAAGGCAGCGCAAACAGTGAACACCGTTTTAGTACACACCTACTGGCAAATAGGTCAATACATTGTTGAATATGAACAAGGTGGTAATGAAAAGGCAAATTACGGCACTGAACTTTTAGACAGGCTCTCCAGAGATTTGTCGAGTAACTATGGAAAAGGATTTAGTCGCTCTAATCTGTTTCAAATACGCCAGTTCTATCTGAAATTCCCAAAAATCCAGACACTGTCTGGACAATTAAGTTGGAGCCATTACACAGAAATAATCAAGGCAGATAGTGGCCTGGCCATCCGGTTTTATGTCAAACAATGTGAAAAAGAGAATTGGAGTGTGCGTGAACTCAAGCGCCAGATGAATAGCATGTTGTTTCACCGGCTTGCGCTCAGCAAAGACAAAGAAGGAGTCTTAGCGCTTGCGCAACAAGGGCTAGACATTCAAAAGCCAGACGATATTTTAAAAGATCCCTACGTTTTGGAGTTTTTGAATATTCCGCAGAGCCATCAATACCTGGAGGGTGAACTGGAAGAAAAACTAATCTCGAACCTGCAACATTTTCTGTTAGAGCTGGGCAAAGGCTTTGCGTTTGAGAAAAGACAATACCGGATTTCCATCGGTGGAAAGCATTTTTATATTGATCTGGTGTTTTATCACCGAATCTTAAAATGCTTTGTGCTGATTGATTTAAAGCGTGGCGAAGTAACCCACCAAGATGTTGGCCAAATGAATTTGTATTTGAATTACTTCAAAAAAGAAGTAAGCACAGAAGGAGATAACCCGCCCATTGGCATTGTATTGGGAGCCGACAAAGACAATATTCTGGTGGAGTATGCCACGGAGAGCATCAGTAACCAACTTTTTGTAAGTAAATACCAACTCTACTTGCCAAATAAAGAGCAGCTAACAGCAGAACTTCAAAAATTATTGGAGCATGGCGCA
>DHLV01000036.1:8819-17006 GCA_002405445.1 Flammeovirgaceae bacterium UBA4659 | reverse complement strand
CCACCCGCCTTGGCCAACCAAATGTTAGATTTACTGCCGGCCGGCATTTGGAAAGACAAGCATGCCACCTTCTTAGACCCCGTTTCAAAATCGGGTGTGTTTCTGCGAGAGATTACCAAGCGGTTGATGAAGGGACTTGAAAAAGAAATACCCGACCCACAAAAGAGAGCCAACCACATTTACACCAAGCAGGTTTTTGGTATTGCCATTACCGAACTCACTTCGCTGCTATCTCGCAGGACTTTGTATTGTTCAAAATTTGCAAACGGAAAGTATTCTGTTTGTGACGCGTTTGATAACGCAGAAGGAAATATAATTTATAAAAAGCTAAGGCATACGTGGGAGAATGGGAGCTGTTCATATTGCGGAGCAAGTCAGGAAGTTTACGACCGTGAAGAAGGTTTAGAGACATACGCTTATCCATTTATACACACCGATATAACTAAAAGCATTTTTAAGAATATGAAATTTGATGTAGTCGTTGGTAATCCTCCGTACCAATTAAGTGATGCAGGACATGGAAGAAGCGCAAGTCCCATTTATCACCAATTTATTCAGCAAGCAAAAAAACTAAATCCACGCTATCTGACAATGATAATACCTGCACGATGGTTTGCCGGAGGTAAAGGATTAGATGAATTCCGCACTGAAATGCTCAATGATAAGAGGATAAGAAAACTAGTGGATTTCGAAAACTCTAATGAAGTATTTCCCGGAGTAGATGTTGCTGGTGGTATTTGTTATTTCTTATGGGATAGAGATAACCCCGGACTTTGTGAAGTAACTAACTTCATTAACGGACAAGAAGAAAAATCAAACAGGGTACTTAATGAATTTCCAATCTTCATTCGCCATAGCAAAGCTATCCCAATAATTAGAAAGGTCGTTGCTAAAAAGGAAAATGGAGGAAGGAATCTGAGTGACCTTGTCTCTTCAAGAAAACCGTTTGGTCTGCCAACTAACTATGCACCTAAGAATTCAGGAATACCTTGTTGGTTTATTCAGCGGATAGGATTAAAGTATGCTAGTAAGAGTGATGTTTCTGATAATAATAATCTTTTAGATAAGTATAAATTATTAATACCAAGAGCGCCTATTGCTGGACAAACTGATTTTTCAAAGCCTGTTGGATTCTATTATGATCGTAATATTAGAATCGCCAAACCAGGAGAGGCATGCACGGAATCATGGATTGTAGCATTTTCTTCAAAAATATTAAAAGAAGTCATTTCTTTCAAATCATACTTATTCACAAAGACATTTCGATTTCTGTTATTGCAAACTGTAGTTTCTCAAGATGTGACAAGATCGAATTTTGCATTCATACCTGATATTGGTAAATACGAAGGAACATATACCGATGAAATTCTTTGTAAGAGATGGGGAATAACAAAAGAGGAATGGAAATTTATTGATTCAAGAATAAAGTCAATTGATTCAACAGAAAACGAAGAAATTGATGAATAAGAAATTCTTTCCGCCTCGGCCAGAAGCCAATCCCACAATCTATGCTTATGAGTTAATAGGTGTTTCAACTCATGCGGGCTTGCTTAAAGTAGGCTACACCAGTCGCTCATCCGAAAAGCGCATTGCAGAGCAAACCAAAACGGCAGCCATCAAGTATAAAATTGTATTGGAAGAGTCGGCCATGAAAAATGATGGCTCGGCTTTTACCGATGCGGATGTTCACAGGCTATTGCGCAGTAAGAAAATTAAAAACCCGGAAGGTGAATGGTTTGCCTGTACGGTAAAAGAGGTAAAGGCTGCTGTGCTTGAAATCAAAAGCGGTGTGAGCAATGAAGACAACCGCTCGTTGGATTTCGCCATGCGGCCGGAGCAGGAAGAGGCGGTAGTTAAAACGATTCAATATTTTAAAGACGCGAAGAAAGAAGACCCAAAAAAGACGCCTCATTTTCTGTGGAATGCCAAGATGCGTTTTGGTAAAACGTTTGCCACCTATCAGTTGGCCAAACGAATGGGTTGGAAAAAGATTTTGGTGCTCACCTTTAAACCGGCTGTGCAAAGTGCGTGGGAGGAAGATTTGAAGTCGCACATTGATTTTAAAGGGTGGCAGTTTATTTCTAAAGGGGGCATGCCGGTTACCAAAGCCAATAAAAAACAGCCGATTGTGTGTTTTGGATCGTTTCAAGATTACCTCGGTAGAAACGAAGCGGGCGGCATCAAACCAAAAAACGAATGGGTACATGCCACCGATTGGGATTGTGTGGTATTGGATGAATACCACTTTGGCGCCTGGCGCGAAAGTGCGAAAGACTTGTTTGAAGGTGAGGACGCCAAAGAACTAAAATTTGCCGAAGGCGAAGGGCTCGACTATTTCGATGAAGAAAACATGCCCATTACCACCAATCATTATCTGTATCTATCAGGCACACCATTCCGGGCAATAGCTTCAGGCGAATTTATAGAAGAACAAATTTACAACTGGACATACTCAGACGAGCAGCGGGCAAAGGAAAACTGGAAACCTGCCAGCCGCAGCGAACGCGAAGGCTGGGGAGAACCTAATCCGTATGCTTCGCTTCCAAGAATGGTGATGATGACCTATCAGCTGCCTGATTCCATTCGGGAAATAGCCATGAAGGGAGAATTCAACGAGTTTGATTTGAATGTTTTCTTTTCGGCTGAAGGCGAAGGCAAGAAAGCCAAATTCAAATACCAAGATGAAGTTCAGAAATGGTTAGACTTAATAAGAGGTTCGTTTGCCGAAACAACGGTTGATAATTTAAAGTTGGGCGCGAAGAAACCGCCACTTCCATTTTCTCATGCGCCTTTGTTAAATGTATTGTCACATACGTTTTGGTTTCTGCCTTCGGTAGCCGCCTGTTATGCCATGCGCAATTTATTGGAGCAAAAGCAAAATAAGTTTTATCAGGATTATAAAATTATTGTAGCAGCCGGCACAAGTGCAGGAATTGGTGTTGAGGCATTGCCACCCGTTCAGGAAGCAATGGACAATCCATTGAAAACAAAAACGATTACACTCTCTTGCGGCAAGCTGACCACAGGCGTTTCAGTAAAACCTTGGACGGGAATTTTTATGTTAAGAAATTCATCGAGTCCCGAAACGTATTTTCAAGCAGCGTTCAGAGTGCAAACACCGTGGACAATAAAAAATCCAGACAGCAAATCACCCAACAAAGAAGAAATCATTAAACAAGAATGCTATGTTTTTGATTTTGCTCCCGACAGGGCTTTGAGACAGATAGCCGACTATAGTTGCCGACTGAATGTAAACGATACAAATCCAGAAAAGAAAGTTGAAGAGTTCATTCACTTCTTGCCAGTTCTGGCTTATGACGGCAGTTCAATGAAACAAATTGATGCTGCCGGAATTTTGGACATGGCCATGAGCGGCACAACCGCAACTTTGTTGGCAAGACGCTGGGAAAGTGCTTTGTTGGTGAATGTTGACAACAACACGCTTCAACGACTCATGAACAATGAGAAAGCAATGGAAGCACTCATGAGCATTGAAGGATTTAGAAATTTGAATCAGGACATTGAGACCATCATCAATAAATCGGAAGCAGTTAACAAAACAAAGAAAGAAGCCAACGAACGCGAACTGACGAAGAAGGAAAAGCAGGAATTATCAGAGCAAGAAAAAGAATTCAAGAGCAAGAGAAAGGAGATTCAGGAAAAACTAATCAAGTTCGCAACTCGTGTTCCCATATTCATGTACCTGACAGATTATCGGGAAAGAAGTCTAAAAGATGTAATTACACAATTAGAACCTGGACTATTTAAAAAAGTGACTGGTTTAAATGTAAAGGACTTTGAATTATTGGTGAGTCTTGGCGTTTTCAATAGTGCACTGATGAACGATGCTGTTTACAAGTTTAAACGCTACGAAGATTCTTCTTTGACTTACACGGGAATTGTCAAACATAAAGGCGAAGACGTAGGACTTTACGATACCGTTTTAACCGCAATGGACTACGCGGAGTCGTTTGTAAATGAGCCTGATTGACCTGCCCACAAACCATGCCAGCAACCGGATTCAAAAGAATCTTGCGGCACCTCGCAGGTGGCCATTGCTGAAAACTAAAGTACGCTTCAGTTTACGCCCTACTCACCTCAATTCTAAACCCGACACCATGATAATTCACGATCTCAACTGAGGGGTCGTCTTTCAAATATTTACGTAACCGGGAGATGAACACGTCCAAACTGCGGCCCATAAAATAATCGTCATCACCCCATACTTCGTTCAGGATTTCCTCACGCTTTAACACGCGGTGGCGGTTGGCACAAAGCAGTTTGAGTACATTAGCTTCCTTTTGCGTGAGTGTTTTATCGCCCCCCGGGTGCACCAGCTGCAGGTTATTAAAGTCAAACCGAAACGCACCAATCAAATGCTCAGGAGCTGCTACAGCTGGCTGCGTGCGCCTTAAAAAAACTTCAATGCGGGCCAGCAGCTCATCCATGCTAAATGGCTTCACAATATAATCGTCACCGCCTGCTTTAAATCCGATCATTTTGTCTTCGAGCATTGCCTTGGCCGTTACAAATAAAATGGGCACCTGCTGATTTTTGCTGCGAATTTCTGTTGCCAAACGAAATCCGTCTTTCTTGGGCAGCATCACGTCCAGTATGCACAAATCAAAATCACCAGCTGCAAATTTGTGGAGACCGAGCTCGCCATTTTCGGCCCAGTCTACAGTGTAACCATGGTGTACCAGGTTGTCTTTCATCACAAACCCCAGACTGTGGTCGTCTTCTACCAAAAGTATTTTTGCGCTCATGCCAGTGGTAATACGATTATGAAGGTGCTTCCGTTGCCAATGTTGCTCTGCACACTAATTTTTCCGCCATGGGCTTCCACTACCAGCTTCACGTAATTGAGGCCGAGGCCAAAGCCTTTCACATCGTGCACGTTGCCTGTAGGCACGCGGTAAAAACGGTGAAAAATCTTTTTCTGGTTCTCTTCGCTGATACCGATGCCATTGTCGGCTATCGCCAGCGTTATCGCCCGTTCGTTTGAATCAGTTGAAATTACAATTGCCGGACGCTGCCGGCAGTACTTCAAAGCATTGTCAACAAGGTTGTAAAGCACATTGGAGATATGCAGCTTATCCATCTGCACCACATCGTAGGTGGCGTTCAACTGCGTTTGAATAGAGCCATCCATTTTTTCTACGGCAAATAAGTTATTTCGCACCGACTCGGTGACCAATTGGTGCAGCGAGAGTGGCTCGCGTTTCAAATTGAGGCTGTTCTTCTCCCAGCGTGCCATCTGCAAAACACGCTCTACCTGCTGCTTCAACCGGTGCGTTTCACTTTCGATAATAGTGGCATAGTTGAGCAGCCGCTCTGGCGTTTGAATGATAGATGGATCTTTTAATACACCCGATGAAATTGCGATAGTGGATAGCGGAGTTTTGAACTCGTGCGTCATATTATTGATAAAATCCTTCTGTACTTCAGATAACCTGCGTTGCTTTAAAATGACAAACAGCGCATAAGCGAAAAAGAAAATTACTATCAACAATACACTGGTAGAAAAGATCCAAATGCCCATTTGGCTTACCAGGTTTGCCTCGATATTAAAGAAACGCACGCCAAAATAGTAGCCGTCTGTTTGCGTAGTGGGCAGGTCATGAGGCGAAGTTTGGTTGAGCAAACCCGGCACAGTGGTAGCCCGGCCGGCCGGCCCCTTCACAGGGGCATAGTAGTTGCCGCCTACCATGCACTGATCGGCACAATCGTACACACCATATTGGTAGTCGGTAGTGATTTTTCGTTTGTCAAATTCGTTCTTGATCAGATACCCCAACAGATTAGAGTCGATAGGCCCGTTCAAAAGTACCACGAAATAATTGGTAGAGACCTGATCAACAATCTTACCCGCGGGCGCCACCATTTTATTGAAAGCAAAGATCTGGTTGGCTACATTCTCAAGCGCCAGGTTCACATCGCTGTTAAACTGGTTTTCTTT
The DNA here is from genome assembly GCA_002405445.1 of Flammeovirgaceae bacterium UBA4659. Lineage (GTDB taxonomy): Bacteria > Bacteroidota > Bacteroidia > Cytophagales > Cyclobacteriaceae > ELB16-189. The sequence continues at coordinate 11,047 of DHLV01000036.1, read as the reverse complement.
GAGGTCAAAGGCTTTGCGCACCCAGTATATTTGGGTAATGGTGATGCCCAAAATGCTGGCTACAGCCAGGGCGATAACGATTCGTAGTGCCAACCTGTTCACCTTGTAAAGGTAGCCGGTATTTGCACTGGCACAGAAGTTGAAGTTTGGATTAACAACTCATTAACAACAATTAGGCGCCTTTTAACACCCTCAAAGCATTTTATGGCCGATGTTTGTAGAGTTAATAACAACATCTTAAGTTTACATTAAAATTGAATCTCATGAAAAAATTAGCATTGACTGCCATTTTTGCTTTGATCGCAGGAATTGGCTTTGCACAAGAGAATAGCGGGGTTATTCCATTGAACAAAAACGAAGTGAAAGTTGAGTACGCCACCGTTACGTGGGAGGCCACCGCGCACGATTTCGGAAAGGTAAAGCAGGGTGTGCCTGCCGAGCATCAATTCACATTCAGAAACACCGGAAAGGTGCCTTTTATTATCGCCAACGCACAACCATCGTGCGGCTGCACGGCCCCTGATTGGACAAAAACACCTGTGCCTCCTGGTGGAACTGGTTTTGTGAAGGCAACCTTCAATGCAGCAACACAGGGTCCATTCAACAAAACCATCACTGTCACCAGCAACGTAGAGGGCGGTATTACACTGCTCACGATTAAAGGGGAAGTCACAGTGGTACAGTAACTTTTAGTGAATACGATCACAAAATAAGGCGCCTTGTGCGCCTTATTAGTTTTGGATAGAAGCCCACTCGGCCGCCAACTCTCGCTTGTTGATGGGCACTACGCCCACATGCTGGCAAACCAAGCCACCGCCCAGGTTAGCGAGAGCTGCAATATCTTGCGGAGAAAGTTGCAACGCAAGGCATAGCGCTGCAATACTCACTACCGTGTCGCCTGCACCGGATACATCAGCAATTTCGCGCTCGTGTGCCGGGATTTTGACACGCTCTCCGTTCAAGTCGATATACACGCCATGCTCTGATAAAGTCAGCATCACACCACTCGCCTGTAGTTTTTCCTTCAATTTGGCAACAGCAATTTCAACTTGGTTTTGATGACCCGCATCCACATCCACTTTCAGCCCCTCGCGCAATTCCTTGAGATTTGGCTTGAAGAGGGTGACACCCTGATACGATAGAAAGTTTCGTTTCTTGGGATCTACCACCGTGGGTATATCATGTTGCTTTGCCCATGCTACGGTTTGGTTAATGATTGCGGTGGTGATCACGCCCTTATCGTAGTCTTCAAAGATCACTACATCACACTGCGGTAACTGCTTCTGGATTTTTTCCAGCAGCCGATCTTCTTCTTCTGCATTGGCGATCTTATCTGTCTCTTCGTCTACGCGCACCACGTGCTGGTGGCTGGCGATGACTCTGGTCTTTACCGTTGTGGGACGCGCATTACTCGTAACAATGCCTTCCGAGCTGATATTATTTTCGTGCAGGCGTTGCAATAGTTTTTTTCCGTCTTCATCATCACCAATCAGTGCACATAAAATGGGCTGCGCCCCCAAGGCCGCAACATTCAGCGCTACGTTGGCCGCCCCGCCCAAACGAAAATCCTTTGTACGCACAGTTACAATAGGTACCGGTGCCTCGGGTGAAATACGTTCCACTGCGCCCCAGATGTAACTGTCCAGCATCACATCACCAATGATCAATACTTTCAATTGGGCAAATGATTGGAATATGTTTTGAGGGTCTGCCATAATATTTGTTGATACTGGGTACTACTAGTATCCAGAATCCAGCATCTATTTCAAATTCACGAGTGCTTCTTTCATTCTCTTCATTGCTTCTACCAAGTCTTTTTCCGAAGCGGCATACGACAACCGCACGCAGGCTTCATCACCAAACGCGCCACCCGGCACTAAGGAAACATGCCCTTTCTCCAGCATATAGTAACAAAAATCATCTCCGTTTTTTATCACTTTGTCACCATCTTTCTTTCCATAATAGCTACTTACATCCGGGAAGAAATAAAACGCCCCTTGCGGGTAGTTGGCTTTTACACCCGGCATGTCTTTCAACAGGTTGTACACAATGTCTCTTCGTTTGTGGTACTGATCCACCATTTTCTTGGTAGGCACTAAGTCACCCGTGATGGCAGCCAGTGCACCCCGCTGCGAAATAGAGCAGTTCGCAGATGTTAGTTGGCCTTGCACTTTGTTGCAACCATCAGCCACCCACTTGGGGGCAGCAATGTAGCCTACGCGCCAGCC
>DHLV01000036.1:0-8615 GCA_002405445.1 Flammeovirgaceae bacterium UBA4659 | reverse complement strand
ATGTGTTCATAAATCTCATCGGCAATCACCAATAGGTTTGGATGCTTCAACACTACATTGGCAATGTCTTGCAACTCATTTTTAGAGAAAACCGAGCCGGTTGGATTGCAAGGTGAAGAAAAAATGATGGCTTTGGTTTTTGGGGTAATCGCTTTTTCTACTTGCGCAGCAGTCACTTTAAAATCATTTTCGATACCGCCCTTCACCAGCACCGGTGTAGCTTCGGCCAACCGAACCAGCGCATCGTAGCTCACCCAGTAGGGCGAAAACACGATCACTTCGTCACCCGGATTTAACAATGCCAACATCACATTGGCGATAGATTGCTTGGCTCCATTGGAAACGACTATGTTCTCTGCCTTGTACGGCACGTTATTTTCTTTGTTGTATTTGGCGGCAAGCGCTTCGCGCAAATCTTGGTAGCCGGCCACCGGAGGGTAAGAAAAATACTTGCCATCATCGATGGCTTTCTTGGCGGCATCACAAATATGCTGAGGGGTTTTAAAGTCGGGCTCGCCCAAACTTAAGTTGATGACGTCAATGCCACGATTTTTGAATTCGCGTGCTTTGGCTGCCATCGCCAGCGTTGCAGATTCTTCAATGGCGTTGATGCGGTTAGACAGGTTATTCATAGATAATAATTTCAGGCGATTCTATTTCTTTAAAGTCTTGGTCTGACGTAATTAATGGCAAACTTAAGAAACGTGCCGTAGCTAGCACAATAGTATCAGGAAGTTTTAGCTTTGTTTGCTTTCGTATTTCAATGGCTTCAGTTTTAATCTCCTCATTGATATCAATAACCACACATTCTTGTATGAATTTCGAAACTTGCAATTGCTGCTTCGCACTAATGCCCTTATATCCTAAAAGCTCAAGTTGAGAAATAAAAGACAGGTAAAGTTTTTTTTGATAAAGCAATTCCGAAAGGATTTGGTCACCATTTAAAAGATAGAGAACAATATTAGTGTCTAGCACAACACTATTCCCATTCATTTCTCAATTCTTTTTGAATGGCCAGAGCATCTTTTGGGAGCTTAATCACGCCACAATATTTCATGGTGTCTACACCTTTGGAGCCAATGGCTTTATTGAACCTTTTAGAAAGATTCTTTTTTGGTGACTTCTTTTTGATGACAATTGACATTGGTCAAAAATTATGATTTCAAATATACTGAATTAATGGAACAGCGTTCGCGCGGTAATGCTTCTCCCCAGCGTAATTTCATCTGCATATTCCAAATCTCCTCCTACAGGCACCCCGCGTGCAATCGATGTAACTTTTACCGAAAAGCCTTGTAGCTTACGGTTGAGATAAAAACAAGTGGTATCACCTTCCATGGTAGGGTTGAGCGCCAAAATAATTTCTTTGATCTCGGGGTGGCGGGTGAGCCGCTGCACCAGCGAATCGATCTGTAAATCGCCTGGGCCCACGCCCTGAATGGGTGAAATTACACCGCCCAACACATGGTACACACCCGTATACTGCGCAGTGTTTTCAATCGCCATCACATCTTTGCTTTCTTCAACCACGCACACAATCGATTTATCCCTTCGGTGGCTGGTGCAGATTGCACACTCTTCGTTATCTGAAATATTGAAACAAGTGTTACAATAGCGAATATTCTTACGCAACTTGTTCAGTGCTTCAGTTAAAGCAAGCGTTTGATGTTCCGTTTCTTTAATCAGGTGGAGGACTAATCGCAAGGCTGTTTTCTTGCCAATACCGGGCAATTTAGAAACCTCATTAACGGCTTCTTCGATCAATTTGGAAGGATACTCCACTTAAATAATTTTGGCGTCAATGCCTGCTTCGCAAATGGCATCGCGTTGAGGTTTCAGCTCGTCCCAGCTTCCGGTTTTTACCGCGCACTTTCCCTTATAGTGAATTAACCAGGTACACTGCTCTGCCTGTTCGGGCGAGTGCTTGCACACGCGGATGAGCGTATCGATCACGTGGTCAAAAGTGTTAAAATCATCATTGTACACCACCAAATCACGCACTTCCGTGATTTCAATGGCTTCAAGCAAATCAGTTAACTCTTTTTCCTCAACAGATGTCATACCAAAACGAAGTGACAAAAATAGCAAGAATTTTAATGAGAGGGAATGAAATCACTCTCTGCCATTGGTATAATTTGCACGCGGCACAGATTCTTTTTTTCCTATATTTCAACTATAACCTTACCGTATGCGATACCTACTCTACCTCTCGTTCTTCTTTTTGGGATTAACTTATCTTCAAGCCCAAACCATCGACTCCAAATATTTCGACAAACTCAAGTGGCGCAACATTGGCCCCGCGCGGGGTGGGCGTTCACTTGGTAGTTCCGGCAGCCCGGGTCGGCCAAACGAATATTACTTTGGCGCCACCGGTGGCGGCTTGTGGAAGACTACCGATGGTGGACAAGAATGGTTTCCGGTAACGGATGGGCAGATCTCTTCGTCTTCGATTGGTGCCGTGGCCGTGGCCGAAACCAATCCCGACATTGTATACATTGGTGCGGGCGAAACGCAATTGCGTGGCAGCATCACACAGGGAGATGGCGTTTACAAAACAGTAGATGGTGGCAAGACATGGCGGCATTTGGGTTTAAAAGAAACGCAGGCCATTGCGCGCATTCGCGTCCATCCAACTAACCCGGATGTTGTGTATGTGGCAGCCCTGGGCCATCCTTACGGGGATAACGAAGAGCGTGGAGTATTCCGCTCCACCGATGGTGGCAACACGTGGAAAAAAATTCTTTACATGAGCCCCAAAGCAGGGGCGGCTGACCTTATCATCGATAGAATTAACCCCAAAATCGTTTACGCCACTACATGGCAGGTGTATCGCAGAACGTGGAAAATGTGGGGCGGTGGCCCCGATTGCAAATTGTGGAAATCAGAAAATGGTGGCGACACCTGGATTGATCTGACATCGAATCCGGGCATGCCAGCAGGGCCGATTGGAAAAATTGGCATCACGGTTTCGCCTGCCGATAATAAAAGATTGTGGGCAATTGTAGAGGCGAACGATGGTGGCGTGTATCGCAGCGATGATGCGGGTGCAACCTGGAAGAAAACAAATGATGAACGAAAACTCAGGCAGCGGGCTTTTTATTATTCCAGAATTTATGCCGACCCGCTCGACCGCGAAACGGTCTATTGTTTGAATGTAGATTTTTGGAAGTCAACCGATGGCGGTGTAAAGTTCGATACCGAAATAAAAGTGCCGCATGGCGACAACCACGACTTGTGGATTGACCCGAACAATGCGCTGCGAATGATTACTTCAAATGATGGTGGCGGTTGTGTATCCGTGAATGGTGGCAAGAGTTGGACGGACGAAGATTACATCACCACACAATTTTACCATGTCACTACCACCAATCACGTGCCGTATCATGTGGCAGGCGCGCAGCAAGATAATTCTACGATTGCCATCCCCAGCGAAGGTTGGAATCACATGAATGTGCTGGGCGAATGGGGTTATGATGTAGGCGGTGGCGAGAGTGGTTACATCACCTCGCATCCCGATAATCCAAACATCTACTATGCCGGAAGTCAGGGAGCGTTGCTCACGCGCAAAGATGTGAGCACCGGGCAAATTCGTGACATACAAGTGTACCCAAGATTCTTCTCAGGCGAGCCGGCCAGCTCGTTGTCTGAGCGGTGGCAGTGGACGTATCCCATCGTCTTCTCTCCAAGAGACTCAAAAATTTTGTACACGTGCTCGCAGCACGTGTGGAAAACAACCGATGACGGGCAGAGCTGGGAAAAAATTTCTCCTGACTTAACGTATGCCGACCCTGAGACATTGGGAATATCCGGAGGCGAAATCACACGCGACATGAACGGCCCGGAAATTTATGCGACTGTATTTGCACTTTCTCCTTCGTTTCATGATGTGAATACGATTTGGGCAGGAAGTGACGATGGAAAGATAAACATCACACGTGATGGCGGAAAAAACTGGGCGAATATTACACCAAAGGATTTACCAAAAAATTCTGTAGTTGCCATCATCGATGAGTCGCGACACAAAGCAGGTACAGCTTACGTGGCAGCATTTCGGTATCAGGTAGATGATCGTCAGCCTTATGTCTTCAGAACGACTGATTATGGAAAGACATGGACGAAGATCATAACCGGAATTAAAGATGGGCATTTCTCCAGATCAATACGTGAAGACCATGTGCGTCCCGGACTTTTGTTTTTAGGCACAGAGCATGGAGCGTATGTATCGTTCAATGCTGGTGATCATTGGCAACCCCTTCAATTGAATTTACCCGATACACCCATTCGCGATTTGGTGGTGAAGAATGATGATGTGGTGCTGGGTACGCACGGTCGTGGGTTTTGGATTTTGGATGACATCAATCCGCTGCGGCAACTCACGCCAGAGTTGATGAAGCAAAATGCAATTCTGTTTCAACCGAGTGATGCGATCCGCGGTGTGTATGATGCCACGTTTCAATACTACTTAAAAGAAAAAGTCGACACGGTGAAGCTTGAGATTTTAGATGCGAACGGAAATCTAGTGCGCAAGTATTCTGGCACAAAAACAGAAGAGAAACCAACGGAAGGAGACTTCTGGGGCGGTGGCGATAGTAAGCCAACCGCTGCTGCGGGATTGAACACCTTCCGGTGGAACGGTCGCTACGAAGGAGCTACCATTTTTGATGGCATCATCATTTGGGGAGCGCGTCCGCAAAACGGACCAAAGGCACCAACAGGAAAATATCAAGTGCGCATCAAGGCAGGAAGCTACACACAAACGTATCCGTTTACGGTCAAGATGAATCCAAACCTGAAGGGTGTGAGCGAAGCAGATTTGAAAGAGACGTTTGACTTGGCCATCAAAATCCGCGACCGCGAGTCGGCTGCCAACGAAGCGGTCATCCGCATTCGCGATTTGAAAAAGCAAATTGAAGAACGTGCTAAAGAAGTAAACGACCCTGCTTTCTCCGCCTCGGCAAAAGACTTGATTGCCAAGATAACTGCCATCGAAGAAGATTTGTATCAAACTAAAAACCGCAGCGGCCAAGACCCGCTTAATTTCCCAATCAAACTCGGTAATCGACTCTCGGCCTTGAGGCGCAGTTTGGAAACGGGCGATGCCAAACCCACCACTGGTGCGTACAAAGTTTTTGACGAACTCAGCAAAGAACTCGATGGCCACCTCGCAAAACTTGAGACCACGCTAAAATCCGGTATCGATGCCATCAACCCGGTGCTGATGAACAAACAGATGAAGGCGATTATTGATAAGAAGAAGTAGCCCGCGGTCTGTTGATACCAACTCGTTGCAAAATCATCAATAAAAAGAACCCCGCCCTCGCGGGGTTTTCATTTTACGGGTGGGCGATGGGATGCCGAGCCTATGGCTCGAGCATGCTCGTTTCGCGCAGCGCGAAACGGCACTTGAATACGAAAACTGAAACACCGTTTTGCTCAGCCAAGCGTTTTACTAATTTTAACCAGAGTGATTTGCTTCGATAAACTGTTGGATTCTTTTTCTCGATTTAAAATTCTTGATTTTTCTTTCAAGCTTCATTGCTTCCGAGCGGCTGCACACTTCGGCTGACCAAAGCAATTTCCAAGGGCGTTTCTTGGAAGTATATTTTTCGAAACCAGCATTGTGCCGCTCAAGCCTATCCGAAAGACTGGCGGTTTGGCCTATATAGAACGATTGGTCAAACTCTGAAACAAGGATGTAAACGTAAAAACTCATGGTAGTAAAAAACCCCACTCTCGCGGGGTTTTCATTTTACGGGTGGGCGATGGGACTCGAACCCACGACCCTCAGAATCACAATCTGATGTTCTAACCAACTGAACTACGCTCACCAAAAATCCCACCGCAAACGCGATTGGGAACGCAAAGGTAGGTAGCTTACCCGAAAATCCAAAACGGAAATCAATCCCGGTTAAACGCCATCCGTTCTCCCATTTTTGACTCGTTAAATTTCCCCTCTGCATACGCCAAATGACCTGAGATCCATGTATGCGAAACGGCTGAATGAAAGGTTTGACCCTCAAAAGGTGACCATCCACACTTGGCCAAAATGTTTTCCTTCTTCACGGTCCATGGCTGATTCGGGTTCACTAGCACGAGGTCGGCATAATACCCCTCGCGGATGAAGCCCCGCCTGTCGATTTGAAAAAGAATGGCCACGTTGTGGCTCATTTTCTGCACTACCTGCTCCAGCGTAATCTTCCCTTGCCGCTGCATTTCTAACATCGCTACGATGCTATGTTGAACCAACGGCCCGCCCGAGGGTGCCTGAAAATAACCCTGTTGCTTTTCTTCTATGGTATGGGGAGCATGATCGGTCGCAATCACATCAATACGGTTGTCCAACAAGGCTTTCAATATTTGGGACTGGTCACTTGCTTTTTTGATGGCAGGGTTCCACTTGATGTTCATGCCTAATCGGGCATAGTCTGCATCATTAAACCACAGATGGTGGATGCATGCCTCTGTAGTAATTTTCTTCTTCTCCAGCGGCAGCGTATTATCAAACAAGTAGGTTTCTTTGGCGGTTGAGATATGTAGTATGTGCAGACGCGTGCCGTGCTTCTTCGCCAAACCAATTGCAAATGATGACGACTTATAACATGCGTCTTCATTCCGAATCAAAGGATGATACGCCACCGGACAGTTGTCTCCGTACTTTTCTTTGTAGTCAGCCAGATTTTTCCGAATGGTAGGTTCATCTTCGCAATGCGTGGCAATTATAGATGGGAACCTCGAAAAAACCGATTCTAATACTTTCGGGTCATCTACCAATAAATTACCGGTAGACGAGCCCATGAATATTTTTAACCCACACACAGTTTTGATATCCGTCTTTAGTACTTCTTCCAGGTTATCGTTCGAAGTGCCCATGAAAAAGGAATAGTTCGCGAGCGAATCGCGCGAAGCAATTTGATATTTATCTGCCAACAACGCCTGCGTGAAGGCGGGTGGGTTGGTATTCGGCATTTCCATAAAACTAGTAACGCCACCTGCCACGGCAGCCCGCGATTCAGTATAGATGGTACCTTTATGTGTGAGCCCCGGTTCACGAAAGTGCACTTGGTCATCAATGGCACCTGGCAACAGCCAATGACCCCGCGCATCCACTACTTGAGAAACATTTTGGTTTTGCAGGTCACCACCTACTTTTTCAATAAATGGACCTTTAATGAGCACATCGCCTTCAAAGACCTTGCCTTCGTTGACTATTTTTGCATTCGTGATTAAGGTAGACTTCATTACCTTGTAAAGATAAAGCGATACCCATGCAATGGCAAGACTTTAAACTGAATAAACAATTGCTCGATGCCGTAGCCGAGGCGGGGTTCGAATCGCCTACGGAAGTGCAACAAAAGTGCATACCATTGATTATGGGAGGCCAGCAAATCATTGGCATTGCACAAACCGGCACCGGCAAAACCGCGGCCTACTTGCTACCTATTTTGATGAAAACAAAATTTGCCCAAGGTAAAGATCCGCGGATTTTGATTTTGGTGCCCACCAAAGAGTTGGTGGTGCAGGTTGCAACGCACACCGCAACACTGGCAAAGTATACAGACTTGCGCATTGTTTCGATCTATGGCGGTATTGGTCCTAAATCACAGATTGAAAACATTCAGAATGGTGTTGACATTCTCATCGCTACCCCCGGACGATTTATGGACCTGTACCTCCGCAAAGAAATCATCACCAAACAAATCAAAACCCTGGTGCTGGACGAGGCCGACCGTATGATGGATATGGGATTTATGCCGCAGTTGCGGAAGATATTTGAAGTGATTCCGAACAAGCGTCAAAATCTACTCTTTTCAGCCACCTATCCTGTAAAGGTAGAGCGCTTGGCAGAAGAGTTTATTGAGTTCCCCGTTCGTGTGGAGGTGACGCCACAAGCCACCGTGGCAAAAAAGGTGGAGCAAGAACTATATCACATACCCAACCTGCGCACCAAAATCAATTTCTTAGAGAGACTTTTAATCGATCAGATAGAATTTTCGCGCGTGATGATTTTTACGCGCACGAAAGAGGTTGCCGATAACATTTTCAAATACCTCGCCCGAAAGGGTATGGGGCCAGTGAAAGTTGTTCATTCCAATAAAGGGCAGAACACGCGCATCAATTCGATGAACGAATTTAAAGAGGGGAACCTTAGAATACTCGTTGCCACCGATGTGGCTTCGCGGGGAATTGATGTTGTGAATGTATCACATGTAATCAACTTTGATGTTCCGATTGTGTACGAAGATTACGTTCACCGAATCGGCCGAACGGGCCGCGCGTTTCAAAGTGGTAAAGCCATTACGTTTGCTACGAAAGCAGAAACGTATCACATCAAGCAAATTGAAAAAATCATTCGCGAGCAAATTCCTGTAAAAGAATTGCCGGCCGATATTGAAATAGCAGAAACGCCATTTGAAGAAAAACAAGAAATGGCACGAGAAATAGACCGCCAGCGCAAACGCGAAGACCCCGAATACAAAGGGGCTTTTCATGAACGCAAGTAATTCGATGATTCGTTGATTTATTGATTCGATGATTTCCATCACCGAATTAAACTCATCACCGAATTAGCAAATCAGCTACCCATTCATCGAAATCAAGAACTCTTCATTGTTGCG
>DHLV01000117.1:11945-45095 GCA_002405445.1 Flammeovirgaceae bacterium UBA4659 | reverse complement strand
GCCGGTTCAGCATACGCAGGATGTTACGCCCACGGTGGCAGCAGCAGGCCCCGCGCAACAGAATTGCACCGGCACATTTACACTGGCAGGCAATACCCCCAATACTATGGGTGGCGAACTGGGTACCTGGTCGGTGCCGGGAATCGCGTACCTTCAAAATTTCTCAGCTTACGCCAACGGCACCGCAACCTCTGCTGCCCTGAACGGCTGGTCGATTGACACGTCTGCTCCGGGAGTTTTTGCCGGAGGACAGGGGAGTTTCAATGTTCAAACGAACCGATTTGAGGCAACCAATGTGGATGGGTCCGGTACGGGCGGTGCTGAGGTGGTTTGGCGCAGCCCGTTGATCACGGGTACATTCTCCAGCTTAAACATCTCAGTTGCTCTTTCCAGTACGGCAACCCACGAGGCGGGCGACTACCTGCGTGTGTTCTATCGGTTGAACGGTGGTGCCGAAGTGGCACTGACCAATGGCAATCAGAACGGGAATATCACGGGCACGGTGACTGCTACTGCAACCGGACTAAATGTGACCACCAGTATCCAGTTGGTGATACGGGCTAACAACAGTGCAGCGGACGAAACCTACCGGTTTGACGACATTGTAATGGCCAACGCGGGGGCGCCCACCATCACCGATCCAAACGTGCGTAATACTACCGTAACAAACCTGCCGGTTGGGGTAAATACGCTCACGTGGATCATCAATTCCCGCTTTGGGGTGTGCTCGAATACATCCAGCACGGTAACCCTTGAGCGTTATCCGTTGCCCACGGTAGCCAACGTTACGCCAACACTTTGCGAAGACACGTTCGGTTCCTCCTCAACGGCCAATGTAACCCTGTCTGCCTATGACACCCAGGTGATGGGCGGAACGACACCACCCAATACTGCCGTAGCCTATTTTCCAACTTCTGCGCGTACACCCGGCACGGAGATTACTGCACCAATAACCGTTACCAACGGACTTGTTCGATTTACACGCGTACGAAATACAGTAACAAACTGTACTTCCGATGGCACCATCACCTTTACTGTTCGCACGCTGCCGGTGGTCAATGCCCAAACAGCCCAGATTTGCGAAGACTTCCCCCCCGGCACAAACCAGTCGGTCAGCATCAACCTGACCTCCTATGAGAATGCCATCACCGCTGGGGCGGCCAGCCGTGATGTAGAGTGGTATACAGACAGTGGCCTCACTATTTTGATACCACCTGGTGCGGCCATCGGTGCAGAACAGAATTATTTTATTGCTACGAGCACGACCTTGTATGCCAAAGTGATCGATACCGCAAGCCCGACCACACCCCAATGCTCCCGCTCAACGACACTCACGCTCAACTATCAACCGCGGCCGTCTGACAACCAAATCACGGACGGGATCGGAACGGTTCTCGGAGCTTCTTATTCGGTATGTGCGAGCAGCAACCTGGTTCTCCTTCAAATCAACCAAAGCTTGAATCCGGGATCCACGTACCAGTGGACGGTACCGGGTGTATCGTACGCCAACGAGTTTACGCTGCTGACAGGCACGACCGGGTTTTTCATCATTCTTCGTTTGCCAAATTCCACGAATCCACCGGGCTGGGTGTCAACCGAAAGTTACTCTGTGAACGAAATTGTGGCGCGCTCCGGATCCCGCTACCGCAGCCGCGTGAATAACAACACGAACAATGACCCCGCGTCCAGTCCGGCATCATGGGAATTGCTCTCAGTCAACTCGCTGTACACAGCTACCGGCATTCCGATCACGGTCCGTGAAACGCTGGGAACCGGCTGTTTTCAGCGAACCATCACCACCAATGTCGTGGTCGAAGCATCGCCCCCCAAGCCAATTATTGTTGGCCCAGCTGCTGTCTGCGAGAACCAGTCAGGGGTAGTGTTCTCAATTTCCAATCCATTAGCCGGAAGCTATTCCTGGTCGGTGCCTCCGGGGGCAACCATCACTTCTTTGCCGGTAACGCTTCCAACGGTTACGGTTCAAATGAGCACGTTCTCGGGCAACGTGGGGGTAATTCACTCCAGCGGCTCGGGCTGTACATCTCCGGCATCTGACCTTTTATCGGTAACGACTGTTACCAGGCCAACCGTGACTTCTCTGCCCACGGCCACCCTCTGCAGCGGGCAAAATGTTTCCGCTGTGCGTACGTTGACGGCCTCGATTGCGGGGACAAATTTCAACTGGCAGGTGATTTCGATCACGGGCCTGGTCACCGGCACGGCCGTGGGGAACTCCGCCTCGGCAGTATCGGGTATCAACGAAACGCTGGTGAATACGTCTGGTCTCGGGGCCACGGTTACATACCGCATCACGCCAGTGGGGCCCGCACCCAACAACTGTGCCGGTGCCACGCAGGATTTGGTGGTAACCGTCAATCCGGCTCCCGTATTGGTGGCAGGGCAGTCAAAAGCCATTTGCAGCCGCGAGCAGGTTGGGTATGAAATCAAGCTTGCGCCCCTCAATCTGCCGATCGGCACGCGGTTCAACTGGCCTGATCCCGATGGAGCCGGTCCCGCGCAGGCAGGATCGAATGTGGTAATGGGCACTGCGGGAACAATTCATATCAATGATCTATTAACAAATACCACAACAGCCCCGATCAACGTGGTATATGCAGTAACACCTGTCAGCGGTGATAATTGCAGCGGCAGCACTCAAAATATCACCATTACAGTCAACCCCGAGCCGAGGGGCGGAGATGCGACCCTGCCAGCGGTATGCAGCAACGGCACTGTTAATTACGACCTCGTGGCGAATGTGGTAACGCTTGGAAATAATCTGACAGGCGGCACTACTTTTACCTGGCAGGCGGCAGACAATCCGGCTGTCACCGGAGAAAGTGTAGTGGCGCAAACCGGTAATATCATCTCGGATGTCATCCGCAACCAAACCACCACTCAACAAACTGTTGTGTATACTGTGACCCCCAAAAATGGCACTTGTACCGGAAATACCTTCATAATAACAGTACCCGTTAATCCGGAACCTGTTTCAGCAAACGCCACTGCCACTGTATGCAGTGACGTGGTTACCGGAATTACCTTGTCCACCTCCGGTGGTGCTGCTGCCGCCAATTGGACGATTGCCGTAGTGGCGAATGGCCTCATCCAAAGCGGAGGTTCAAATTCAGATGGGAGCGGTAAGGCATCCAACGAAATCGTGGATGATGCGTGGACAAATGCAACTCTGAACCCGGTGAACGTTGTTTACACGGTAACACCGGTAAGCGCTGATGGTTGCCTTGGAACGGCCAGAACCGTTACCGTAACGGTGAACCCGGAACCTGTGGGCAGCAACCTTGCCATCAGCAGGTGCAGCGATGATGCTGTGAACGTAACGTTGACCACCAGCCTGGCAGCGGTCACCGCTACCACCTTCAACATCTCTGTTACCGATAACGGGTTGTTTTTGAGTGAGGGCACGCCTTCTGCAGGCACCGGTAAACTCGCGAATGAAATTGTGGGCGATAAGTGGCGGAATACGGGTTTGATTCCGCGCGATGTGGTGTACACCATTCATCCGGTGAGCGCATCCGGTTGTGTAGGGAACGCATTTACTGTAACCGTTACCGTGGACCCTGAACCGGTGGGTGTGGCCGGCACCATTACGCGCTGCAGCGATGAAGTGCTCAACTACAACCTGAGCACACAGGCAACGGCAGTGGCAGCAGCCGCCTACACGATTTCTGTGAACCCCAACGGTATCACGCAAAGTGCGGGAACCCCAAGCAGCGGGTCAGGTAAGTTGTTCACCGAACTTGCTGACGATGTGTGGCGCAATACCGGTACTGCGTTCGTCAACGTGATTTACACCATTACCCCATTCAGTGCGGGCGGCTGCGCAGGCGATGTGTTTACCGTAACTGTGCGGGTGAACCCGGAACCGGTAAGCAACAACCAGACTGTGACGGTTTGCAGCGATGCACCCGCTGGCGTGACATTAACTACCGTGGCTACATCCGTGGCGGCAGCATCTTACAACATCACCACAGACCCCAACGGCCTGACATTGAGCGCAGGCGGCCCTGCCGATGGCAACGGGCTTTCAAGCACCGCAATAAGTGACGACCGTTGGACAAACCGTAGTTTGGCTGCGGTGAATGTGATCTACACGGTAACGCCTGTCAGCAGCGATGGCTGCGCTGGCGATCCGTTTACCGTAACGGTTACCGTTAACCCTGCCCCGATCGGTATCGCTGTTTCTGTTCCGCGATGCAGTGACGAAGCAGTCAATGTTATCGTCAGTACAGACGCGTCTGCGGTGGCGGCTACCAGTTATGACATCACTGTTGACCCTACATCGCTGACACAGGTGGGAGGCACTCCGAGCGCAGGCACTTCGAAAGCGGCCAATGAATTGGCTGATGATGTCTGGCGCAACACCGGGCTCACATCAGCAACTGTTGTTTATCGACTGGTGCCGATCAGTGCCACCGGTTGCAGGGGTGGTGAATTTACCGTGACGATTACTGTCAACCCGAAGCCTGTAGGCATTGCGAGTACAGTCACACGGTGCAGTGATCAGGCTGTTGGCGTGACTCTCTCCACAAATGCAACGTCTGTGGCTGCGGCCACCTATACAATTGCTACAAATGCCAATGGTCTCACTCAGGTTTCTGGCACGGTGTCAGCCGGTTCAGGAAAAGCAGCGAATGAACTGGCCGATGACATATGGCGCAACACCGGGCTTAATCCGGTAGATGTGGTCTACACGGTTACCCCGGTCAGCGGAACCGCTTGTGCCGGTGATTCGTTTACGGTGACGGTTACTGTGCGCCCCAAACCCGTTGGCACTAATTCCACTCAGACTGTATGCAGTGACGTAGCGCTAGGCACGGTGCTGACAACGAGCAGTCTTTCTGTGGCGGCTGCCACCTACAACATCGCGGTGGCACCGGGCGTGGGCCTCACGTTATCGGGGGGCACTGCCAGCAGCGGCACGGGTAAGTTGGCCAATGAACTTGCTGATGACATGTGGCGTAATACAACCACCGGTCCTGTGAACGTTGTTTATACGATTACACCGGTAAGCGCGACACCCGCTGCCTGCCAGGGCGATTCGTTCACGATCACCGTTTCTGTGAATCCTGAGCCTGTAGTGGCTTCATCTACGGTCAACAATATTTGCAGCGACACTGCAGTGGGGGTAACCTTGAGTGCGGGCACCGCTGTGGCCGCAGCGACATACAATATTTCTGTGGATTCAAACGGACTGACTCAAAGCGCGGGAACGAATTCGAGCGGCAGCGGAAAGCTGGCAAATGAACTGGCAGATGACCAGTGGACAAACACCACACTGGTGCCTGTGAGCGTAATCTACACGATTACCCCGGTGAGCGCAAGTCCCGCCTCTTGTGCCGGTGACTCGTTTACCGTGACGGTACAGATTCGTCCTGAGCCGGTGGTGGCATCCTCTGCCGTTACGCGCTGCAGCGATCAGGTACTCGGTGTAACCTTGAGTGCAGGCACCGCGGTGGCCGCTGCCACCTATGATATCACCCTTAACTCAAACGGCCTTACTGCCAGTGCGGGGTCTCCGGCAAATGCAACCGGCCAGCCCGCCAACGTGATTGCCGATGATGCGTGGCGAAATACCGGTGCACTG
This sequence comes from Flammeovirgaceae bacterium UBA4659, assembly GCA_002405445.1. Classification (GTDB taxonomy): domain Bacteria; phylum Bacteroidota; class Bacteroidia; order Cytophagales; family Cyclobacteriaceae; genus ELB16-189. The sequence goes on along the minus strand of DHLV01000117.1, from coordinate 39,490 downwards.
CCTGTGAATGTAGTGTATACCATCATTCCGGTAAGTGCCGTGGGCGCAGGCGGATGCCGGGGTAATGCATTCACGGTAACCGCAACTATTGACCCGGAGCCTGTTGGCATTGTCAACAGCGTCACTGTCTGTTCTGATGCAGCCGCTGGCATCAACATTACTACGTTGGGAACTTCCGTGCCACCTGCATCATATACCATTGCTGTGAACCCGAACGGACTGACGTTCAGTGGCGGAACACCCTCGCCCGGAACCAATAAAACGGCAACAGAAATTGCGGATGACCGTTGGACCAATATCACTAACGCAGCGGTGAATGTGGTGTATACTGTCACCCCAGTTAGTGCGGCCAACTGTTCCGGTGATCCCTTTGTCATCACGGTTACCGTGTCACCCGAGCCCAAAGGATTCAACGATACGAGCACCAATACGTGCAGCGATGTGGCCTTCAACTATAACCTCACGGCCAATGTGGCGAACACTGGCTCCGGGGGAAACAATCTTGTAACCGGCATCACTTATTCGTGGGTGGCTACCAGTAACGCCAATGTGAGTGGCGAAAGCCTGACGCCCCAAAGTGGCAATGTGATCAATGACATTCTGAACAATGTGACGAATGCTGTGCAGGTAGTCCGCTATACGATTACACCTACGGTGGCAGGGTGTACGGGCGATCCGTTCACCGTAGATGTGACGGTAAGACCGGAACCGCTCGGGTTTACCGACAGCAGCCCCGTGATTTGCAGTGATGTAGCAGTGAATTATAGTCTTTCGGCCAACGTAGCCAACACCGGTTCAGGTGGAAACAATCTCGTCACCGGCACTACATTTAGTTGGGTAGCTGCCGCCAATGGCAGCGTGGGTGGCGAAAGCATCACCCTACAATCAGGTGCCACCATCACCGATGTGCTCACCAACGTATCAAGTTCTAACCAGACCGTTGTTTACACTGTTACCCCTACGAACGGAACCTGTGCAGGCAATCCATTTACGGTGCAAGTGACGGTGCGGCCCAAGCCGGTGGGCCAGGCTGACAATCTTGTAATCTGCTCAAACACCGCGTTTACGTACAATATCCAGAGCAGCAACATCGACCTGAATAATTCAGTCCCAAGCCAGTTCACTTTTACAGTCAGTTCATCGAATGAAACGGCAGTCCCTACGCCTACCTCTTTGGATCGCACAGTACCGAGCAATAGTCCCATTTCCGGTAATTTTATCAACCTTTCGGGGGCAAATGTCATTGTCACGTACACAATTACCCCCATCAGCACAAGTGGCACCTGTTCCGGAAGTTCATTCCAGTATCAGGTAACCGTACAACCGCAACCGGTGCGCGTTGGCTCTGTGGTCACTGAAGAGCGTTGCAGCGGAAGTGCGATCAATTTTGATTTGAATACCCTCATCACCAATGGCATCGCGAGTCAGTTTACATATACGGCAGCTGTTTTGGCCGGTGATGGCTCGGGGGTTGACCTTACGCCAGCGCTTTTCCCGGGCACATTTGATCGCACAACTAGGTCTTCAGCGCTCATTACGGATGCATTTTCAAACTTTAGCAGTAACAATGTAACGATAACCTATACGGTTACTCCGTTTAGTGCTGCAGGTTGCCAGGGGACTCCGTTTACCTTCAAAGTAGTTTACCGACCGGAACCGGTGGGCAACACATTGGTAGCGCCCAATTGTAATACTGTATTGAATCATGACATTCAGACCCAGATTACCAATGGCGTTTCATCAGTGTTTACTTACGACATCTCGCAAAGCCCTGCGGGGGCATTAACGTTGCCAGCCAACCGAACAATCAAGAGTAATGCTCCGATTACAGATGCATACGTGAATCTCACGGGATCGGCCGTGACGGTAAAGTACACGATCCGCGCTTTCAACGCCAGCTTCCCGAATTGCGGGGCTGTGTCAACCTTTGATTACGAAGTGGTGATCGGGCCCAAGCCCAACGGGGTTTCAGCAACGCGGCCGGCCCAATGTTCAGGTATCGCCTTTTCGTTCAACCCGCAAGACCATATTACACCGGCTGTGCCCAGTACATTTACATGGCGTGCGCGGTATGATTTGGGTGTTTTTGGCCCGATGAATACTGGAAACATTGTAGGCGCAGATGGGCAATATGTGAACACGTCAAATGCCGTGAAGAATGTTGAGTTTGAAATTACACCGAAAGCGATCGGCACAGGTTGCGATGGCCCTGCGTTTACGATCACCGTGCCCATCAATCCAGAGCCGGTGATGAATGCCTCGTTGGCAACGCCCGCTGCAATTTGCAGTACAAATGCAGTGAGCACCAATATTACGAATGTCGTACTCAATACCAACGGAGTGTCGGTGGCCGCGGCCAGCTACAATATCACTTTGGTAAGCCAGGATGTAGGCCTTATTGGTACACCTACTACAGGATCCGGTCGGCCTGCCAATGCGATTCGCAACGATGTGTTTTCGAACGTTTCGGCAACACCGCTTAAGGTGGTTTATCAGGTTGTGCCGGTAGCAGCAAATGCATGTTTGGGTGATCCGTTTAACATCACCGTCACTGTAAACCCAGAGCCGGTAGTGAATCCAAATCTCGATATCGCGGTGTGTAGTCGCGAAAATTCCGGCATCATTCTTAGTACGAACGGCACGTCTGCGGCTGCCGATTCGTATCGACTTGTTGGTGTGACGGTGCCGGGTACAATCTCTGCAAATCCGGCCAATACCGTTGTTGGTAGCACGGGCGGCACCAACATGATCCGCAACGATCGTTACACCAATCTTACTTCCGCCCCTGTGGTTGTTGTGTATGATGTTCGGGGTATTTCTTTACAGGGCTGCCAAGGCCAATCTGAACTCATCAATGTGACCATTAACCCCGAGCCTACTTTGGTGCCGGGCACTGGCACATTATGTAGTGATGTTCCCTCCGGCATTGTTCTGAGTCCGGCTACCGGATCAGTGGCTATTTCGCAGTATGAACTGAAGGCCATTGCCAAGGCGTCTGCCCTGGTAGCAGGTGGCAGCAATGTGGGCCTCGGATTGTTCACCACATCCAATTTCCTCGCGGGAGATACATTTACCAACACAACCAGCGGTTCACTCAACGTAACCTACACGATCGTGCCCATCGCGGCAGGGTGCAGGGGTAGCGACCAAACAGTAGTGTTCACCGTGAACCCTGCTCCGGCTGTGCAAACCGGTTTGGATCGAACGGTCTGTCATAACGAGGCAGGGGGAATCGTGTTCGCCAGTGCTGCGACCAGCGTGACTGCAGCTACTTACAACATCATCAGTGTTACAATATCTCCCGGCCTTACACAAACGGCAGGGAATTCCGGTGCCCGCAATGGCGTGTTGGCGAATGAAATTCAAAGCGATCAGTTTCAGAACCCGACCAATGACGACCTCACGGTGACCTATCGGATTGAGCCTGTGTCTGCTGCCAATTGCCGCGGACCCCAGCGCGACATCGTTCTTACCGTTGAGCCCAATATTGTGGGTACACCTATTAACACTTTGGCTGCGATTTGCAGTGGCGCAAAAACCAACATTGAGCTGAAGTCGCCCACCAAACCGTCAAGTGGGTTGGTGACGTTCAGCTACGTTGCTTCCATTACCGCTGGCACCGGTGTAACTGGATTTGTGCCCTCGCTGAGCAGCATACCCGAAGGAGCTTTCATTCAGGATCAATTGGTGAATAACTCCGATAACTTTGCCACCATTCGCTACCGTATTACACCTGTTGCAAATGGCGCGAAGGGCGGTGCAGGGTGCTCGGGTACCTTTGTTGATGTGTTAGTCAATATCGACCCCAAGCCACGCTTGTCTATTACACCAGCCACACAAACGGTATGTGAAGGCGTAGCAACAACAATGACGTTGGCGTCACCCACGGTGCCGAGTGCCGGCACAATTGAGCTCACAAAAGTGAGTGCGGTAGCCACAGGAGGCATGACATTGACGTCTCCACCTAAGACAACCTACCTGCCCGGGGACCCGATTGGCGATGTATGGGATAACCCCACCACGCTTTCTCAAACCGTTACCTACACATTCAGAGCATCTGTAGCGGGTGGTTTGGGGTGTGCGAGTGATGACATCACCGTGTTACTCACCGTTAACCCGACCCCTACTGTTGCGGCCTCTTCGCAGGTACCGATTTGCAGCAGTGATTTTATTAACATTACCCTTACCCCGGACGTGGACAACACCATTTGCAACTATACGGTGGCCGCACCGGCTGTGATTTCAGGCGCAGCGAACGGATCGGGGAACCTGATATTCCAAACGCTATTCTACAACTCGGCAACGCCAACCGTGGCTAATAGTGATGTCCCCGTAACGGTCAACTACACGGTTACGCCACGGGCCAACAATTGTAATGGCGCTCCGTTGGTGATTCCTGTGGTGGTGAACCCGAAGCCGAAGATATTGCAATTGCCCAACGCATACACAATATGCCATGGCAACACACTCACCATACCATTGCAGAGCAATGTTACAGGTGCAAACTACAGCTGGACGGTAGATAACCCAAGTGCGTTGCCAGGCATTGTGCAGCAGACGACTCCCGGGCCATCTACCGGCATTAGCCAACCTTTGGTAAATACCACGGACACACAAGCGATTATTACTTACACTATCCGATCATTTGGCCCCGGAGCAACGGCAAACCAATGCGAAGGAGATCAAAAGATTATTGTGGTGACGGTGGCACCTGAGGTGAAGGCAAGCTTTACCAACAGCCCCGTATTTATGTGTAAGGGCAGAGGCAGCGACATCCTGATCGTTGAGATCAAAGGCCAGGCTCCTTTCAACTTTGTGTATTCAAAAAATGACGGCACCACCACCACAAATGTAACAGAAACCAAGGCGGGTAACTTCAAGGTGATACCCATCAGCAATCTTCAAGCAACCACAACCTACACACTGGTGTCAGTGCAAGATGCATTCGGTTGTACGGTGAATATCACTGCTGCGCCAACGGTGGTGACTGTAAATGATGTAGATGCAACATTCGTTTTAACAACGCCCGCCAAAGCATGTGGTCCTTATCCTGCAAGTTTCACTTACAATCAGGTTGCGCAAATTGCCCCGGGTGTTGGGCCTCGGTACACCTGGCAATGGCGAGATGGTTCAGCAGATATTGTTGAAAGCGTGTTTACGGTGACAGCCCCCGGGAGCACCATCCAACATACTTTCACAAATGAGAGCACAACCCGCGAACAGGCATATAATGCAAACCTGTTTGTGCAATTGGACCCTGCCATCTACCCGTTCAATGGGTGTGCCAAGAACACAACTCAAACGGTGACGGTCTATCCAAAAATCATCACTAATGTAAATCCCGATAAAATGAACCTATGTAGTGGCGAATCGGTGACCATGACCAACCAAAGTTTAGGTGTTACAAGTCATCGCTGGTTCTGGAGATTGGCTGGATCTACCGCCCAAAACGATGTGCGTACCACATCCTCTGTTAATTACACACTCACCAATGTGGGAATAAATAATCCTCAGCCTATCGAAATTGTTTATCAGGCAAACAATGGCAACTGCGCTGCATTGGATGTAGTTACCCCAGTAAATGTCTATAAAGGCGCCACTGCCTCATTCAACGAAGGTGTTGTTCCGCCATTCAACGCGGGTTCCGCCACTGTTACCTATTCAAACACTTCTACACCGTTTGATGTGTCGCTCTTCAGATATGATTGGACTTTTGGTAACTTAGGTGATGCCACTCCCAACGCGCTCACGCAAACCGCGTTGGGTCCGTTGCCGGTGGTGTATCTATCACCCGGTCCAAAGGAGGTCTCACTTTTGATCACCAACGTGGCTGCAGAGGCAGCGGGTGTCTCGTGTTCTTTCGAATCCCGAAAGACAATCACCATTGTGTTGCCGCCTTTGCAGGCAAGCTTTGATGTAACGCCTGTTGAGTCATGCTTTCCTTCAACCATCAAACTGGTGAATGTAGTTGGTACAGGATTTGTGCACGAATGGCGCGTGCTCAACAAGAAGACGGGCGCTTCCTTTACTTCAAATGCTGCGAACCCGGGGGAGTTCAAGATTGCTGCCCCTGGTGAGTATACGATTTCTTATCGCACCTCATTGCCTTCTACAAATCAAGAAAGAAGCGCCTCTCTCCGCGATGTGAAGATTTATGATAAGCCACTGGCTTCTTTTGACCTTCGCCCGGATGTGGTGTTTGTACCTGATACCGAAATGACGATTTACAATTTTAGCGATGGTGCCAATACGTATGATTGGGATTTTGGAGACGGCAGCACCTCTATATTGAAGGAGCCGGTGTATACCTATAAAGTGGAGGGTAAGTACGATGTAACGCTGATTGCCTCTTTTGACCATGGAAACAATGTGATTTGCCGCGATACATTGGTGAGGCAAGTAACCGCTAAAGTTGGCGGACAATCACGCATACCCAATGCGTTTACGCCCAATCCCAATGGGCCAAGCCCCGATGGACGCGGTGGGAATGGAACTTTCAATGACGTCTTCCTGCCGATTGTACGCGGAGTTGCTGATGAGCCGGATGCATACAACCTGCAGGTATTTGACCGCTGGGGCAATATGTTGTTCGAGAGCAATAGTTCCACCAGAGGTTGGGACGGGTATGATCAAAATGGAAAGATTATGCCGGCAGGGGTGTATGTTTACAAACTCACAGTACGGTTCTCCAATGCGCAACGCACCACACAGGTGGGAGATATTACGTTGATCCGATAAATCATTATCTTTAAGGGCATGATGCAGCGAGCCATTTTTTTCTTTTTCGTTTGGGTGAGTGCGGTGTTGACTGTTTGCGGGCAAGACCCGCAATTCTCGCAATACTACCAGTCGCCTCTCTATTTGAACCCAGGATTTACCGGCATTACCAACCAGCAGCGAGCTACATTCATTCATCGCGTTCAATGGCCCAATTTGCCCCAAGCTTTCTCTACGTTTTCGGCCAGTTATGACATTTGGGTTGATGAGTTGCGCAGTGGCTTCGGGATTCTGGCATCCACCGACAAACTTGGATCTGCCGGGTGGCGCACCACTACGGTAAGCCTCAACTACAGCTATAAAGTGCGATTGAACGAGAAACTGGTTTTTTCACCCGGTTTGAGTTTTGGGTATGGTATCAATGGCCTTGACCGCTCAAAAATAACATTGGGCGATGGGTTGGAGTTTAACGGGGCGCCACTAGACCCGGCTTTGCAGCGGCTGGGCAACACGCAGTATTTCGATTTTGCCGCTGGCTTTGTGCTGTACAGCAAAGCGTTGTTTTTTGGGTCTGCATTCAGCCACATCAATACCCCAAATCTTTCAATATTAAATGGTGAAGCACGGCTTCCCATGAAGATGGTTTTTCACGGTGGTGGACGAATCACATTGAACAAAGGAATCCGAACTGTTGCAAGGGCATCGTACCTTACACCGTCTTTTGTGTACCGGATTCAGGGGCCGTCTTCGCAGTTGGATTTAGGTGTGAATTATCACATCGACCCCGTGTCGGTAGGGGTGTGGTATCGCGGCAAGCCGTTTGATAAATCCGTCATCGGATTGATGCAGCAAGATGCCATGATATTTACGATGGGTATTTACCTCAAAAATCTGACCGTGGGCTACAGCTATGATTTTACTACCTCGCAGTTGTCAACAGCTTCGGGTGGCGCTCACGAAATCTCGCTCATGTACGAATTTGAGGCCAAGCCCCTGCGTAAAGGTGTTAAAAGGCGCAACCGCCTCATACCATGCCCCTCGTTTAACAGCAAAGCCGGGTTCTGGAACTAGCTGCACCGCCAGAATCGAAAGAAAATTGAAAACTCATTGCGGATGATCTTGATGGTCAGCTTGTGGCGTATCATCATTATGCTCAGCATCAATATCTTCCGGCATACTGACGATGCATTCTCATACCGTCATCTGGGTTTATTCCACCCCACCTTGTACTTTTGAGCTTTACACCTGCACATGGCTTCTAATCTTGCTACAACATTGAACGAGAACCCCCTAATTGCCACCGTGGCAAAGGCTGCGGGCACCGTGGGCGTGCAGGCCTATGTAGTGGGGGGCTTTGTGCGCGACCTGCTCCTCAAGCGCCCCTGCAAAGACATCGACTTTGTGTGTGTAGGCAGTGGCATTGCCCTCGCAGAAGAGACTGCCAAACTCTTGAAAGAGAAACAGGTCTCCGTTTTCAAAAACTTTGGCACCGCGCATATTCAGCACGGTAATTTTGAGTTGGAGTTTGTCGGTGCGCGCAAAGAGTCATACCGCAGCGAATCGCGCAAGCCAATTGTGGAAGACGGCACACTGGAAGACGACCAAAACCGCAGGGACTTTACCATCAACGCGCTGGCCATCAGCCTGAATGCCGGCAACTTTGGTGAGTTGATTGATCCGTTTGGCGGGGTGCAACACCTGAAAGAAAAAATCATCCAAACCCCGCTCAACCCCGACATTACATTTTCAGACGATCCGCTGCGCATGATGCGTGCCATTCGTTTTGCGGCTCAGCTGAACTTCGATATTGAGGCCGATACATTTGCCTCCATCCACAAGAATAACGACCGCATCAACATCGTATCGATGGAGCGGGTGATCGATGAGCTGAACAAAATCATTTTGTCGCCTGTGCCATCCTACGGCTTCAAGCTGCTGTTTCAAAGTGGTTTGTTAAAAGAATTCTTCCCCGAAATGGTGGCACTGCACGGGGTAGAATACCAGGATAACAAAGCCCACAAAGACAACTTCTACCATACGCTACAAGTGTTAGACAATGTATCGCAAATGTCTGACGACCTTTGGCTGCGTTGGGCTGCTATTCTGCACGACATCGCCAAGCCCGCCACCAAGCGCTTTGATAAAGAAGTCGGGTGGACGTTTCACGGTCATGAAGACAGGGGCGCGCGCATGGTGCCGGGTATTTTCAAAAGGCTAAAGCTGCCGCTCAACGACAAGATGCAATTCGTGCAGAAGTTGGTGAAACTACACCTGCGGCCAATAGCACTATCAAAAGAGGTCACAGATTCGGCCGTCAGGCGTTTGCTATTTGAGGCGGGCGATGATACTGATGCCCTCATGAAGTTGTGCCGGGCAGACATCACCTCAAAAAATGCGGAGAAAGTAACCAAATACCTGCGCAATTTTGAGAAGGTAGAACAGAAAATGGTAGACGTGGAAGCCAAAGATCACGTGCGCCAGTTTCAGCCGCCCATTTCGGGCAATGAAATCATGGAATGGTTCGAGTTGCCGCCCAGTAAAATCGTGGGCGATTTAAAAGATCAGATCAAAGAAGCTATCTTGGAGGGCGAAATCAGAAACGACCGCGCAGAGGCTTATGCTTTTCTGGTGACGCTGGCATCCAAACAAGGATTAACCATTAAAACTAAATCTATAACCCACCCATCTACATCACTATGAGAAGTTTGTTATTGCTACTACTGGTTTGTGTTTCTGTATCCGCATTTGCGCAGAAGAAGAAAAAGGGCGAAGAGGCAAAGCCTGCTACACCACCTGCTACGGCACCGACCGAAGCAAAAAAGCCTGAATCGGCCAAAGTTGATTCACTCGCTCCGCGCGATGTGCTCACGGAGCACTTTGCCAGAAAATATGCTGCGGCTGTGCAATGGAACGATTACGATGTGGCAAAGGACGCACTCTATGATTTGATCATCCGCAATCCACAAAACGATTCATTAATTTTTGATTTGGCAGTTTTCTATTATCAAAATCGTAAGTCGGCCAGTGCCGTGTTGGTATCAAACGAATTGTTGGTACGCAATCCTAAAAACACAACGGCTTTGGAAATAAATGCCGCTGGTTTGGAAGACCTAGGTGTGCTGGACAAAGCCATTCAAAAATACGAGAGCTTGTATTTGCTTACCACCAACATGGGTGTAATGTACAAGATGGCATTCTTGCAATACCGTTTAAAGCGGTATGGTGAGTCCGGTGCATCGGCCGATATTCTTTTGGCGAACAAAGAAATCGACAACAATAAAGTGCAATTCAATGGTGCTGATGGTAAGCCAAAGGACTATTCGATGAGAGTTGCCGTGCTGAACCTAAAAGGTATGTTGGCACTAGACCAAGGCGACAAGATCAACGCCAAGAAATTCTTTGACCAAACCTTGGCCGTTGCCCCCGATTTTGTATTGGCAAAAGAAGGGCTGGCGAAGTGCAAGTAATGGTTGATCGTTTTTGGTTAATCGATATTTGTTGTTTGTAGCCCGCAACGGTTGATCGTTTTGAGCTGTGTGTGTGGCGCCTTCGAAAAATCGAATCAAACGGTAGTATTTCAAGGTTGGTGGTTGCTCAAAACACAATTGACGATCAGCACGCTCACTACCCCGTTCAACCAACAACCACACCCATGCAACCTTTGCCCGCGAGCCATGTCATTGGCACAGGTAACTAATCTTTTGGATTCACCGGTGGTCAACGTACATCAGCAGTTGATAGATGCCTGCCTTAGGGGCGATCGGCAGTCATATTACGAGTTGTACCGATTGTACAGTCGCGCCATGTATAACGTGGCCTATCGCATCGTAAACAACGAAGATGAGGCGGACGATGTGCTGCAAGAGTCCTTTATCAGTGCCTTCCATCATCTGCAAAGCTACCGGCAAGAATCGCCTTTTGGGGCATGGCTCAAGCGGATTGTGGTAAATAAGGCAATCAGCGTTTTGCACAAGCGCAGAACAGAGCGACTGCCCGACCACGAACATTGGGATGTAAAAGACGAACCGGAGCCCGATCCGTTTGAAGGGTTTCCGTTTTCGGTAGAGAAGGTGAGGGCTGCCATGGCTGCGCTCCCTGATGGTTATCGCTCGGTGCTGTCGCTGTATTTGCTTGAGGGATATGACCATAGTGAGATTGCCCACATTTTGGGTATCTCAGAGTCTACCTCCAAATCACAGTTTAACCGGTCGAAAAAGAAATTGAAAGAGTTGCTAGAAACGGAATTTAAATCAACTTAAAGTTAACCGTATGAAGGATGCATTGCAGGATTTTGTGAATGCCAACCGCAGCCAGTTTGACCACAAGACACCCCGCGAAGGAACGTGGGCTAAAATTGAATCATCGCTTGCTACAGGAAAACGAAGTTGGTGGAATGCGGTAGGCGTATGGCGTGCGGCTGCCATCATGTTGTTTGGATTATGTGCATACCTGCTGGGCATACAGCAATCGAGGCCCGTGCTGGGAGCGGGCACGTTGTCTGCGGATTTTAAGGATTTGGATGTGTTCTACAATGACCAAATCAATGAAAAGGCTGAGATGGTGTCGCAGTTTCAGCGCGAAAGGGGAGAGGCCGGTGATGAGGTGACACAAAATTTACAGAAGTTGGAGGCCATGTATCAGGTGCTGAAGGAAGAGATGAAAAGGCGACCCACGCAAGATGTGAAGGATGCCCTGGTACTTAATTTGTTGGTTCGCATCGACTTGCTAAACCTGCAATTGAAGAAGTTGGATTCAACGGGAAAAGGCAAAGAACCCTCGGAGAACATCTAACCATCAAGGGGAGTTGTGTGCTACACTTCAGGATTCAACTCAAAGTGGTCTTTGAGGGAATCCAACAGGCTGCCTTCTTCGCACTTTAAAACGCGGGTAGGAAATTTCCTGATCAGCCCGTAGCTGTGGGTGGCCATCAAAATCGCAGTGCCGCTCTTATTGATCTGCTGAAAAATTTTCATGATGCCGTGTGCTACTTCCGGATCCAGGTTTCCGGTCGGCTCATCTGCAATCAAGATCAACGGCTCGTTCAAAAGCGCCCGGGCAATCACCACCCGCTGCTGCTCGCCACCGGATAGTTGATGTGGCATTTTTTTCTCCACTGCACCCAATCCTACCTGCATCAACACTTCGGCCAACCGGTTTTTCATTTTGGCATTGTCCGTCCAGCCGGTGGCTTTCATCACAAACATCAGGTTTTCACCTACGGTGCGGTCAGGTAGTAACTGAAAGTCTTGAAAGATAATACCGATTTTTCTTCGCAATAAGGGCACTAGCTGCTGTCTGATTTCTCGGATCGAGAAGCCGGCAACGCTTATGTCGCCTTGCCGCAGCGGTAAGTCGGCATACAATGTTTTCAATAATGAAGACTTGCCCGATCCGGTGCGGCCGATGATAAAAACAAATTCCCCTTTCTCGATGTCAAAGTTGATTTCGCGCAACACCGTATTTTGATCTTGGAAAATACTGGCATCTTTCACGCGAACAACCGGATCAGAGGAAAACATGGGTTATGAATTTGCCTTCTTGTGGTCGGCCAGGAATTTTTCGAGGCCACTGTCGGTTAGCGGATGTTTGAGCAGGCTCATGATAACGTTGAGCGGGCAGGTTGCCACGTCAGCCCCAATTTCAGCACACTTGATTAAGTGGATGGTGTGCCTGATGCTGGCTGCCAGAATTTCGGTGCCGAAGCCGTAGTTGTTGTAGATCACGCGAATCTGAGAAATCAATTCCAATCCATCTTGCGAGATGTCATCGAGGCGCCCGATAAAGGGAGAAACATAGCTGGCGCCTGCCTTTGCTGCTAAAATGGCCTGGCCTGGCGAGAATACCAAGGTACAATTGGTGCGAATGCCTTCGCTGGTAAACTTTTTAATCGCTTTGACGCCATCTTTGATCATCGGTACCTTCACCACTATTTTGTCGTCAATCTTTGCCAACTCGCGCCCTTCTCTGATCATGCCCTCAAAGTCGGTGGCAATCACCTCTGCACTTACGTTGTTGTCTACAATATTGCAAATGGCCTTGTAGTGTGTCTTCACTTTTTCGGTGCCGGCAATTCCTTCTTTTGCCATCAGCGATGGGTTGGTGGTTACCCCATCCAAAACTCCCAGATCATAGGCTTCTTTGATTTCGTTAATGTTTGCGGTGTCAATGAAAAACTTCATACCTGTATTGCTTTGTTTTCTATGCTTTTGTTTCTGCATTTGTTTCTGTGGTGGTAACAGGTTCAAGTACTTCCGGTGCCTGGTTTTTCAAAATACCATACCACTTGATCAGTTTTTTGATGTCAGATGCATATACACGCTCCTCATCAAATTCGGGCAGGAACGATTTCATGAACTTGCGAAGCTCGGCCGTATCGGCTTCGCTGCTGATCCCCAATTCGCTGCCAAATTTTGCGCTCATCATCCTCAGCACATCACCCAGCGGTATGGTTCCCTCTTTGGTGGTTGTGTAAACAGAGATTTCGCTGAGCACAGACATCCGTTGTGTTCCGCCAACCACCCATTTTGCTTTGGCTGCATCCATTGACTCTAAAATTACCCCGGATTTGCCCGGTTTCCAGATCTTAAATAGCCCGCCTTTGCCACTTACAGAGGCAATCTCTGATAAACTCATATGATACTCTTATTTTATGGCAAAGCTAATCAATTTGATTGCTTCGCATGGCTTGCGCGATAAAATCAAGCAATTCTTCGCGGGCCCATTTCTTTTCGGAAGATGTAACAAAAAGCGGTGGCAGCGACTCCCAGGTTTGCAGCAATGTTTGTTCTATGCGCTGCCGCGATTGTGCAAGCTCTGATGGTTTGAGTTTGTCGGCTTTCGTGAGTACGAGTGCGAGTGGTAGGCCTTTGCCACCCAGCCAATTGATGAAGTCGGCATCGTTCTTCTGAAGGGGCAGGCGGCTGTCCAGCAGCACAAAAGTGCACATCAGGTTTTCGCGGTGCTGCAGATAGCTTTCAATCATTTGGCCAAACTGCCAACGCGACTCGCGGCTCACTTTGGCAAAACCGTAACCGGGCAAATCCACGAGGTACCACTGTCGATTGACAATAAAGTGGTTGATTGTCTGGGTTTTGCCAGGCGTGCCCGAGACCTTCGCCAAGTCTTTGCGCTGCACCAGCATGTTGATGAGCGATGACTTGCCCACATTGCTTCGTCCAATAAACGCGAACTCCGGCATGTTGGGCTCAGGACATTTGCGGTAGTCCTGGCTGCTCACCAGAAAATCAGCTGATTTGATTACCATCCAGACACTTAAAGTATTGATTGAACTGCAAAATACTAAGATTGTAATAACAATGTTAGTTATGTGCAAAATGGGTGGCTTTTTTTTTCAGAGTATTTCACTAAATTGCGTGTACTGTTTACTATTTTTCGAGCAATGAAAGCATTTTTTGGTATGTACGGGTTTCGCTTCTTATCGGGTATCATGGTAGCGGTTTGTTGCCACACAATTGTGGCAGCGCAAGAAGCACAAGACCCGGAACAAGCCAGGTTGTACATGCAGCAAGCCGAATTGATTTTAGCAGACACCAAAGCGGCAGATCTCGCCCGCGATCTGATGGTAACAGCGGCAAATTTCGATACTACTTTTGTGAAGGCAAATTTTGAAGCAGGCCAAATACATTTGTTGACAATCGGCAAAGAAAGGGCAACTTCGTTTTTGATGCGCGTGTACCGGCAGGATCCCAGTTATCGCTTCGATTTAGAGTACCAGATTGGAAAGAGCCTTCAATATGGGCTTAACTTTGACAAGGCCATTGACTTTTATACAAGGTACAAGGACAAGTTGGCGAAAAAGCCCGGGTATCAGGGAAAGGATAAGGTGGAGATGAAGGAGGTGGAAAGAAGGATTCTAGAATGCAAGAACGGCAAGGAATTTCTTGCGAACCCCAAGCCATTTGCGATTGTTAACATCGGCAGCGAAATCAATTCTGAATACGAGGATTACGCACCTGTGCTTACGGCCGATGAAAGTGAGATTGTTTTTACCACTCGCAGAAGAGATGGCAACACCTACGAAAACGTGGCCGATGACAACAAACCTTACGAAGATATCTTCACCACCAAACGAAACGGGGAAAACTGGAAACGCGCAACAAACATTGGCCCTGCCATCAACACCAGGTTTAACGATTCAAACTTGGCTTTCTCTCCGGACGGAAAAACATTATTTGTTTACAAGGATGAGGGAAATGGCGACATATATTTTTCTGAGCGAAAAACGGATGGCACATGGGGTGAGTTGGAGGCGCTCCCGGGGATCATCAACTCTTCGTACCGCGAGTCGTCTGTATCGATTACGCGCGATGGCGAACGGCTTTACTTTGCCAGTGAGCGGCCTGGCGGCTATGGTGGGTCAGACATTTACGTGTGCTCCAAAGATTCTAAGGGCGAATGGAGCATTGTAAAGAACCTTGGGGCAACCATTAACACCGAGGTTGATGAAGACGGGCCGTTTATCGACTACAGCCAAAAGACACTCTATTTCAGTTCGCAGGGGCGCAAGGGCATGGGCGGTTTCGATATTTTTAAGTCTAATTTGCTCAATGTCGACAAAAACGAGTGGAGCGAGCCTGAGAACATGGGCTATCCCATTAACTCGCCTGATGATGACATTTTTTTCAGCGGTACAAAGGATGGTAAGAATTGGTACTACTCTTCGGTGAGGGAAGACGGCCTTGGCTATTCTGACATATATGTGATCAAACCGGTTGACGAGGCAAAAAGAGAGATTTTGGTTGGTAAAGTTCCCGATCCTGTAAAAGAAGAACCCAAGCCACCCGTGGAAGACGCTGTCAATCAGCAGCCCAAACCTGAACCAAAACCAGAGCCGGTAAAATCTGAGATTATACCATTGAAGTATATCGTAAAAGTAGTTGATGCCGAAACAGGCGCGCCATTGGAAGCCAAGGTGCGGATGCAGGGGCTGAGAGATAACGCACCTGTGGGCATGTTAACCAGCGGCACCGATTACGAATTCAGCTTGCCGAGCAGCGCAGCAAAGGATTACCGCTTATCGGTTGAGCGCGAAGGATACATTTTCCAAAACTTAACGGTGCGGGTAGAGGCAGCTACCACTACGCCCAAAACCGTGACCAATACCGTCCGGATGAGAAAGTTGGTGGTAGGGGCGGTGTCGATCTTACGGAACATCTATTTTGATTTTGGCCGCGCCACCTTCAAAACTGAAGCTTATGCCGAGTTGAACAAATTGGAAGCGATGATGAAGCAGAACCAAAGCCTGACGGTTGAGATTTCGGGCCACACCGATAGTTTCGGTGCAAAAGATTTCAACAAAGGGTTGTCCCAAAGAAGGGCCGTTGCCGTAAAGGGCTTTCTCACCTCAAAAGGTATTGACCCACGCAGGGTGAAGACGGCAGGCTATGGCGAGGAGCGGCCCTTGGCCAGCAACGATGATGAAGAAGAGGGGCGCCAGCTCAACCGCAGGGTAGAGTTCAAAGTATTGGGCAACTGATTCAACCTTTAAGGTCCATTTGCTGTTAGAGTTGCAGATTAACCAACAGAATCCATTCACGTGCAGGTAGTTCCTTACAAAAATGACAGTGCGAGCAAAAAGCAGCAGGTGGCGCGCATGTTTGATTCCATCAGTGGAACCTATGATTTCCTCAACCACTTTTTGAGTTTTGGCGTTGATGTGGTTTGGAGGAAGAAAGCCGTTAACACATTGCGCGAATTGCAACCGAGGAAGATCTTGGATATCGCCACGGGCACGGGCGATTTTGCCATTGAGGCACTCGCACTGCGCCCGGAGCAAGTAATTGGGGTTGATATTTCGGAAGGAATGTTAGAAGTTGGAAGAAAAAAAATGCTCGCACGCGGTTACGACAGCACGGTTCAAATGCAGTATGCCGACTCAGAAAATCTTCCGTTTCCGGAAAATAATTTTGATGCCATCATCGTTGCATTTGGCGTGAGGAATTTCGAAAATTTAAGAAAAGGATTGGCAGAGATGCATCGAACCCTGCGCCCGGGCGGTAAAGTGGTAATTCTGGAATGTTCCAATCCGCGCGCCTGGTGGTTCCGCCCGTTTTATCTGTTTTACTTCAATGTGGTTACGCCACTCATCGGTAAGCTATTTTCCAAAGATTCACGTGCTTATTCGTACCTTCCCGAGTCAGTGAGTCAGTTTCCGGATGGAGAAAATTTCACCAATATTCTGGCAGAGGTTGGATTTAAAAAAACCACATGCAAGCCTTTAACGTTCGGCATCAGCACGCTCTATACTGCCTTAAAGTAACCCTGGCATTTGTTGCCGTATTTGGCTGCATGGATGCAACGGCCCAACTGTTTAGGTGGGCGAGGCAACATAACCCCAATTACGATGACCGGAAGTTCAGCTACGGTTTTTCCATTGGGCTGCACACAAGTTCATACCAACTGAATTACTCCGACCGCTTTGTATCCAAATCGTATGATACCATCTCGGCAATACAACCCCAATTCCTGCCGGGGTTCTCGCTGGGTTTTTTGGTCAACTATCGCATGAACGAATTGCTTGACCTGCGGGTAATGCCGAAGGCTGGGTTCTACTCGCACCGGCTTACCTATTCATTTACCAATCGCACCACCCAATATCAGTTAGTGGAAACAACGTTGGTCGAGTTCCCGATCTTATTGAAATTTAAGTCGGTTAGGCGCGGCAACGTACGCATGTACATGATTGGCGGAGTGACTCCGGCATTTGAAGCGTCCGGGAAAAACGATATTGGCAATGCCACAGGCACTATCCCTATTTTAAGACGAAATGTGAGCCTTGAAGCCGGCATGGGTTTCGACTTTTACTTTCCTTTATTCAAATTTTCACCTGAGCTCAGGTTCTCACGCGGTATTGTGAACATGCTGGGCGATGATTCGAATTTCTATAAGGACCCCCTCAGCAGACTGAACACAAGCACCATTGCTGTATACCTCATTTTTCAATAATACGACTGTATGAACCGAATTGCTTTGATTACTGGCGCCACCTCGGGTATTGGTGAGGCAACAGCCCACACCTTGGCAAAAAACCAGTTTGACCTCATCCTTTGCGGAAGGAGAGAGGACCGGCTGGCCCAGATGCAAGTGCATTTAAGTCAGTATACGCGGGTGCATACGCTTTGCTTTGACGTTCGAAACCTGCAGGCTGTAACTGCTGCCATTCAGTCGTTGGCAGACGATTGGGCGAACATTGACGTGCTCATCAACAATGCAGGAAATGCACACGGACTCGATCCCATTCATACCGGAGATACGGCTGACTGGGATGCGATGATTGACATCAACGTAAAAGGTCTTCTGTATGTGGCGCGCCAGATTGTGCCCGGTATGGTGGGGAGAAAAGGCGGGCATGTGGTGAATATTGGCTCGATTGCCGGCAAGGAAGTATATCCCAACGGAAATGTGTATTGCGCCAGCAAGCACGCAGTAGATGCGATTACCAACGGTATGCGGTTGGATCTGAATCAACACGGAATTAAGGTTACCGGCATACACCCGGGAATGGTAGAGACTGAGTTTTCGTTGGTGCGGTTTAAAGGCGACACCGAACGTGCCGGAAACGTTTACAAGGGCTTGAAACCGCTCAATGGAAATGACATAGCCGATTTGATTTTATTTGTGATCACCCGTCCACCGCATGTGATGGTGGCCGACATGATTGTGTTTCCCACCGCACAAGCAAGCGCCACGGTGGTTAAACGAGACGTGTACTACTGAAGCGATACCAATTTCGTTAATGTTGGCGCGTGGATATCGTGCTTGCCATCAAACTCGATAACGGTGGGAGAGATATTCAACAACGCATTGAGCCGGTGCATCTCATCAATCCGCTCGGCATTAATGAACTCGTCATCTGTCCCAAAAACTTCGAACACACGCATTTTATTCAAAAGCTGCGATCCCTTTGTAAAGTCGATATCGGTTGGAAAGAGCCCTGCCCAGAGAATGAGACTGTCGAATGACGCTGAACCATTCAGCATCCAGCGCGTAGCTGTTGCTGCCCCTTGCGAAAAGCCTAACAGTGTTTTTTTGACACATCTGTTGTTGGTTTGTTCTGCAAATACTTCGTTGAGGTAGGCAATGTAGTTTTCGATTTCCATCAACCTGTTTTCGGTCGTCATCCAAGTGGCGCCCACCCGGCCGCGGTTGCCTTGCAAGTAGAACTTTGATAGACCTTCTGGCGCGATCACCGTTATACCCAGATCACTGAGTACGTGAAATTTTCGGATAAAATATTGCGCGAGCTGGCCATAGCCATGCAATACAAACCACAATTCCGTGGTATTCGCGATATCGCCCATCACATAGTAGCGGGCGCGGGCTTGAAATGTCAATGTTGACTCGGAGGCTTCCATACCATTACAAACAAAGAGTTAGGCCTACCAACTTCCGGGTGAGGCCCCCATCAACGTGAAAACAAAAAAATGGCGAACATACTTTCCTGGTGCGTGGCGCTCGCTCGGTTCTCGCCTCGCTGCCGCCCGTGTATTGACGATGAGCGCTTATTGCCGCTTTACGTGCAGGACTGCGACTGATCAGTGATCGATATGGCAGTTTCAGTATCGGAACTTCTATCGCTTGAAGCCCAATGCACTGCCGCCACATTTACCACTGCTACCGTCAAAGGTATAAGTGATGTAGTAGATGCCCGTAGCATTGCAGGGGTAGGCGATTGCATTCACAATTTGGCCGTTTATCTTGCTGGTTGCCACAGTATTGCGCCCGGAGTCGTATATTGTTACCACAATGCCATCGGTAGCAGCACCGTTTGCGCACAGATTGATCATATACTGGGTACCCTTAGTAAAAACGTAGCTGTACTCTACTTTTTCTTTCCCGCCATCACCATCCACTTTGTAGCTTTTCAAGAAATTAAACCCTCCTGATGCCAGCTTGGGTATACAGGCAGTTGCAAAGCCGTCTGAGTTACATTGCCCATTTAACCCAACCGAAGTAATGATAAAAACAGATACCAGAAAAGTAATTCTTATGAAATTTTTCATACGGTCAACATTCAATTAAATTAACTGATTATTTTTTTTCTGATGGAGTTGGTCAGCGAAGTGATGTTCTTGATGTCTTCATCCGTCACGTCAATCGTGGTGGTGCTGTTGTCTTTGATGACAGCAACGCCATTGATGACCTCCATCGTAGATTCTTTGTACGTGTAAACGATATTAATCTTGTCAAAGGCTACCTTCAATTCCTCCATGTCTTTGAGTAGCGATGCGATGTTCGTGTCGTCTTTGTAAAAACCCAACAAAAGGATAATTTGTTCGAGAATGATTTTTTGTTCACCGATGGTTTCTTTCAACTGCCTGTTGGAGGGGTTTTGTGAGGCTACCTGGCACGTAATCTGAACCGCTTCCACCCAGCCACCGGTAAGCAGCAAAACGCTTAAATTAGCGCGGCTCTGCGTTTGCAGGTAGTGATTGATGCTATTGAAATTTTGGGTCGTAATCAGTAGCAAAGAATCCAGGTTTTTGCTGTTGGTAGCCAATCGGCTAATGGTTTTGATGTCAAAAAACTGCCCGATGTTTAAACCATCGGCCAACTCATTAATGGCAGCCAGGTATTTTACACCGTCCTCACTTTTTTCAAAGATGTTAGTGTATCCCAAATCGGTACCATATACTCCCAAGTTGAGAGCCTTTTTAAAGTTGCTATTGTATTTTGATCTGTTCTCAGCGGTGTTCAGGTAACTAACATTGTACTTGGCACCAGATTCCTTCAACAACACCGAAATCTCTAACGGACTGGGTATCTGTTGTAAAATACTGCTGATCACCTCTTCGTCAATGGTCGGCCCTTTGCTCCGAGCTGAGTCAAGACTGTTGAGAAAAGCCTGATCTTCAGCTTTTTTGCCACCTCCACAGCTCATCAAAAGAGCGGCAGCCAGCATGCCATAAAATAGATGTTTCATATACTAACGGTTATCCATGCAAAAGTAACGATTCACAACACGTAATCAAATGGCTATTTGCGTTTAAACGGCACCGTCACTTGTTTGGGTATGTTCACCTTCCCAAACGAATCCACCGCCACCCGTAGCCATTCAAAATACAGACTGACGTAAAAAAAGACTGCCATCAGCCATATTACCATCACGTTGAACCAATAAGTGCTGATGGAAGCGCCCAACAAGTTCTTGGTAGGCAAAAAGAATGCCGTGCGGTAATCTGCCAGGTGGTTTGGTTTGGGATCTTGAAAAATCGGGTTGATTTGCTGGATCAGCACGCCATTGAATTCCATGATTCGTTCAGAGGCGTTTATGTTCCGAACGAGGTCTGCCAGGCTTTCGTTGTAATATTTGTTTTTGAGATCATTGACGCCCTGCTGCTGTTTTTCGATATAGGTCATTTTTAATTCAACGGTATCAACATTTCTGTTATAGATGTTCTGATAGTGTTGCTTGTACTCTTCGAAGTACGAGTCGATGGCTGTGCCATTTGCGCGGCTGTATTTTTCGGGGTTAAGGACTTGGCTAACATCTATCTTTGCCGTGTTGCCTTTGAAAGGTTCACCTTGAAGATTATCCTTTAAAATCTGAAGGCGCGAAGCCACCATTTTTTGAATAGAATCATTCTTTGATTCAAAATTTTGCAATACAAAAAGGTTAGCTTGCTTGAGCTCATTGGCCAAATAGGCCGCTTTAAAGTCGGCCTTCGCCTCGCCCTTGTGGTAACGATAGAATTCACGCTCATAGCCGTTGTGGATGAATTGATGGGTGGCCATCGCCTCGTATGCCCACCGAGATGCCATCAAGTCTGCCACAAACGGCACCTTGCCTTTAGTCGAAATCAAGTTGTTAAGCTTGTCAAAGTTGAACAACAGCCCGCTTAATATCATTTGAGGAATGAGCAACAGCGGGATCATCACGTACACTGTAACGGCCGAGTTAAATGCCGATGAGATATTGAGTCCCAAAACATTGGCACAGCAAGCGGTAGTGAACAAGACAAACCAGAACGCGATGTTCATATCGTGAATTTCGAGGATTAAGTTGCCGATGATCACAAACGAAAGTGTTTGGATGGCTGACAGCAGAAAGAGTATTGCCAGCTTTGACAGGAGGTAGCTGTTCCAGCTCAGGTTGAGGAATGACTCGCGTTTCAGGATTTTACGATCGCGGATGATTTCTTCCGCGCTCACCGTCAAACCCATGAATAGCGCTACGATGATCGACATGAGCAGAAAAGCCGGGAAATTGTCGTTAAACCGGAAAATATACTCTTTGCCACCGGGTGCGCTTTTGTACTTGATGATGAAGGCCAAGATGGTAGCCAGTAAAGGCGCCTCTAGCAAGTTGATGAGCAAATACTGCTTGTTACTCAGTTTCGACAGAAAATCACGCGTGGCAAAAATGGTTGTTTGTTTCACTCTGCTGGGGATGCTGAGCGAACGTGGCGGCTCGTCTTTTACATCTTCAATCTGTGCGATATGAAACCGCTTCTTGTACATCTCATTCCATTGGATCGGGGTAACCTTGCGCTTATTTGTCGGTTGCCCGTATTCGTCCACCACTTTGGCTTCGATGATGTTGAATATTTGTTCAGGATTAACGTTACCGCAGGTTTCGCACTGTCCGCGATTGCTGTCTACCTGGTGAGTTGCTTTCTTAAAGTATGTCACCGCTTCCACGGGACTGCCGTAGTAAGCTGGGTAACCGCCCGTGTCCATGATCACCATTTTGTCAAACATCTTGTAGATATCAGACGAGGGCTGGTGGATGACGACAAAAATCAACTTGCCTTTGAGCGAAAGTTCTTTCAATAAGTCGATGACGTTTTCAGAATCGCGGGAGGAGAGGCCCGAAGTTGGTTCGTCCAAAAACAAGATGGCAGGCTCGCGGATCAATTCAAGTGCAATGTTCAAACGCTTGCGTTGTCCTCCGCTGATCTTTTTGTCGAGCACGCTGCCTACCGTCAGGTCTTTGCGCTGATCGAGGCCCAGGTTTTCGAGGGTATCCATTACGCGCTTGTGTAACTCTTCTTCAGTAAAGTGTGAAAAGCACAACTTGGCGTTATAGTACAGGTTTTGATACACGGTGAGTTCTTCAATCAGCAGATCATCTTGCGACACAAAACCGATTACGCCCTGTATATTCTCTTTTTGGGTGTTGATGTCAAATCCGTTGATCTTAATCTCACCTTTGGAGGGGTTTTCCAAACCTGCCAGCGTGAGGAGCAGTGTGGTTTTGCCGGCACCGCTGGCTCCCATGATGCCGATGAGTTTTCCGGGCCCCTCCGAGATATTCACATCGCGGAGACCGATGGCGCCATTGGGAAATTTAAACTCTTCTACGTTGGCATTGAACGATAGCTTTGTGGTTTTGATCTCTTCGTTGAACTGTGTTACCAGGTCGCTATAATAAAGCGCATCACCTGCCTGAGTTTTAATTGTGCTGCCGTGCGAGAAAAGATACACCCGGTTCGGCTGCATGATGAATCCATTCAGAACATTGGACTCCTCGCCCAAATATTTGGTAAAGTACATGCCCACGCTGTTGATGCGCATAAACATCATATTGCCCGAGATATGACCATGGGTATGTTTTTGGAGCAATGCCGCTTTTTCAGTCGAAGAATTGATTACCAGCACGTCTGCAAAGTTTAAATCTTCGATCTTCTCACCTACAACAAAACGTTCAATCAGCTTGTATTCGTCCTGGCCAATGTTGAATACGGTGGAAACGGTGTTGATGATTTCAATGCGCTGGGGAGTGAAGTTTTTGTCGGAGCTTACCAATTCCAGCAACTTGATCAGCACGACAATCTTTTGCTTTTGGGTTAACGTTTTATTGATTTTCTTACATATACCCAATGTTTTTATCGAGTCTTTTACTGAAGTGACCTTGGTCTTCTCGTCTACTTGATTACCATAGCCAGAAAAATGATCATACAGTTCCACATATTCCTTGATGGAATCCTGGTCAAGTTCCGTTTGGAAAAAGTTGATCACGAATTGGCGCTCTTTTTCAGTGACGCCACTGTCTTGCTTGGTAATGATCCCAAACAATTGGGTAAGCGCCTTGAGGATTTCTTCACTCATCTACGTTGGTGGTTTGTTTTTGAAAATATGAAGTTGCGGAATGACTGTTTTATCTTTTGGCCTTAGTAAACTTCAAACTGAAAAGGTATGTTCACCAGTTCAGCAAACTCCTGTCCGGCTTCCTCCATGTCCTCCTCATCATCATGAAAGCACCAAAATACTCTGGTACCTGCCACTTTTTGCAGTGCAGTGAGTATATCCAGTATCATTTTTGATGAGCCTGTGTTAAAATACTCAAGCTTGAATGTGAAGTTGGTTGTGTCATTGGAGTCCACTGCATAAGACTTGATCCAATCAACTACCGGGCCGTAAAATGCGGGTGCATCTTCCGGCAATGATCTCCCGCTGATTTCAAAAATACCATTTGCCTTGTCCAAAATCACTTTCGGGGTATTCGCAGTGCCTTGCCGGTTCAATGTTTCCATGTTGTTTTAACAGATTGAAGCGATAGGGTTATTCCTACCTCTAGGGATATTCACTTTCAGAAAAAACAAATCGCTCTCACTATCAATGCTGTTCAAAGCAAATTCCAGTTTCTCACCGGATTGCCTCGCCATATCCAACAAGCCCAAACCGGCTCCATGATGACCTGACCGATGCGCACTCAACAGCGTTGCCTTGTACATCTCCTTCAAGCCCGCTTTATCGGCTGCATTCAGCGCGTTGAGTTTTCTCGATAAATGGGCTCCCCTTGCTTTCGGTACGGGGTTGGCCGTCATCACGTAGTATCGCTCATTGTCTTGGCCAATCAGTACGGTCGCATTCTTCCATGGGTACCCGTAGGCACCCAGATTTCGGCCACGCCAGTGTTTTACCACGTTTTGGAGTGCTTCCACAATCACTTTGAATGCTCTGCGTTTTACGCCAGCGTGTTCGTGGCCCGTATTGAGATGGCGCTCCGCCTGTGCTAGAAAATCCTCTGCCGTTTGATGGCGAAAATCACCCCTGTGAAACAAAAACACAGTTAGGCCCGCTGTGGCGTGATGCAAATCTATGCTGTCGGTCATCGCTTTTGATCCCTCATCGTTTAGCGTGTCGAAAGTATGATTTTTATGCGAATATCCTGAAGCCGACCCAAAAATAGATTTTTGCCCTGATTGTTCTTAGGGTGTTTGTTTACAGCCACATCTCTCGATTGCGGCACCTCGGCATGTGCGAGGCCAAGGCAATGGAAGACGCCGTTAAACGGCCAACAGATTTTCGCCCGAAAAATCGAACGGCAACAGACTACCGGTGCCTTTGGTGAGAATCCACTCGTTTGTTTTCGCAAGTTGAATAACCTGCATAGGCATGTTTTGGCGGTGCTCAAACTCCAGCATCACCTGCCGGCATGCTCCGCATGATGTTGCAGGTGTCAGCTCTTTGTGGTTCTTTTTATGAGCCACCACTGCCAGTTTGGTCATCTTTTTGCCAGGGTGCAGCGTGGCTGCCGTGTACAATGCCACGCGTTCGGCACACATGCATAGCGGGTAGGAAGCGTTTTCCTGGTTTGAACCGGTTACCACGGTGCCGTCATCAAGCATCAGCGCTGCACCTACCTGAAATTTGGAGTAGGGCGCGTAGGCATGTGCAGTGGCCTCCTTGGCTTTATGAACCAGATATTTCGACTCGCTATCAAGCTCCTCGATGTTTTGGAAAACTTCAAAATCTTTCATAGCCAAATGTAATCATTTGTGATGACAGATTTGAAATTCAAAATTTCAGATTCGGCTATCTTTTTGCGCAAATCTCGGAGGTCATTTCTCACCAATCTCCAAACCGCCAATTCCACTACCTTTGTGCCATGCCAAAAATTTTGATATTGGGCGCGGGGCGCTCGTCTTCTTCGCTGATCGATTATGTGCTTACCCAATCCGAAAAATTCGGGTGGGACGTTAGCGTGGGGGATGTCTCGCGGCAAACGGCACTGGATCGCATCGGCAAGCGCCAAGGCAAAGCCATTACATTTGATATACAACATACCGAGCCCAGCAGGATAGAAGTAGCAGGCGCAGATGTGGTCATCTCGTTGATACCCGCGAACCTGCACCCCATGGTGGCCCAAATCTGCTTGGCAGAAAAGAAGCATTTGCTTACTGCGAGCTATGTTTCTGCCGAAATGAAAGCGTTTCACGCGGAGGCGCTGAACAAAGGGTTGCTGTTTTTGAACGAGTGCGGGTTGGACCCCGGCATCGACCACATGAGCGCGATGCAGGTGATTGATCAAATCAAATCGAGTGGCTGTGTGCTAACGTCATTTGAATCATTTACCGGTGGGCTGATTGCACCCGACACCGACCCGGAAAATCCTTGGCGCTACAAGTTTACGTGGAATCCGCGCAATGTGGTAATGGCGGGCCAAAGCACCGCCAAGTATTTGCAAGATGGCGAGTACAAGTTCATTCCGTACCAACAATTGTTTCAGCGTACCACGCCCGTTACGGTGCCCGGTTTTGGCGAATATGAAGGCTATGCCAACCGCGATTCGTTATCTTATCTGGAGACTTATCAGTTGCAGGGCATCAAAACCATGCTGCGCGGCACGCTACGCAACAAGGGCTATTGCAGCGCCTGGAATATTTTAGTGCAGCTCGGCTGCTGCGATGACAGCTACCCAATGGAAGGCGTGCCTGCCATGACCCACCGCCAGTTCATGAACTCGTTTTTGGATTTGCGCGGTGGCAGTACCGAGGCAAAAATTGAGGCAATGTTTCGATTGCCTGCGAACAGCGAAGAAATGAAACGACTGAAGTGGAGCGATTTATTTTCTGAAGAACGAGTAGGCTTGGAGAAAGGCAGCCCCGCACAAGTGTTGGAGCACATCCTCAACAAGAAATGGAAACTAGAAACGGGCGATAAAGACTTTGTTGTAATGTGGCACCGCTTCCGGTTTTTGAAGCAGGGTAAAGAACAAGAAATACAAGCGTACCTCACCGCCAAAGGCGATAATGAGATCCACACGGCCATGGCCAAAACAGTAGGGCTGCCCTTAGGCATTGCTGCTAAGTTGCTGGTGCAGGGAAGAATCAAACAACGTGGCGTGGTGATACCCGTGAGCAGTGAAATTTACGAGCCCGTGTTGAGTGAGCTAGGGGAGATGGGGATTGGGTTGGTGCATGGGTGAGACTTCAGTTGGAACTTTCCCGCATTTGCTAGAAAAAAGAGCGTCAACTACTCACCATTCCGTCATCCGTTGTTATCGATTCTTTTGGTTTTAATATAATTTAAAGACACCTTGACCACTGTCCATGTCGATAGAACCATCATTCCATAAACTACGATGTGTTTTTTATCAAAAAAACTATTTCTAAATAAATCAGTCATTGCAGCAACCAAAAGTACGAGTCCAATAATCCAAACTGACACAATAATTGCGAAGTTTCGAGTAGTAGGGTGAGTAACCCAGTTTCTCTTTTGTTCTGCTTGTTCTTCAACCGTCTTGGTTTTCATAATCTCGTAACCTATGATGTCTTTCTTCCAATCGTTGTTGTCTTCTTGCCCAGCGATTGATCCTCAGCATTTACGAAGCCTACTTTCTTCTTTTGCGAGTTGCGTTCAAACAGGTACAGCATGATGCCGTCTTTTAAACCTACTTCGGGCACAAAAATGTCTTTGGCGTTGGCCCAGTCCATCACAGCCATGTAAATGCTGCTGGCGGGCAAAATCACATCGGCACGATCGGGGTTCATCTGTAGTTTGTAAACGCGCTCTTCCAGGGTGTGCTTTTCAATCATCGCCTTTACGGCATACATTTTTTTCAATGACATCAACTCGTTGGG
>DHLV01000117.1:0-11704 GCA_002405445.1 Flammeovirgaceae bacterium UBA4659 | reverse complement strand
TTCACCCACTTTTCCATCTCCGCCCACACAGATGGCAAGTCGTGATGTTCCAATATCCGCACCGATCCAATCCTGAATGATTTGGTCTTTACCTTTCTTCCCCCAGTGTACACATTCAGTTCAGTGCTGCCTCCGCCCACATCGATGTGCAGATATGTTTTGTTGCCCAAATATGATTGAATGGCCTTGTCGATCAGTTCTGCTTCCTTCTTGCCGTCAATGATCTCGATTGAGATGCCCAACTCATCTTTCACTTCTTTGGCGATTTTAGCACCGTTTTCAGATTCGCGCATCGCAGACGTGGCACATAACATATAGTCATCCACCTCGTAGAGTTCGAGCAGAAGTTTGAAGGCGTTCATCAGCTTTTTGAACTTTGCGGTGCTCGCCTTGCTGATGCGGTTGGAAGTGAATACATCGTGGCCAAGCCGCAACGGAAAACGAACGTATTCCATTTTCTTGAATAAAACCTGGTTGTCGCTTTCGAGTACTGAAGAAACTTGAAAACGGATGGCGTTGGAACCGATGTCGATTGCTGCTAGCTTCAAGCGATAGTATTTAAGATTGCAAATTAAAGATTGCATGGGGAGTTAGTACATGATTATATTTTATTTTTCGAGACTTAATTTGTTACTTTGCAGCGCTTATCCAGAAAGACCGAGGGACAGGGCCCGTAGACGTCTTAGCAACCTCCTCAACTAGGTGCTAATTCCCCTTCTCGAAAGGCGTTGCAATCGTGTTCGAGAGAAGATGAGCAAGCCCACCACAGGCTCTTTCTGGAGACACATTAAAATAACAGAAAGAGTGACAGTCCGCGACATACTTCGAGAGCGTATTATGGTATTAGATGGTGCCATGGGCACTATGATTCAGCGCCACAAGTTGGAGGAAGAAGACTTCCGTGCCCTTCGATTCAAAGACCACCCCGTACCACTCAAGGGCAACAACGATTTGCTTTCGGTCACGCAACCGCAGATCATTAAGGAAATACACCGTTTATACCTGGAGGCGGGTGCTGACATCATAGAAACCAATACGTTCAGCAGCACAACCATCGCGCAAGCTGACTACCATTTGGAGTCAATCGCGTATGAGCTTAATTTTCAGTCGGCAAAGATTGCCAAAGAGGTGGCTGATGGATTTACTCAACGAGAGCCCGGCAAGCCACGGTTTGTGGCCGGTGCGCTGGGCCCCACCAACAAGACAGCATCACTTTCGCCAGATGTCAACAACCCGGGCTACCGGGCGGTGACATTCGATGACCTGCGGATCGCCTACAAGCAGCAGGCAAAAGGCTTGATTGAAGGTGGTGCCGATCTGCTGTTGGTGGAGACAATTTTCGATACGCTGAATGCAAAAGCTGCGCTGTTCGCGATACAAGAGTTGTTTGACGAAATCGGCAAGGAAGTGCCCGTGATGGTCTCGGGTACGATTACAGACGCCAGCGGCAGAACATTGTCCGGCCAAACCACCGAGGCATTTTTGGTATCGGTGTCTCACGTGCCATTGTTGAGCATTGGTTTGAACTGTGCGTTGGGCGCAGCACAACTTCGCCCGTACCTGCAAGTGCTGGATGAGCACGCGCCATTCTTCACCAGTGCCTATCCCAATGCAGGGTTGCCAAATGCTTTTGGCCATTATGATCAAACCCCAGAAGAGATGGGGCAACAAATTGAAGAGTTTTTAAAAGAGGGTTTAGTGAACATCGTAGGAGGCTGCTGCGGCACCACCCCTGATCATATCAAGGTAATTGCCGATGTGGCGAAAAGATATAAACCCAGGTTGCTCAATGGCAATCGGTCAATATTCGATAGTTTGGAGATAATAGATATCAACTAACCAACTATCGACCAAGCAACCATCGACTATCGACCATTTATGGCATTTAAGTTTGAAAATCTAAAAGTTTGGCAACGGGCAATTGATTTGTCGGGAGAGATTTATCAATTAACTGAATCGTTTCCGAAGAAAGAGATGTTTGTATTGACCTCGCAGATGCAACGAGCGGCTGACTCGATTGCTTTGAATATTGCGGAAGGCTCGACTGGACGAACCAATGCCGAATTTAGAAGATTTCTTGCCATTGCGCTTGGCTCAGCCATTGAGGTGGTTTGCTGTCTCCACATTGGCAAGAAGAGGATGTTAATAACTGAAGAACGCTTTGAGTATTTCTACCAATTTTTGACCGAATTAGTCAAGAGTATTCAAGCATTAAGAAACTCTGTTAAATGAATACTAATCGACCATCAACCATCGACTATCGACTGAAGCTCAGCGGCCTGGAGGCTGTAGTTATTACGCCACAATCCAACTTCGTAAATATTGGCGAACGAACGAATGTAACGGGTTCTGCGCGGTTCTTAAAATTGATTAAAGAAGACAAATACGATGAGGCGTTAGAGGTTGCCCTTGACCAAGTGCGCGGTGGTGCCCAGGTAATTGACGTAAACATGGACGAAGGCATGCTCGATGCCAAAGCTGCCATGGTCAAGTTTTTAAACTTGATGGCGGCCGAGCCCGAAATAGCCCGTATACCTGTGATGATCGATTCATCTAAATGGGAGGTGATTGAGGCGGGTTTGAAATGCTTGCAAGGAAAAGGCATTGTGAACTCCATCAGCTTGAAGGGAGGAGAAGAAGAGTTTATCAAACAGGCCAAACTTGTTAAACGTTATGGTGCTGCCACCGTGGTTATGGCTTTTGACGAGCAAGGTCAGGCCGATACTTATGAGCGAAGGATTTCTATTTGCGAACGTGCGTATCGAATATTGGTAGATCAAGTAAAATTCCCTGCTCAAGATATCATTTTTGACCCCAACATATTTCCAGTCGCTACCGGTATTGAAGAGCATAAGAACTACGCGGTTGATTTTTTCAGGGCAGCGAAATGGATTCGTGAGAACCTGCCCGGTGCGCACGTGAGCGGTGGGGTGAGCAACGTGTCATTCAGCTTCCGTGGCAACCAGGCAGTGCGCGAAGCGATGCACTCGGCCTTTCTTTACCACGCTATCAAAAATGGCATGGATATGGGCATCGTGAACCCGATCATGCTGGAAGTTTATGACGAAATACCAAAAGACCTTTTGGAACGCGTGGAAGATGTATTGTTGAATAGGAGGGACGATGCCACCGAGCGCTTATTAGAGTTTGCCGAAACGGTAAAAGGTGCTGGAAAGAAAAAAGAAATAGATGATGCTTGGCGACAAGGAACTGTTGAGGATCGGTTAACACACTCACTCGTAAAAGGAATTATTGACTTTATTGATGCCGATACTGAAGAGGCCAGACAAAAATATGGCCGACCGCTGCATGTGATTGAGGGGCCGTTGATGGCCGGAATGAACGTGGTTGGAGATTTGTTTGGTGCCGGTAAAATGTTTTTACCGCAAGTGGTGAAGAGTGCCCGCGTGATGAAAAAGTCAGTGGCGTATCTCACCCCATTCCTTGAAGAAGAGAAGAGAAAAAGTGGAGAAGTTAGCCAGCCGGCCGCCAAAATATTGATGGCAACTGTGAAAGGCGATGTGCATGACATCGGTAAGAACATTGTGGGTGTGGTGTTGGCTTGTAATAATTACGAGGTGGTGGACATGGGCGTAATGGTGCCAACAGAAAAAATCATTCAAAAAGCAATAGAAGAAAAGGTTGATATCATTGGCCTAAGTGGTTTGATTACCCCTTCGCTAGATGAAATGGTACACGTGGCGAAGGAGATGCAGCACGAGAAAATGGAATTACCGCTGTTGATTGGAGGTGCAACCACTTCGCGACTTCATACCGCGGTAAAGATTGATCCAGTTTATGACGGGCCTGTGGTGCACGTACTGGATGCCAGCCGGTCGGTGCCGGTGGCGAGTGAATTGATCAATCCAAAATCTCGTGGTGCTTTTAAGGACCGGATCAAGCAAGAGTATGTTGACTTGCGCAAAGACCACGAGGGGAAGCAACAGTTAAAGAATTATATTTCAATTGCTGAAGCACGAAAAAACAAAGTGAAGATTGATTGGGCAGCTAGCAATATTACAAAGCCTACTTTCGTGGGAAGGCGTACGTTGCTCAACTATCCATTAGAAGAAATTGCGCAGTATATCGATTGGACTCCGTTCTTTCAAACTTGGATGCTATACGGCCGATACCCGGATATTTTCAAAGACGAAAAGGTAGGGGTGGAGGCAAAGAAGTTGTTTGATGATGCGCAAGTGATGTTACAGCGGATTATCGCTGGGCGTAAGCTGACTGCCAATGCCGTGTTGGCGTTTTATCCGGCCAACAGCACTGAGACGGATGATGTGGTGTTATACCAAAAAGACGAAACCACCGAATTAAAAACATTGCATTTCCTTCGTCAACAGAATAAAAAAGCAAAGGACTTACCCAATTTCTGTTTGTCTGACTTTGTGGCTCCACAGAGTACAGGTAAAAGAGATTATGTGGGCATGTTTGCGGTGACAGCTGGCGTTGGTTTAGAAAAGTTGGTAAACGAATACAAAGCAAAACAAGACGACTACTCTGAAATTATGGCCAAAGCGCTGGCTGATCGCTTGGCAGAGGCGTTTGCAGAGTTGCTCCATGCCAAGGTAAGGAGAGAACTTTGGGGTTATGCCAAAGACGAGAAACTCGAGAACACTGATTTAATAGAAGAGAAGTATGATGGCATTCGGCCGGCTCCCGGTTATCCTGCTTGTCCTGACCATACCGAGAAGAAAGCCATTTTTGAATTATTAGATGCTGAGAAGGAGGCAGGAATCCAGTTGACAGAATCTTTTGCAATGTACCCGGCTGCGGCCGTCAGCGGGTATTATTTTGCCCATGGCGATTCAAAATATTTTGGATTGGGAAAAATTGAAAAAGACCAAGTAAAGGACTATGCGCAACGCAAGGGGATGAAGTTGGAGGAGATGGAGAGGTGGTTGTCACCGAATTTAGCTTACTGAAGTGCGAAAGTGTTGAAGTGTGGATGTGTTAACGTGTTTCCCATATTGGTCGATGGCAAAGATTGAGAATTTTGAAGATTTGAAATGCTGGCAAGCTTCAAGGGAACTTGTGAAGCTCGTTTATTATGCTTGCGAGAATGGAAAACTGGCAAAAGACTTTGATACAAAAAGCCAATTGAGAAGAGCGGCATTGTCTACCATGAATAATATTGCGGAAGGTTTTGGTAGAGGAAGCGACAAAGAGTTTATTCGATTCTTAGAAATGTCACAAAGTTCGGCCATGGAAGTAAAAAGCATGACCTACATTTTGATGGACTTAGCATATCTTGATGAACAATCTGTCACGTTAATAAGCGAAAAGGCAGAAGAAACCAAGAGTATAACACTCGGGCTCATTCGTTACTTGCGAAGTAAGAAATAACTTTAACACATCAGCACGTCAACACGTCAATACTTGAAACTATGAAGGTTATAGACCATATAAAAAACGCCAACGGCAAAACACTATTCAGCATTGAGATTTTACCGCCTTTAAAGGGCGAAAATATCCGCACCTTGTTCGACAACATGGATCCTTTAATGGAGTTCAAGCCGCCATTTATTGATGTCACTTATCATCGTGAAGAGTATGTGTTCAAGAAAAAGGAAAATGGCTTGTTAGAAAAAACAACTACTCGTAAGAGGCCAGGCACTGTGGGCATTTGCGCTGCCATCCAAAATCACTATAAAGTAGATACGGTGCCTCATATTATTTGCGGAGGTTTTAGCAAGGAGGAAACTGAAAACGCATTGATCGACTTACACTTTTTAGGGGTGGACAATGTGTTGGTGCTTCAAGGTGATGCCATCAAAACCGAATCGCGGTTTGTGGCAGAGACTGACGGCCACAAATATGCTTCGGAACTTTTAGTTCAGGTGCAGAAGATGAACAACGGCATATACCTCGATGAGGATCTGGACAAGCCTTCGCCCACCGGCTTTTGTATCGGTGTTGCCGGCTATCCCGAAAAGCACTTCAACGCCCCGAATCTGAAGACCGACTTGAAGTTTTTGAAGCTCAAGGTTGACCTGGGCGCAGAGTACATTGTAACTCAGATGTTTTTCAATAACCGCGCGTATTTTGATTTTGTAGAAAAGTGCCGCGAAATCGGCATCACGGTGCCCATCATACCCGGCATCAAGCCAATCACCTCAAAAGGGCAGTTGACCGTGTTACCAAAAGTCTTCAATATTGACATTCCCGAGGAGCTTACCGAGGCTATCGAGGACTGCAGAGACAATGCCGCTGCCAAACAAATCGGTATTGAGTGGTGCGTGGCCCAATCAAAAGAACTGATGAAAACGGGAGTGCCCACCCTGCATTACTATTCGATGGGCAAATCTGATCCTATCTATAAAATAGCGAAGGAGTTGTTTTGAAACAAAAAACCCCGAGTGAAAGCTCGGGGTTTTTGGTGCAGCGAATCGCCTAGCGATTATGGACTCGGGAGTTCGTTGCTAGGAAAGTTGTTCGGATTACAAAGTGGGATAGAAGACCCCCACTTCGCATTGATTGCCGAAATGAACAAATTAGCGATGTAGGCCGCTCCGCGGGCATTCGGATGCACGCCATCCAAAGAGAAGGCACCGAATGGTGGTAGAATCGAGGCGGTTAAGCTAGAGCCATTAACGGTGACTGTGCCCGTAGCAACCTGTACAAATGCTGCATTCATATCAACCAGCACTAGTCGGGACGAATTAGCCTGAACGGCTGCTGCGATCGATTGGTTGAAACTGTTGATTGCATTTTGTATTTCGTTTCTTTCAGACGGGATCAGTATGAAGTTATCTGCCAAAGGGATAGTTACGCCATTGATCAACTGGGCATTGCCACCCACCAATGTTCCAATAACTGACGCAGCTGGAAGCGTTACTAAGTCTCCAATTGTGTTGGGTGTGTTGATGATAGCTTGGCGGGCTTGTCTGTAAGGTTCAAGCTGTGTCCGTTGGGCTGTGGTAATCAAACCCGCAGCAACTAGCTGATCCCAAAAAGGACCTAAATCGCGCGCTGTTTCATCAACAATCAGTAATCGGTTGAGTCCGGCTACGAAGTTTACCTTACGTGCATCCATTTCAGCTGCAGGCAGGCTAAATGGCGCAGCTTTGAATACATCTAATGTACCGTTGTATCCTACAAAACCCGCATTTAAAGCGCTTGCGTTGGCAGCCGGTAGATTGACGGGGTTAACAGGCACTGTGGTAAAATAAGGTATGTTGGTCACATTTGGAATATTGGCGACCGCCCCTTCGGCATCTGCTTTTGCATTGAGCATCGCGTTAAGAGCAGTGCCTAGCCGCGCAGTAAAATTAGCTGGAGAAGTTAAGATCGCTGGATTTGAGGCTCCACCTGTTGCATAGCCCAACACATCATTATTGCCAAGCCAAAATGTAAAAAATGTGCCGTTATTCGCGAGGGCAGCAGCAGCATCACCTATCAACGTTGACCCGTTGACTCCATCAGTGCTGGGATTTGACGCAAACCTCGCGTACAAAGCGTTATAGGCTGGATTTGAAGTCGCAGGGCCACCGAGTGCCGCGATTTGGGCCGTCTGAAGTGTCACACCGGGTACGCCAAAATTATTCAAGGTCCCTTTGTTGCCAGTGAAAGCTGATGGGATGTCACCTGGAACTTGTGGGGTAGGAGTAGGTGCCCCACTTACGATTTTCAATCGCAAACGGCCAAGTATCGTAGGGCCTGCGGTTCCAAAGAATCCATTTGTTGAATTAATATCAGGCTGGTTGAACGCACCACCACCAGCGCGTGCCATCTGATCAGCGATGATTTTTGGGTAAGAATTTGCTTGGCCAGCTGTATACAAAGCACCATTCATATAGCCGGCAGTCAATGAGTTTCCGACTGATACCATCTTAGTTAGATCAAGCCCTGTTGTACCGGCATTCGGTTTAGGTACGTCCGGTAACTTGTACAGTTCGCATGAGCCAAGCATGGACATGGCAGTGATTACTGCAAAATATTTTTTTATGTTTTTCATATTGATTCGCATTTGTGTGAATTAGTTCATGAGCTCGTCAAATGTTATCGACACGTAGTACACTGCTCCTAGGGTAGGCCCCCCGTAGTTCAGTACGTAGCGCTCGTTGGTTAAGTTAGACCCACCGATTTTGACCATTGATTTTAGGTTCTTCAACTTGTAACTCACCTGTGCGTCTACCAAGCCTACCTCTGGAACAATGCCCTGTCCAAAAGTCGATTCCCACAAGAAAGCATTTTGGTAGCGGTAGTTTACATTGAAGCCAATCTTATCAGTCAGCTTTCTATTGCCAAAGCCAAGATTGAACTTGTGCTCAGGGGTGTTGAACTCTGCCAAGAACCCGGTCTTGCTTAAGTCTGTGTTCAATCGATTCCAGTTGTAGTTACCTGTTACGCGGAAGCCTTTAGGTAAACTATACTCCAAACCAGCAGCAATACCTTGCGAAGTTACTTCTTGGTTGAAGTTGGTGTAGGTGGAGAATGAATTTTCAACCAAGGGACCTCCGGGTATGGTTGCGAAAGACCCAGGAGTTAACAAAGTTTGTGCATTCCTCACGTTTTGTTCAGTTCTTGGATCAAAAATGAATGCAGATGTTTGCGGTACTGTTAAATCCAGTGGACCTGCCGATTTTCTCAAGAACAATTGAGTAATGAAATTTGTGTAGGAGTTGTAGTAATAAGCAACGTCAAACAAAATTTTGTCTCCAATCAAGCCTTTGTAACCAAACTCGATTGACCGAACCTGCTCAGGTTTTACTGGAGAAAATTCAGTAACACGTTGTAGTTTGGCGAGTGTGGCAGGGTCGCCCAAAGCAAGCCCCGCATTTGCTCTGCCACCTAAGCCTGCAATATAAGTTGGGTTGGCAAGATTTTGAGTTAGCGTTCTTGTGTATTCGTTAACAGATGCCTGCGTGTATGCGTTGGTGAAAATATCATATTTCTGCGCATAGTAGGGGAGGCCGCCCAACAAACGTGCAGTTAACACATTCAAGTCAATGTGTTGCGCCTGTGTAGTCGGGTTTCTGAAACCTGTTTGTAATGAAAGCCTGAAGTTATGTTTGTCGTTTGGTGAGAACACAGCAGAAATTCTTGGATTGAACTGTTCGTTGAAATTCTGGTTCTTGTCATAGCGTATGGAACCCGTCACCTTCAACTTATCATCAAGAACTTTTTTTGCTGCTTGCAAATATGCGCCCGTTTCCTGAATGGTAATTTTATTATTTGGGCCGTCAGGGAAGATGGTTCCGTTTGACTTCAAATCGAAATACCGGAAACTGGCACCTACCATCAATTCCATAAACTTCACTTGGTTCTTGAAGTTGTATTGGCCCTCATAGTGGTACATGGCTGTCTGGTCAGCGAATAGCGAGCCGCCTGGAATAACCGCGCTGCGTGCGGCACGCTTAGCATTTTCAAATTGCTGGCTTCCTGGTAAAAAACGGCCATTGTCTGCATTGGCGCGGCCAGCTAAATGGGCAGCATTGACTTGCGCAGCGGTAGGGTCGATGCCTCCGGCCGGGTTAAACCCAGCCTGTGCCAATGCAGTCAAATAACCTGCAGAGTAGTCGCCAAACCACTGAGCATCAGATTTCCATGCCCTGTTTACCAACACTCCTGTTAGGTCTGCGATATAAGAGTCTCCTGAGTTTTCAGCCGTTGTATATCCGCGTACGAAGAAATTATCGCCTTTCAATTCAAGCTTCGCTTGGTTGATGAAGAAATCTTTTAATGAATAACGTTGCGCGCCAGTGTATACCGAAGTACCACCACCATAGTTCCACTGTCCGATTAATTCAATTTTGTCAGTGATTCTGTAATGAAGAGCAACATTGGCCTTCAAATTTTTAGCGTTGTAGTCAACCAAAAACTGTTCCTGATAGGGCGTTCTTGACACGACTTGGTTAGGCAAAAATGGCAAATATGATCCAAGGCCCGCTGCGGTAATCCCTGAAGTAAAGGGAGTGCTCAACCCCAATAATGCGATGTTTGTACCCACCTCATCTCCAAATGAATGAACACGCTCAGCACCCGGATTGATGCCTGTTGTCGTATTCAATCCTGCCGCCTTGTCACGCTGGTTGGTACCGTACCAATCTGTTGCTTGCATATAAGATAATGCTACTTTGAATGCAAACTTGTTATTGAATGCTTTTGCATAGCGAAGCGCATATTCTTGCATGGGTTGTGCACCGCCCGGGCCAATTTTGCCGCTTGCACCTGCTTGACCCTCGGTATCAAGTTGAGAATCACCAACGTGGTTAACGCCCAGTTTAGCAAATGCGCTCAATCCTTGGTATTCAAAGGGGCTCTTGCTCTTTACTAGCAAAATACCATTGAATGCATTCGGTCCGTACAGGGCAGATGCAGCACCCGGGATCATCTCCACGCTTTCGACATCCAGTTCAGAAGGGCCATTTAAGTTACCGATAGGAAAGTTGAGCGCAGGAGCCTGTGTGTCCATCCCATCCGTTAATTGCACAAATCTTGTGTTGCCTGTGGAATTAAAACCACGTGCATTGATGATCTGGAAGTTAACCGAGCTGGTTGTTACATCTACCCCTTTCAAGTTTGCCAAACCCTTGTAATAGTTATCTGCACCGGTTTGCTGCACTGCCAAAATGTCCATCTTTTCGATTGACACGGGAGATTTCATGATACTTTCTTCTGCACGTGAAGCCGACACCACAATCTCCTGTCCCAGCAGCGTCTCTTCTTCGAGCGTGACGTTGAGGCCGGTAGTATTGGCGTCCTTAATTTCGACTTCCTGGGTGCGGAAGCCGATGAACGAAAACACCAGCATGAACGGAGGCTCTTGATTTACTTTCAAGTTGTACTCCCCATTTACATTGGTGATGGTTCCGACCACCTTGCCCTTTACCACGATGTTTACACCCGCGAGGGTCTCTTTGGTTGTCCCATCCGTAACGGTGCCCGACACCGAAGACTGGGCGAATAGATTCGCAGTTCCCACCATTACCAGAATGAGTGGCACAACCGCTTTACAGTAGAGTTTATGCATACTTGTTTAAGGTTTAGTTTCGAAAATTAACTAAAATAAACAAAATCAAACGATTGTTGTTCAATAATTTCTATAAAAAAGTTGATTTTGTTGAGTACTACTTTTGAGCCGCCAGGTATTTGGCCAGCCGTTCACACAGGGCATTTACCTCCGCAGACATCGTTTCATCACCGGTAGAAGTGAGTATGCTTTGCCCTAGCCCGCCCAGACAATCGATGTAAAACCGCTTCATTTCGTCTACCGGCATGTCTTTGGTCCACAAGTCGATGCGCAAAGTATTTTTTTGGGTGTGATCCCACAGCGAGATGCTAATAGACTTGGTATCGGTCATTCCCGGGTCTGGCTTATCTGTTGCATCCCATTGAATATGGTCGGGTACGTTGTTACTGTCTAATAGTACTTTAAAATTGATTTCGGAC
This sequence comes from Flammeovirgaceae bacterium UBA4659, assembly GCA_002405445.1. Lineage (GTDB taxonomy): Bacteria > Bacteroidota > Bacteroidia > Cytophagales > Cyclobacteriaceae > ELB16-189. The sequence continues at coordinate 304 of DHLV01000117.1, read as the reverse complement.
GTTTTCATTCAGTAAATTTGAAAATGTGGTGATTTGAAAATTTGAAAATTTTCGTTGGTTGAATTCGCGCAAAGGTATCAATTCATCCTAATTTCATCTCGGGCACATCACCTTCAATCACCAGTTTTCCTTCAGTTGCATTTTTGATTTGGTCTAACGATACCCCAGGAGCTCGTTCTAAAAGTTTGAACCCACCTGAGGGCAAAACATCTAACACGGCCAAGTCACTTACAATCTTTTTTACACATCGAAGCCCAGTAATCGGCAAAGCACACTTTTTTAAGAGTTTGGCGGCGCCTTCTTT
>DHLV01000179.1:8533-8835 GCA_002405445.1 Flammeovirgaceae bacterium UBA4659 | reverse complement strand
CAAAAGACCCAAGCGCGGCAGAAATCGGGTGAAAGAATGTTAATCTTGAAGTAGCCTATATTTGGAGCTTCTTTAAATCAATTTTTTCAAATGCGTACTACACTTGCTTCTATCCTCCCATTTTGGTCACTTTTTATCCTTGCCCAACCCCCTACTCAATGGACTAAAGCCATCGGTGGTACTTCGGCAGACGAAGCACATGCTATACAGTTGGCCCCCAATGGCCATGTTATGGTGGTTGGTTACGGCCTTTCCAACAATGGCGACTTTTTTGGCAGATATGGGGCTAATGATATTTGGCT
>DHLV01000179.1:0-8320 GCA_002405445.1 Flammeovirgaceae bacterium UBA4659 | reverse complement strand
GCTGGATGATGATCGGGCTTATGGCCTAAAATCTACTAGTGATGGTGGCTGGATAGTGGCAGGACAAACAAGTTCCAACAGTATTGATGTGTCCGGAAATCATGGAGGTTTAGATGCCTGGGTGGTAAGGCTTGATAGCCTGGGAAATATAATCTGGCAAAAATGCCTGGGAGGGAGTGGCGCGGATGAGGCTTGGGATGTTGTACAATCACCTGATGGTGGCTTTGTAGTGGTAGGAACTACGAGTTCAACTGATGGAGACGTCACGGTAAACTATGGCATAGATGATGTTTGGGTGTTCAAGTTGGATGCTGCCGGAAATTTACTTTGGCAACGATCCTTTGGCGGTTCCGAATCGGATGAAGGCCGAGCCATTTCCAATACAGACGATGGCGGGTTTATCATTGCCGGCAGAACTTCCTCTGTGGATGGCCACATCAGTCAAACCCAGGGGGGAATGGATTTTTGGATGGTAAAGCTGAATTTCGAAGGGAAAGAAGAGTGGGACAAAAATTATGGAGGAACCGGTATAGATTTCGCCGAAGATGTTCATCAAACCAGAGATGGTGGATTTATTATAACTGGAGTTACAAGATCAAGTAACGGACATGCAACTGGAAGTCACGGTTTGTACGATTTTTTGGTGGTAAAAACAGATAAAGATGGCGAGGTGGAATGGACCAAGGTACTGGGAGGGAGCAATGAGGATACTGGTCGATCTATCATTCAAACCCAAGATGATGGATATGCGGTTTGTGGTATGGTTCTGTCTAGTGATGGAGATGCTGTAGGAAATGATGGGGTGGCAGATGCCTGGGTAGTTAAACTCAGTCCGTCCGGAGAACTGCAATGGCAAAAGTCCATGGGTGGCTCGCAGGATGAAAACCTAAATGCGTTAATAGAAACCCCTGAAGGAGCCTTGATACTGGCTGGACGTGCCAGATCCACCAATGGAGATGTGACAGGAGTGCATGGCAGTATTGATTACTGGGTGGTAAAACTTCAGGCAGAAATGTCGGCTGCATCAGAAGCCCTTCCGCTCCCCCTGGAACTTTACCCCAACCCGGCACAACACTGGATTTCCCTCCAACTGCCCCTGGATGAGCCCCTTATGCACATCAGCATTGCCGATTGGCAGGGCCAGGTGCTGCAATCGGCCCGTATCAACACCCGCCAGCACCTGGACATATCCGCCCTGCCCGCAGGCGCTTATGTGCTTACTGCCACCGGACCGTCGGGGCAGCTGTATGTGGGGAAATTTGTGAAGGAGTGAGGGTGGTTGGGCGCTTCAAAAAAGTCAATATTTTGATAGAATTGGCCAAATTCTTCATCGTTTATGGCGTTTAGAAGAGAGATAAGGTGATTTTCTCCATGTTTTCATGGTGAAGAAGTCTCCAAAAGTGTTATTTTTTTAAAAAACAAATGCTCTCACCTTTGTCATATGTTTAATCAAAACTTCATTTTTTTCATCATGAACAATCCAAAATTTAAGACCAAACGCGAATTTATTGAAGAAATCGGCTTGTCAAAATCTACCTTTTACAGGTTGGTGCAGAGAAAAAATATCCAACTTAACTCAGAGCTGCTTTCTCGCAAGGAGGAACAAGAGCTGCGAAATGCACTGGGCTTTCCTTCAGAAATAAAACCAGAGGGACAAATTGGGACGGATTGGGACGGATTGGGACGGATTGGGACGGATTGGTTCGATTCCAGAATAAGAACTTTGCAATGTAATTACCATAGAGCCTTGCAACTGATTGCAGGTACGTTATTTAGTGGAAACACTCATTTACTTGTAATGGCACCAATTTGATATTTTGGGTTTGTCCCTATGACGAACGGTGGAATTCTCAACCATCACAATTTTGAGAACATGTTTCATTTTTTCAATCACTAATTGCATCATGAAGTACCTGCTTCAATTTTTTTTCATTCTATCTGTCTGCACATTTAGTTTCGCCCAATCCGAGGACGATGACGAACTGGTAAACCTGGACACTATTTTCCCCGAAAGCGTCATGTTGCCAGCAGACACATGCCTTTCACCAGTTGTCACAGACGTCACTGTTTTGCAGTTTGCTACTTATGCCGCTGCACAAGTGACTGTTTATCCGGCAGACCTTGTTTCAACCATTTACTATAAAGAGCTTGGTTCAGAGGTCGAATACTCGTCGGTCCAGGTATCTGAAACTGGTTCATGGATGGTTCACGGGCTAGGGAAAGACAAAACCTATCAGATTGCTGTTCAAAACCTGTGTGGAGTTCTAACGTTGGTTGGAATAATCGACACAAAAACAGAATTTGAGGGAACTGTCACGGTTTCGGAAAATCTACATTTCGAGTTAAACCGCTACTTGAAAGAGGAATCAAGCGTAAAACTGACTGATTTCCTTCGTGGTTTAACATCAGTCTCTTTGTTTGAAAGGGCATCCTTCGTGCAAAGGTTCTTTTTTAAAGGAGCGCCCTTGCTTGATGGAGCACCACTGGAAATTCCGGAAATTGAAATTTCAGCCACATGTTTTTGCAATTCAATCATCACCACACAATTGGCTATTCCTGCAAATTTAGTATTTTTGATACCCGGAAGTGGTAATGTTGAAGACTACACCCAGCCTACCAGCGGGGGAAACGTCGGAAATAACAACGGACATAATTCCCGAAAATGGCATTGGATGAATAACAAAGGCCCCGGCAAATACCACCAGTTGTGGACGGAAGGTTTCAAGGCCAAAAGAGGGGTAAACCATTCTGCTCGTATAAGTTGGCAGGACAACAGCGGGATAAGCTCCCAGAAGAGCTACATCCGTGTCACGCTTATCTGCCTTGACGGTGATGAGGTGCCCGCAGAGTGTGGCTGTGAAAAGGATATTGAGTTCGGCTATCGTTATGATACCCGTGTCACGACCTATGCCAACCTGGCGGGTACAACAAATGCCAGAAGTGCATGGGCGCAGGCCGAGGACATGTACACCGTTGTCTTTGAGGATGAGAGTCTACCCCTTAGTAATCGGTATCAAGTACTGGACATGGGCGTCACCCGTGCCGCGTCCCAGTGTGACTGGTCTGTGAATCCTGCATTTTGGACAACTATTACCACTCTGTTGGGAGATGGCGCAAAGTTGTACGTTGCCTATCAGGCCACGCAGAATAACCCGAATGGAGGGCAGCCAAACCAGGCACAGCAGAATGCATTGACTAGTGCCATCACAACATTTGCTTCAACACTTGGCTCTATTTTCAACACCCCTTACGGTCAAAGCACAGGCTGTGACAGCTATGATGACAAGTTTGGTGATGTTTACAGACAAAGTATTCAAAAGACCTTCAAGCCAAATGCAACCGTCACCCTTACCATGAACAGCTTTGACAAGATTGAAAGTGGCGGCAAGCGGAAATGGCATGCCCACGGAAGGGTTTTGAGCGGTCATTACCTTACGGGAGTGGTGAAGCACAATACCTGGGACGGCACTCCGGTTCATTGTTGCACTCCCAAGATTGGGATGTGGCTCGTGGGCCATTGTGGTGGCTCGACCACCGAGGACCAGCTAAAGGTCGAAGCTGCCGATTTGCTTTATCACAACGGTATCACCAACCTGATACAGACCCCGTCCGGCATTTCAGTCGTTAATGATTTCGGTTATACGGTACAGGCATCCTCGATCGAACTGTGCAATCAGATTGTGGTAAACCCTACTGTGAGCGGAGGGCGTTCGGACGGTTCTGAAACACTCGCCGATGGGGAAAAAAGATCGAGCATTCAAATTTTCGACCTTAGCGGCAGGCTTGTGGAAGTATTGCCCTGGTCGGGCGCATTTGCAATTTCGGATTTGCCAACCTTGGCTAACGCTCGTTCAAATCTACCCACGGGTATCTATTTTGTCCTTGTGAGCAACAAAACTAACAGGGACACCTACAAACTTTTCATCCATTAGTTACAAACCGGCTTCCTAACCCAAATGATTTGGGTTAGAAAGCCTTAATTTTCTTGTCATGAAACATCTTTTTTTTATAATGGTGATATCAATCTTGGTCATTTTTGCCTCTTATTGCAGGAGGGCAGAGCCAGTCAATTGCGCCAACGGTTATTCACCCGATTCAAACAACAACTGTTCCTGTCCGCCTGGCAGCATTGAAACCTATGGGCAATGTTTGCCAGATGACAACACCGTTCTCTTTGGCGTCAGTGAGGACTGCCCATGCGAACAGGACAGTCTTCTGATAAGAATCCTCGGCAGAACGACCAGTCCAAATTCTCTTGGCCGATATCAATTGAACCTACAGATTGTGAGCAAAACTGGGATAATTGGAGGAACAGCCATGGAGTTCGTCTCTACTCCATTTGGATATGACAGTCTCATCACAGGCGTGGGGCCGATAAGCGGCAGCAACTGTGAAATAGATGGCTGGAGCTATCAAAGGAGATATTTTGGTAGGGTATATGGGAATGATTCCATTGTGCTTCATTTTTTCTACACCCGGCCAGATCCCGCTGTTGATGATGGATTTATAATCGCGCCCCAAACTTGTGGGATGGTTGTTCGGAATTGAATAAGACGGGATAACTATGCGTGGCTGTCAACCGCTCGCTAAACGCGGCGGTATGACAGCCATGCCACCGTTAGGTGCAAATTAAACAAAATAGTTCACCAAAATTTCTAACGGTATGAAACACATTTCATTTAAACAAATCATCTCAACATGGGCAATCTGCCTCATTTTCACTTTTTTAGCACAAGCCCAAACCAATCCTTTTGACTTTCTTCAAAAGAACAAGGTGGCAGATGTTGTCTTTGAGGGGCAGGTTGTCAGTCAGGTAGCCGAGTATTCCACGGACAAGACCACAATCCTGACAATAAGCACCGTCAAGGTTCACAAGGTTTTTCAAGGGGAACTGCGTGATGGTGTTTGCGAAGTTGTCACGCCGGGCGGTGTTGTTGATGACCGTTTTTTAATCTACGGAAAAGCCCTTCAACTTGTCTCCAAAGACCACGGTCTTTTTTGGGGCAAAAAGGGGGGCATTCCTTTTGACAATCAACGGACACTCCGGCCCAATGAATACTGGGCGATTGAACAGTCTGATTTTCTGCCTACAGGAACGAGATATACGGATGAAAAAATTGGAGGAGAATCTTCAGACCTGTTTGGTGAAGTGTCCAGACTTTTAGGTGATCCATTGTTTGAATCTCCAAAAGACCAGGCGCCCTCACAGCCCGAAAGCATTGATTGCTCTGACCCAAATTTTGAGAACTGGGCCCATATTTCGCTACAAAACATTCAGATAACAAACAATAACACGGCTTTAGAGTGCGATGTTGTTCTAAAGGTTTATCCCGCAGGGATCAAATTTGGTAAAGGGCAGGTAACATTCACGTTGCCAAAATCTGTCTTCGGCACAAATTCGGTGAGCAACCAAGGCCTGTTAATACAGAAAGGCGAAATAACTGCCAACGGCAACTACACGATAAGTTACGCCAACCTGTCCGACTCAACCGTGGCAGTCCAGATTGGTCAGTTGTCCAGCAGTGCTTTTTCTTATCCCCTTGTTGGCGATTACAAGGTGCTCCTGCACGTGAAGGCCACTATAATCAACCCTGTCCAATTAGTTGCCCTTACTCCTGCAGCCTTCAATTTTTCAGGCCAGTTAGAATTTCTTTGTGGCGGCGTATATGCCCCATTCGATAAGACGGAATTTATTGCGCCAAACGACATTTTTCCACCCAATTTTGAGAACCCCATTGGCATTCATTATTCCCTTGACCGATTTTATCACAACGGCAATAATGGCTTTCTTTTTGACATTTTTGCCCGTTCAGACGACCCTTCCAATTACAAGAGCGGTAAACTGTACATTGATTACGACAATGCCACTTTCGGGAGCAATATTGCCGGTAGCATCGTAACGGTAGGCGGTGTATTGGCAGGCAATTCGGCATACACGGTCGGGATATTCGACGAGGATGCAAATACGCTGCGGATAGAAATTTTCGCCGCTGGAAATTTAAACCTGATCCAGTTAGATATCGCAACTCAACTCCTGTTGCGCTTCCAGATTTTTTTGCTCAATTGCAATCAGAACCTTGGGCTTAAATGGAACGCCCTGACTATAAGCCCAAACCATACTTACCTTGAAGGTGGCTCGGAGTTTCAGTACATGCCCGTGACGGCATCGGGCGAATTTTTGAACAAGATTTGCGCCTGTAATGAGCCCTCCTCTCCCGATGACCCTGTAATTACATCGCTTTCCAGCACAAGTGTAAAAGCCGGGATTGGAGAAGTACTTACCATCATGGGCAACAAGTTTGGCAACGGCTTCGTGGAAGGGCAATGCTATATTGAAGTGGACAACGCCGACCATGCTCCGTCCAACAAGACCAAAGTTCCTGCCGCTGACATCATCAGTTGGACAAACACAGAGATCAAATTTTATGTGCCTTCTACCACTATTGGCCAAACGCAGGCCCCGATGGAGTCGGGTCCGGTAAAAGTGGTAAACTACTGTGGCAGTAGTAATACAAAGGATATAGAGGTGGAATATGCTGTATTAAATTTCAGAAGCCAATCGCAAAAACTTGCTCAAGAGGTGGGCCTTGCAATGAACACGCCCTCGGAGATTCAGTTTGAGTACTACACCACGGGCATGGACGACGATGCGATCACGATGATCGAAGAAGGCTTGGAGGCATGGCGATGCGCAAATACCCAGATCAAGTGGAAAATGACGGTATCGGGAACAAGCCTATCTGACCAAATTCCTGGAGATAAAAGAAATATCATCAAAGCTGTCTCTGCAAATCAAGTTCCAACTGCATATGCTGCGGTAATAGTTGGGGGATATGTGAAAAACTGCGGTACTGTAAGTAGCCCTGTATATTACTTCGATGATGTTGATATCCTTGTCAACAAAGACATCAACTGGGACGCGTTTAACACACTCCACCGCAACATTTTTAAGCACGAATTGGGCCACGCCCATCTGCTTCAGCATGCCTCCTACCTGTCCAGCAACGACGAAAAAATACTTCATTACTCTTACGCTGTATTCCAGAGCATCAAGTCGGAAGATAGAGCAGGCGGGTTACACGTGTTGACGGCGGCACCTGCTATTTTAAGCGGGTGTTCCGGGGTTGACATCGTGCAGCAAATGGTATGTACGAATGCCGTTGAAGACCATCCAAACGCCCTGGGTATAGAAATAGTACCTAACCCCTTTGGCAGCAGATTTTCGATTGCAGGAGACGAAACTTCGTTTTCAGGACTGATTTCTTACAAAATATTTGATGTTTTCGGTGCAGAGGTGTCCGAAGGTCGGCTGCGCTTGAATTCTCCATTGCCAGATTTAGGCGACAAGCCTTCCGGCGTTTATTTCATCAGCGTGTCTGTGGAGGGCAAAATGTTGGTTTTTAAAATCGTAAAACAATAGACCATGAAAACCATAACATATCTTGCCGCTATTTTATTCCTGACATCGTGCAGCCCTTACCCCAAAGGGCTGCACGATGATTGCCGTACCTACCTGAAAGAATTCCGCGCTCAATGGAAAAGATTGCCCAACGGGTTCTATGCTTGTGATGACCTAGGAGGTGAACGAAAACATAAGATTTTTACAAACGCTTATCTGTTTGACCAAGAATGGGTAAAGCATCATCATTGTTTATCTCAATTATCCCGAAAAGAAGTCAAAAGAATTTTTGGCGAACCTTCAATGGTAGGAAAAGGGGAAAACGAACTCGAACATTTTAGTGTAGTAGAGTTTTATTATTTTATTAAAGATACGACCTGCAATCCTCAGATGGAATACCCGTATGTTCCTGGAGCATATGCTTACAACAGGCTAACTTTTGCTTTTTATTATGGCAATCAACCAAAAATTCGTCAACAACCACGGTTAGAATTGCCATGCGAAAGATGGTAATAATGTGGCTAACTCTGCATAGCTGTCCATACCCGCTAAGTGCGGGTACGGGCAGTCATGCCAACGGTTACCTACAATAAAACCGAGAGCAATAAATGGGATTATTCAACTTTATTAAGAAAAATGAGGTAATGTCCCAAAAAGTGTGTCCGACCAAGGTCTTCACTTCAATCTTTATATCCAATTTCTCCACCCCGCTGGCGCAAAGCTACCCGAATCCCAAGCCCAGCGCACGCTGGCGCGACGTTCCAACGTCGTGACATACTATCCCAGTCGGCTTTGCCGACAACTACAGCACAGATTTTAGCGCTACTCCAATTTTTTCATTGGCTTTCTGAGCTTAGCTATGAGCAACCAGACACCCCATGCAAAGAGGGGCAAAAACAAAATTCGTATCCACACTCGTAA
>DHLV01000149.1 GCA_002405445.1 Flammeovirgaceae bacterium UBA4659 | reverse complement strand
GGGTTATTAGAGACCCCCTTAATTCATTTTCAAATTGACTGATCGCTATACCCAACGCGGAGTCTCCGCTGCCAAAGAAGATGTACATCAAGCCATCGCAAAGCTCGACAAGGGGCTTTTTCCCAAAGCGTTTTGCAAAATCGTACCAGACTTGTTAGCCAATGACCCTGCCTATTGCACGGTAATGCATGCCGATGGCGCGGGTACTAAATCGTCTCTGGCGTATATGTATTGGAAGGAAACAGGTGATTTGAGCGTGTGGAAAGGCATTGCCCAGGATGCAGTGATCATGAATGTAGATGATCTGCTTTGCGTGGGGGCATCTGGCCCCATTCTGTTGTCATCTACTATCGGACGAAACAAAAGTAAAGTGCCAGGTGAAGTGATTACAGCCATCATCAACGGCACCGAAGAGGTTTTAGAAATGTTGCGTCACCACGGTATGGACATCATCAGCACCGGGGGCGAAACAGCCGATGTGGGTGACTTGGTGCGCACCATTATTGTTGACAGCACGGTAGTAGCAAGAATGAAAAGGTCTGACGTGATTGATAACAGCAACATTCAATCTGGTGATGTGATTGTAGGGCTGGCAAGTTACGGGCAGGCCAAGTATGAAACTGAATACAATGGTGGCATGGGCAGTAATGGATTGACTTCGGCTCGGCATGATGTGTTTGAAAATTCCTATTCCGAAAAATTTTCGGAGTCATTTGATCCTTCGGTCCCCGCTGATTTGATTTATTCTGGCAAATACAAGCTCACCGATACAATCCCAGATGTGCCTTTGAATGTTGGCAAACTCGTGCTGTCGCCCACGCGCACTTATGCACCGGTGATGGTGCAAGTGCTGAAAGAATTGGGCAACCACATTCACGGAGTAGTTCATTGCAGCGGTGGAGCACAAACCAAAGTACTGCATTTTATCGAGGGCTTACATGTGATCAAAGACAATCTTTTTGAAATCCCGCCATTGTTCAAGCTGATTCAAGAAGCCAGCGGCACCGACTGGAAGGAAATGTACAAAGTATTCAACATGGGCCATCGGATGGAGATTTACCTGCCTTCATCCTTTGCACAACAAGTGATCAACACTGCGCTAAGTTTTGGTGTGCAGGCACGTGTAGTTGGACGCGTAGAGACTTCTGATCAAAAGCAAGTTACGGTCAAAAGTGAGGCAGGAGAGTTCGTCTATCTTTGACGCATCACAACTTCAGGTCATCACCAATGTCTTTCAGTTGAATTGAAAGAGCATGGGTCGAGATCATGATCTCGCGCAACGACATACCCAGTGAAATCATTAATGAAAAAAGCGAAGCGCTGAAAACGTACTTGGCAAGTTCTGTTTCGCCAATGAAAAGTGAGAACATGCAACCCACACTCAAAAACAGCGCAAAAATGCTTAACATCTGCATGTCGCGAATCAAGCGCACGCGCAGGCGAAGGCTTTTGATCTGCCTGGCCACATTTTCGTTGTGGTCGTCTTTATATTGTGCGGCAAGTTTCCGAATCAGTGCAGCCACCGCCAAAAACCGATTGGTGTAAGCGAGTAGAATGAGGGAAACTGTCGGGAACAACAGGGCGGGCGTGGTAATGGTTAGCTCCATGGAATTTGGTACTTGGTGCTGGATACAGGATTCTAGATTCTATTTGTGAGTCGCCAGCATCAAGAATCTAGTATCTAGTTATCATTGTCATTGAAATACTTGTCCTCGTCAAAGTCAGGTCTTTTTTGAGGTGGGCCAATTTCAACAATGCGGAATTCCGTGCGCCTGTTTTTTTGACGGCCTACCGGATTATCCGTACCATCGGGATTGGTGTTGCGGGCAATGGGCCTTTCTTCACCATACCCTTTCGCTGTCAGGCGTTTGGTGTCAATCCCTTTGCGGATCAGATAATCAACGGTTGATTGTGCCCTGCGCTGCGAGAGTTCAAGGTTGTATGCGTGCGAAGCAACGCTGTCTGTGTGAGAACCCATTTCAATCTTAATGTCCGGGTTATCTTCCAGTATCTGTACCAATTTGTCTAACTCTTTGGCCGACTCGCGGTTGATTTCCGCTTTATCGTATTCGAAATAAATGTTCTTCAATACGAATGTTACATTTTTTGCTTTCCGGTCTAAAACCAGAATGGTGTCCAGTGTGATGTTGGTGACCAACTCTTTCAGCGTTTCAAGGGGCACAGACTTGCCGATGGTGGTATAAGGTTGTCGTTTTACAATGTAGCCATCATGCTCGCCTAGCAATACGTAGTTTTCGTTTTCATAGACCCTGAACAAAAACTTGCCATCGGTGCCTGTGGTAAACTCCTGCATCACATCACCGCCCTGGTCCATCAACGAAACTTTGGTATCGGGCAAAACTTCGCGCGAGCTGTCTTTGCGTATGTTGTAGGTAATGCCTTGCAAGTAGTAGTTCACTACCTTCAGGTTCGGGTCATCGTTCACGAAAGTGTAGATGTCATCGTCCCCTTTCCCATCTTCGCGGTTGGAAGTAAAAAATCCACGATCGGGTTTGAACAAGTACATCCCGAAATCATCGCCAGTAGAGTTTATGGGTTGCCCCAGGTTTTCGATTTGTGTTTTACCATTGGCGCGGTTTACAACAAACAAATCCAGTTGGCCATAGCCCGGGTGCCCGTCTGATGAAAAATATAGTTTGCTGTTTTCTGCCATGTAGGGGAAGGTGTCATCACCGGCTGTATTGATTTCGGGCCCTAAGTTTTTTACTTTGCCAAAGCGACCACGGCTGTCCATTTGGGCAGAGTACAAATCCAACCCTCCGTAGCCGCCCGTGCGATTAGACGAACAGCGCACACGTCCTTCCTCCAG
>DHLV01000104.1 GCA_002405445.1 Flammeovirgaceae bacterium UBA4659 | reverse complement strand
ATTCACTCAGCGGACCCGTCTCCGCCAGTTTGGTTGTCCACTGTGTGAGATTGCTTGCGCTGGGCACGGAAAGGTCCCCTCCTATTTGTTGTAAATCCGTTGACAAGTTGAGATTAGCAAAATCGTTGGTGTTCAGTGCGGGCAACTCGGGTACGTTTAACTGGTTTATAACATCAGTGTTCGGTAGCGCGGGTGTGCCGGGGAGTTGCGCTCCGGGCAGGTTGATACCCGGCAGCTTCACCCCTGCCGAATCCAGTTTGCTCTGCCACTTGCGGTAGCGCGCATCAATCTGTTGCTGTAGTTGTTTCTGCTTGGCATCCACTTCGCCCAGCAGGCTTTGCTGTTTTTGGTTCAGGCTATCCAGTTTTTGTTGATAGGCGCGTGTGGAAAGTTTGCGTGCCCGCAGACTATCTATGGTGTGTTGGATCTTTTGTTGGCGGGTGGTGAACTGGGCCTTCACGCGGGTGCGCAGGCTATCGCCCCAACTCAGGGCTGTGATGGAATCTTTCAGGTGTTGCAGGCGGCCGAGGGTACGCAGACTATCGAACCGATTTTGCCACGGGCTGCTGAGAGAATCCAGCCGGGTTTGTGCCTCGCGCGCCAGCGAATCCGCCACCGGCACCTGGGCGCGGAGCCCAAAAGCAGCAAAAAACAGCACCGCGGCAAGGGTTTTCATGAGCACTCAAGATAAGAAATTGGGTGGCGAGGACGTGCAGATTGGCGGCAAAAAAATGCTGGCAAAAGAGCCTTGATGAGCCGCACTGATATAGTTCAACTTTTCTAACGCAGCTGGTATGGCGATCAATAGCAACGGGGAAATAGTTGTTGGTTGTTAGTTAGTGGTTGTTAGTTGTTAGTGTTCTGTTGGCAGCTACGCTTGTCCACCGTATCACTGACGCACAGTTCTCGGAACGAGTAACTATAAGAGGAAACGGGCTAGGCTCTTAATTTTTCAGGATCGTGTCGGGTGTCAAAAATTACTTCGACATGTATCACACTTTTCTCCGGTTGATAGCTATAAATAACCTTGTAATTGCCCTCTACAAGATAGCGGTATTCTTTGCCAGCGGCCTTCATCATTTCCTGCTTTGCACCTGACTTTGGGAAGGATGCCAACTGATGGGACCTGCTCAATATGCTTTCGACTATCCGTTGCGCGGCTGGTTGGGATTTATCTGCCAAAAAATCGTAGATGACTTCAAGATCGTTCAAGGCTTCATCCGACCAGATTACTTGTGCTTTCTTCACTGTTGGAACTTTGCCCTAAAATATTTCTCTACTTCTTGCTGTGAATGTACCTTTCCCTCTAGGATATCCTTTTCCGATTGCTCCAATTTCGATTGTAGCTCTTCCCTTGTCTTGGGCATACGTTGCTCGTATAAATCCTTTACCGAACCCTTCCGAAGGGTTTCTATCCGCTGTATAAGCCTCTCGTCTTGCAGACGAGCCAACCATTCAATCAATTCTATTTTCTTTAGTGCAATGTCCATGACCTTAAATTTATTTTCAAAGTTAATGTATTCAGGATTTGTTTTCAATTTGATTTTATACCGAATTGGATGGGATTTGATCAGACCACTCACATTGCAGGGTGCGTAGGTCATTCCCATATCATCAAAATGCAAATCCAGAATATGAGTTTATGAGTTGTTAGGTCGCCCTTAAGCATTAGCTTTTTGAGGGCGGCTACGCTTGCCCACCGAAACGCAAGTGAAGGTGGGGGCTGCTACGGGGTCGCTGTCCGCTCCGCCCTGCGGGCCTCACTGCGTTCGCCTCTCCGCATCCCGGCCGCGCGTTGTTAATTCAAACTTCTCTAATATTAATCAAAAGTAAAACAAGCTGCAAAGGTTCAAAAATTCTTGGCGTTGGCGCAACACTACAACAAAACCAACCTCGCATAACGCGAATCACTTATCTCGTTTCTCGAAGACACATTTTAAGTATTGATTGATTGAATAGTAACCCGTGACATTTCCTAAGAACCAGTTTGTGTCCCCATCGACATTCGGAGTTACATCACAAAAGACAAAGAGACGCTTCCCACTCTTAAAAAGAATTTGAACGTCAAAGAAATCTAACAAAACCACTTCTTTAACGATGTCATTTGAAAGCTCTTGCATCCTGGTGGTCATGGGACCATTCAAACTGCTACTCTCTTGCCAGGAGGTTAGCGGAAGTTTTTTGGAAACGTAGTCAAGACGCCAGGCGCACTTAACCATGATATAGAGTTCTTTTCGAGGTTCCACAGAGTTTGAGAATAGCAGGCTAAAAACTGAACCTGTGCTGCCACCGACTCCAACTTTCTGGACAACCATTCCAACTATTTCCTGCAGATAAATTTTGAGGTTATCGTGGGATATGTTCATATCATTACTTTTATTCATCACAATCAAGTCCCTTGTACTCGCGTATGATTTTCTCAATTTCTTTTCTATCAAGATTCTTTCCCGTAATCATTTCATGTATTGCCCTTTCTTCATCTTTGGTCAAACTGTATTGTGAATACAATGATCGAACTTCTTCATTCTTTTTTACGTTGTTGCCCCTAGGCATTTTTTGCCATCCTCCCGAGATAGCGTCAATACCTTCCTCCTTGAGTTCCAGCTGATACAAATCCTGCTCCTCTGATTGACTTAATCCGTCACCATAATCCCTTTTGTTCAAAAGCTCGAAATATCGCTCTGCTTCTTCATCGTTCAAACGTCTAGTTCCATTGTTATCCGTATCTCCCTGCATCAACACGGCAAGGCTGAAAATAGAAAATAGAGCAAGGGGTGATGGAACGTAAAAAATGGGTGTTGGTCCGACAGGCGAAGATGGTGTTCCCGGTGCTGTAGGCGTAACCGTTGTCGATGGCGTAGGGGCTGGAAGGTGAGGATTTTGCGGTGGGCCAATAAGACTATACTTAGTAGTATCCATT
>DHLV01000212.1:13074-14059 GCA_002405445.1 Flammeovirgaceae bacterium UBA4659 | reverse complement strand
TTATCTCATGGATATTTCATAAATAAATTTCAGGAGTTAGAAGTTAAGATAAAAATTTTGGCCTTGGCCCGGTTTGTTTCATCAATTTCGCAAATGTGGAATGGTGATCTCAGTGAGCACAAAGTTATTTTTTTCGTTGGTTATTTTGAAGCTTGCCGCGTTGCCATAGAGTAATTTCAGACGCTGGATGGTGTTGACTAAGCCCAAACCTCGGCTGTTTTCTTTGCCGTTGAGGTAATGTCCCGAATTGCGGATGCGGATTTTCAATTCATCATCGATGATTTTGGTAGACACTTGCAACAATCCTCCTTCTTTCAACTTAGAGATGCCGTGTTTGACGCCATTTTCAACGAGGGTTTGCACCATTAACGGTGGCACCAAAAACTCATTTGAACCGCTGGCAATGTCAAACTCGGTGTGGAGGCGTTCTTCAAATCGAATGCTCTCCAGGCCTAAATAGTCTTTGACCATTTTCATCTCATCATCAAAATTGATGAGGCCTTTACTCTCGCGCACCAGCGAGTTGCGCAGGATGTTGGATAACTGGTTGATCGCAAGTTTCGATTTTTCCGGATTTTCGTCTATCAACGCACGAATGCTGTTGAGTGCGTTGAAAATAAAGTGCGGGTTAAGCTGTGACTTCAAATGATTCAACTCAATCTCCTTCACCGAAGCCTCATAGCGCAAAGCGGTGTTGTAACGTTCCACGTACGTGTAGGCAAAATACAATGCGGCCCACACAAAAAAGATGATTGCGTAGAAAAAAGACTGACCCAGAAAAGTAAAAGGGTTAAATGCCACCTCGCGTTTGAAAAGCCCCAACGGAAAGGACACGGGCACCCGCAGCAGGTACATGATGGCGCCCATCAAAAAAACGGAGAGCACCACGCGGGGTATGAGCGTTGAAAAGCCCAGGTTGAGCCACTTCCATTGGATGATGGCATTGCGGAACAAGTGCGACACAAGCAGGCCGAAAAAGGACTAC
>DHLV01000212.1:12593-12930 GCA_002405445.1 Flammeovirgaceae bacterium UBA4659 | reverse complement strand
ACACCTTCTTTTCCTGAAGCAAGAATAGTAGCCACAATTTGCAGGCCGGCATAGATCGCCCAGCCGCTCACTTGCATTGTCCAATACCACCGTTGTTTGTTGGTTACCATTTCGATCACAAATCTAAAAAAATCGAGTACGGGTTTGGAAGGAGAGTTATGTCAGCGGTGGAGCGCTAATGCAACTCGGTTTTCAGGAACTTACCGGTAAAACTCGCAGGGTTTCTCGAAACCTCCTCGGGTGTGCCTTTGGCAATGATGCGCCCTCCGCCTGCCCCGCCCTCCGGGCCCAGATCTACGATGTAATCGGCACTTTTGATCACGTCCATGTTGTGTTC
>DHLV01000212.1:12078-12350 GCA_002405445.1 Flammeovirgaceae bacterium UBA4659 | reverse complement strand
TCGTCTAAGATATACAGCGTCTTGCCGGTGTCGCGTTTGCTCAGCTCGGTTGCCAGCTTTACCCGTTGTGCCTCCCCACCCGAGAGCGTGGTTGCATGTTGCCCCAAAGAAATGTAGCCCAGCCCCACGTCATTTAATGTCTGTATTTTGCGCAAGATGCGTGGCTGGTTTTCAAAGAAGGTAACTGTCTCCTCCACTGTCATGTCCAATACATCTGATATCGACTTGCCTTTGAAGCGCACCTCCAAGGTTTCGCGGTTGTAGCGCTTGCC
>DHLV01000212.1:0-11936 GCA_002405445.1 Flammeovirgaceae bacterium UBA4659 | reverse complement strand
TTCGCGGTTGTAGCGCTTGCCCTTACACGTTTCGCAAGGCACATACACATCGGGCAAAAATTCCATTTCGATTAAACGCAAGCCGGCCCCTTCGCAAGTTTCGCAGCGGCCTCCTTTTACATTAAATGAAAATCGCCCTGTTTTATATCCGCGAATTTTTGCCTCCGGCAATTGCGTAAACAAATCGCGGATATCGGTGAACACACCGGTGTATGTGGCCGGGTTAGAGCGTGGCGTGCGTCCGATGGGCGACTGGTCCACTTCAATCACCTTGTCGATGAACTTGAGTCCATTGATCTTTTTGTAAGGCAGTGCCTCTTTCCGTGCATTAAAAAAGTGCCGGTTTAATATCGGGAAGAGGGTTTCGTGTATGAGTGTTGACTTGCCGCTGCCGGAAACGCCAGTAATGCAGGTGAGTGTGCCAAGGGGTATCTGCAAATCAACCTCCTTGAGGTTATTGCCGGTGGTGCCCAACAATTCCAGTTTTTCACCGCTACCTTTTCTGCGTTCTTTCGAAAACTTGATGCCGATTGCACCGCTCAGGTATTGCGCGGTGGTACTGTTGTTTTTCAAGAACACTTGCGGAGTACCTTCTGCTACAATGCTGCCGCCATGGCGCCCGGCACCGGGGCCAACATCGATGATGTAGTCTGATTCCAACATCATGTCTTTGTCGTGCTCCACTACAATCACAGAGTTGCCCAAGTCGCGCAAGTCCTTCAAGGCTTTGATCAACTTCACGTTGTCGCGCGCGTGCAATCCAATGCTGGGCTCATCCAAAATATACAGTACCCCTACCAGCTGTGTGCCAATTTGAGTGGCTAGCCGAATGCGTTGTGCTTCTCCCCCACTGAGGGTGCGCAGTGGCCTGTTCAGGTGCAAGTAATCCAAGCCCACATCCAGCAAAAACCCGATGCGTTTGCGTATCTCCTTCAACACTTCGGCAGCAATCTGGTTTTGCTTGTCGCTGAGGCGCGACTCAAGCCCGTTAAACCACTTGTATAAATCTGCGATGTTGAGGTGAGCTAACTCAGCAATGTTTTTGTGGTCAATCTTAAAGTGGAGCGACTCCTTTTTTAACCTCGCCCCGCGGCACTCGGGGCAGGGTTTTGTGGTGGTGAAATCATCTACCCATTTTTTGATGGCCTCGCTGCCTTCCTCCTTTTGCTTCTTCAAAAAGTTGACGATCCCCTCAAAGTGAGTGTTCCACTCGGTGCCCGGGTACTTCACTGATGATACCGCCACGGGCACATCATCGCCATACAGTAAAATCTTAAGCACATCTTTTGGGATGTCTTTGATGGGTGTTGTAAGTGTGAGCTTATATCTCTTCAGAATTGCCTGCACCTTTTTGAATATCCAGATGTCTCGGTATTCGCCCAAAGGCAAAATGCCGCCACGGCTGATGCTCAGTTTTTTATCGGGTATCACAGAATCCTCGGTGATTTCTTCGATTTCCCCCAACCCGGTGCAGGTGGGGCAGGCACCGTAGGGTGAGTTGAACGAAAAATTGTTGGGTGCCGGCTCATCGTACGATAAACCCGTTTGGGGATCCATCAAAAATTTTGAGAAGTGGTGCAGTTTCTTGTTCTCTTCCAGCAACATCACTACGCCTTTGCCTTCCTTCAGTGCGGTGTTCACCGATTGGCCAATGCGATAACGGTCTTTTGCATCGGGCACAATCCGGTCAATCACTACTTCGATATCATGTATCTTAAACCGATCGAGTTGCATTTTGGGCACAATGTCTGCCACCTCGCCATCTACGCGTACTTTGGTGTAGCCCTGCTTGCGGATTTGTACAAACAACTCGCGATAATGGCCTTTACGGCCCTTAACAATCGGTGCCAGCAGCACCAACTTCTTTCCGGCAAAGTTATGGATGATGGCGTCCAAAATCTGCTCTTCACTTTGGCGCACCATTTTGTCGCCTGTCAGATAAGAAAACGCTTCACCCGCACGCGCATACAGCAAGCGCATGAAATCATAAATCTCCGTTACTGTGCCCACGGTTGACCGCGGGTTGCGCGAGGTGGTTTTTTGTTCGATGGAAATGACCGGGCTCAGGCCATTGATTTTGTCTACATCGGGGCGCTCCAGGTTGCCGATGAAGCTGCGGGCATAAGCAGAAAAACTTTCCATGTACCTGCGCTGCCCTTCGGCATAAATGGTGTCAAAGGCCAAAGAAGATTTGCCGCTGCCGCTGATGCCCGTGAGCACTACCAACTGGTTGCGCGGAAATGAAACACTGATGTTTTTGAGGTTGTGCTCGCGCGCGCCTATAATTTCAATAAACTCGTGGCCGGAGGGGTCTGCCTTTTTTTGCTGCAATGATGATTTAGACATGGACGCTGGCTGGAGAAAATGAAAGCGCGCAAGCTACAAGTTTTTTCCACATCAAATTTTCGCAAAGAAATTCTTTTTGTCGGTGCCAAGTGATTGAACAATACTGCGCAAAACCGAAAGGCTAATGATGCGGGTGCAGATGGCGAACTCCGGATGCTGTTTTGATCAAACCCGGGCAGAAAGCCAAAATGTTGTGTGATGCATCGCCACTTTGCCGGTTGCCCTTGGGCCTGCAAATCAATGCTACCCTCCATACCGCGCGAAGCGTTGGCTTGGGTCTGAGTGAAATTCAACATTTCGGAGGGTACACGGCAGCTTTGCAAAACCTACACGCCAAGGAATTCTTTCGTCCTTGCAGTGAAGATCCCCCCCGCTCCCTGAAAAAAGGCTTGGAGTGAATGTGCCGGCCGATGGTTTGGATAGAGCATGGGAAAATGCAATGCGTTGTTACAACCTGATCACCAGGCGCAGACGGCAGAAAATATTTTTAGCTTAACTTCGTTGCTTCAAATGATGAAGTTTATTGTCACTGGAATATTGTTGGCCTGTGCAAGCGCACTTTTCGCCCAAAAGCCGGAGCCGAAGCGCGAAGAAGGCCAGTTTACGTTTGATACAGACAGACCTTTTACCGTGCTTGACTTATACCAGCAGATCGAAGAACCCATTGTTACCAAAAAAAAGAAACCGAAACCCAAGGTTTTTTACGGCATCAAAACCAAAAAGGGATTTACCCGCAAAGGCTATGGCGACCGCGTGGTGCTGGAGTTGTTCTATAAGCTGAAGAAATCAGAGCCGGCCAATACATTCGCACGCGACATCTATTGGTATGACTTTGCAAGGCGCGAAGTACGCAGAACCGAGAAGTTTGATCCAAAAAAAGGCGTGCTCTTGCACGGACCCTACAAAAGGATGGTGGGTACTGCACTGATTGAGGAGGGAATATTTTACAAGGGAACCAAGCACGGCCGGTGGATGCGCTACGACAGGCAGGATTTATTGGAGGACAAAGAGAAATACTATAAAGGCTGGCCAAGGGAAACGCTGATCACCTATTATGACCCGGCCGAACGGAAAAAAATAAAAGAGATCACGCCTGTAGAATATGGTGAAAAGGAGGGATTTTACTACCTGCTGCACGAGAACGGGCAAGTGGCCGTACGTGGTGAATATCGTTTCAACGAAAAAGTAGGCGACTGGATTGAATACTACCCCAATGCAAAGCGGAAGCGCATCATCACTTACCCCAAAGAGCCGTTTGACAAAGATACCAAGCCATATTTGCGCAAAGAATGGGATGAAAAGGGAAAGGAGATCTACTCAAAATAGCTGATCGGCCAAACAACGTGCTCAAAATTCAGTTTATTACCACAGATGAACTTGTATGTTTTGATTCGCATAGGTGCCATATACCTGTGCAGTTTTATTGCGGCCGCGCAAGACTCTGCTCGGGTGAAGCCCGCTTTCAGTTATGGATCGTACGGTCATTACGGGTTCATCTTCGCCCACACCAATGATGTGGAAAACACTGCCAACTCGTTTCCTAAAGGCATCACGGCATCGCTCAACTGGCAGCGCACAGACAAGCAAATTTTGGATCAATACAACTGCTTTCCACGCCACAGTTTACTGTTAGCTTTTTACGACTTTGACAACACCATTCTTGGCCGTGGTGCCAACGTAGCGTATTCGCTTGAGCCGCACTTTGTGATGACGAAGGGTCTCAGTTTGTACCCCAAAGTATCCGTTGGTGCTGCATTTCTCTCCAACCCGAACGACCGCTTCAAAAATCCCACTAACAATTCTTACAGCTTGCCGGTAAATGCCTACCTGGCACTGGGTGCGGGGATGCGTTGGCAATTTTCACCAACATGGGCAATCAACTTAAACGTAGAATACCAGCACATTTCCAATGGCGGGCTGCGCGAACCGAACAGGGGTATTAACTGGCCCACGCTGGGGATTGGCGTTGAGTATTCACCAAAGAAAATGGAATTGAAAAAGTTTGTGCGCACGGCTGAAAGACCGCAACAGTTCAAGTCGCGCAGAGTGGATGTTGCCCTGCTGGGCGTGATGAAAGGTGGCGACTTCAGCGGATCGCGCAGGTATTATCCGATTACCGGCATTCAGTTTACTAACAGCTGGCAGGCGAGCCGTTTGCATGCATGGACGGTGAGCACAGAATTTTTTCATGACCAGTTTATGCAAGAAAGACTCAACAGCATGGGTGTGGAAACGTCAGGCTACCGCGGTGGTCTGCTGGCTGGCCACGAATTTCTGCTGGGGCGGTTTATTTTCAGCCAGCAGTTGGGTGTTTATTGGCTAGGGCAAAAAAACAACGATCTGATGTATCACAGGTGGGGCCTTCATTACTATTTCTTACCCAACTGGGCAGTGGGTATCAACCTGCGCGCACACAAGCAAGTGGCAGACTTTACCGATGTGCGCGTGACGTATTCATTCCACCATCGAAAATGATCTCATTCAGCTTCTGCTTCCAACTTTCGAGCAACGCTTCAATTTCCCGAAGGCTTCGAGCTAAACGTCCCAGGTAAATTTCAATTGGTTTCTCACCGTTCATCGTTAAACCCACATACTTACCGTGTGCTTTTCCGATTTACCGATGGATGAACTGAAAATTGTGTTTTGTATCTGCATCAAAGGTGTAGATTTCTCCTCGCCAGTGAATCTGCAATTTTTCCGGGCTTATCATCATCAGTGTTTTGTCGCCAAGCCACCGGTGTCGTTCTCTAATAAATATGACGCTTGTGTAAACGACAAATAGCAACACGCTGATGCGAAGTGAAATCAAGAAGGGGTAAAAACCCGCAACATTTGAAAAATCAACCAGAAACAGTACGATCATGCACATGATTTGAGTCGCCACTACAAGCGATATCACTTTGAAATCACCGTTTTTGTGGTATCGTACTTTGATCAACTCACGCATACGTCAGTTGGCAGAGACAGGTACTCTTCGCAATTGAAAATTCTGACCCAGGTATACTTTGCGAACCAAAGGATCATCTGCCAGTTCTTGCGCGGTGCCCGCCTTGAATAATTTTCCCTCCACCATCAGGTAAGCACGGTCGGTAATGGCCAGTGTTTCATCTACATTGTGATCGCTGATGATGATTCCGATATTTTTCTTTTTTAGTTTTGCTACGATGCCCTGAATTTCCTCCACTGCAATCGGATCCACACCGGCAAAGGGCTCGTCCAGCAGCACAAACCCGGGATCCACCGCCAGCGCGCGGGCTATCTCTGTGCGCCTGCGCTCGCCACCTGACAGCACCATGCCCAGGTTTTTGCGCACGTGCGTGAGACTGAATTCTTCCAAAAGTGATTCCACTTTCTCTTTGCGGGCAGCGGCAGTCATTTCGCGCATCTCCAAAGGTGCTAAAATGTTTTCTTCCACTGTTAGCCCTCGAAATACAGACGCTTCCTGCGCGAGGTAGCCGATGCCGCGCTTGGCGCGTTGATACATGGGCAGGTCGGTGATGTTTTCATCATTGAGGTAGATGTTGCCTTCATTGGGCTTAATCAGCCCCACAATCATGTAGAAGCTGGTGGTTTTGCCTGCGCCATTGGGGCCCAGCAAGCCCACAATCTCACCTTGCTGCACCTGCACGGATACTTTGTTCACCACCGTGCGATTCTTATATCTTTTTACCAGATTCTCTGAACGTAAAATCATCTTTGGTTAGTCAAATTTTAGGTCTTTTAGTCGCAGTTGTATGCTTGTTATGCCGTTGTAGTTATTCTCTTCAATTGTAAATGCCATTCTGAAATGGTCGCCTGCTGCCAAACGCTCATACCAATGGGCCATGTCAAACCCCACCACGTTGATGGCGGCATCGGTATTTTCCTGCCCGGCCAAAAAGCGCACATGGCGATCTTTGAAACTCGAGAGGGCATTGCGTACGTACACATTTCGTGCCTCAAATAAAGGTTTTTGATTGCCGGGGCCAAAGGGTGCCATTTGTTTGAGCAGTTGGTTGAACTTGGGTGTAATGGCATCCAGTGGCAGCACAACATCAATCTCTACTGCCGGCTTGCGCATGTCATCGGTTAGGCGCTCGCCCACCACCCGGTCAAAGCGCATGCGAAACGCTTCGAGGTTTTTCTTGTCCAGCGTGAGGCCAGCGGCATATTTGTGCCCACCGAATTTTTCGAGCAGATCGCTGCAGGCGCTGATGGCCTCGTACAAGTCGAAGTCGCGGATGCTGCGTGCCGATCCGGTAATCTTATCATTCGACTCAGTCATGATGATGGTGGGGCGGTAATATTTTTCAATGCAGCGCGAGGCAACAATGCCGATGACCCCCTTGTGCCATGTGTCTTTGAACAGCACCGTGGCGTTTGCGTTGCGCAACAGTTCGCTGCCTTCAATCATTGAGATGGCCTCTTCTGTGATGGTCAGGTCAAACTCTCTGCGGGCGTCATTCTTCAAATTAATTTTCTCTGCAAGTGCATTTGCCTCTTCGTCTGATTGTGCGAGCAGCAATTCTACGGCAGCGCGGGCATGTGCCACCCTGCCTGCGGCATTGATACGCGGCCCCAAGGTAAACACCACGCTGGCTACATCCATGTCGCTTCTTACGGCAGCAATTTCTTTCAATGCTTTGAGCCCCGGGCGCGGGTTTTGGTTGAGCTTTTGGATGCCAAAGTATGCCAGCACTCGGTTTTCGCCATCGATGGGCACAATATCAGACGCAATGCTCACCGCCACCAGGTCCAAGTATTCAAAAACATCTTGTTCCTGCCGATACGTTTTGGCAAATGCCTGCAGCAACTTGAAGCCCAGCCCGCAGCCGCTCAGTTCTTTGAAGGGGTAAGAGCAATCTTCGCGCTTGGGGTCGAGCACTGCCACCGCCTCCGGAATAGATGTGCCCGGCAAGTGGTGATCGCAAATGATAAAATCAATACCCTGAACACTCGCATGGGCGACTGCTTCCAGTGCCTTCACGCCCAGGTCAAGTGCTATGATGAGTTTAATGTGGTTGTCTGCGGCATAGCGGATGCCCGCTTCTGACACCCCGTAGCCTTCTGCATGCCGATCGGGAATGTAAAAATCGCAATGGGGATAAAAGCTGCGCAGATAGCTGAACACCATCGCCACCGATGTGGTGCCATCTACATCGTAGTCGCCATACACCAATATTTTTTCTTGTCGGTCTATTGCCTTTTTCATGCGCGCCACTGCGCGATCCATGTCTTTGAGCAGGAAGGGATTGTGCAAGTGGGCGAGCTGGGGCCGGAAGAAATGGCGAGCCTCGGCAAAATTTGTAATGCCGCGCTGCAGCAACACGGTGCTCAGGTAGGGATTTACGTTGATCGCTTTGCTCAGGCTTTGTACCGCCTCGGGTAAAGGTCGCTCTTTATATATCCAGCGATTTTCCATCATTTTTTTTCGAAGCGGATGGCGCCTTGCTTGCCGGCTTCACCGCTTGCACCCGGCATGCCCTTCTTTCCGTTTTTGCCATCCTGGCTGGAACCCAGACCGGCCGAACCACCATTGCCCCCAGCGGCCCCGAACCCGGCAAAACCGCCATAGTTATTAATCATAAATTGGTGGCTTTGCGACATGTACAAATCTTGGCATTGCACACAGCGCAAGTTCAAGTTACCGCCATTGCCACCGTTACCGCCTTTACCACCGTTGCCGCCATTGCCACCGTTGCCACCGCGGCAAACCCGTGTGCCTCCGCCACCATCGCCACCGCGGCCGCCAATGCCGCCAGTACCACCGTTGCCACCATTCAAGTCAATGGTGAGTGATCCGGTAACAATCAATCGGTTCACATAAAATGATAGATTCGTTCCGTCTGCGCCATTGCCGCCCGTGGCACCATCTCCTGCATTGCCTCCCGCCCTGCACGGAGCTGCCTGGCGTGCCCCTTTGGCACCCACCTGGCCTGTGGTTCCATTTGTACCGTGGCCAATGATCTCGGCACCGCGGTTTACTATCAAAACCTTCACGCTGATGATGTTTTCACTTTTGCTTTTATTCAGCACAATGCGCGATGAGTCGCGCATGATCAAGGTATCTACCACAAGCACATCAGATTCTTCGATGGTATAAGTTTGGCGGGCTTTTATCTCCAGTTTGTCGAGTCGTATTTGACTGATAGCTTCTACTGCGCACATGCTGAGTATAAAAATACCGATCCATTTGGTCATGAGGCAAAAGTAATCCATCGCGCCACAGCGTACAAAAACAAAAAATCCTGACGGTGCAGTCAGGATTCACTTTTGAAAATGTAAGGCTCGTGCAACTACTTTGCCGGGACCTTATCTCCCACCACCCCTTCAAGCACGTCTTTGATCTCTACGCGCTGGCCATCTTTGAAAGGCACAATCCAAGCATCTTTTACGCCCATTTCGCGCATATACTTTTTGAACTTATCAGCCTCCCAATAATCGCGAAACACGCCAATGGTGTATCTCTGCTCACCTTTATCGGTCGCTTCACCGCCAAAGTTGGGGTTGTTGTCAAAGTACTTTTTGAGGTCTTTATATTTGAACGCCCCAATCTGAACCTTAAATACTACACCTTTGGAAAAATCCATTGGATTGACAGGTGGCGCCTCTTTCAATTGCGCCAATTCGGCTTTGGTGGAGGTGAGTTCGCTGCGGAGCTTTGCAAGTTGGTCTTCCAACTCGGCAATCTTTGCGTTCTTGTCGGTTATCTGCCCGTTGAGTGTGCTCACCTGGCCTTTCAGTGCGGTGTTGTCGGTTTCGGCAACCTGTTTGGCTTCTGTCAGGCTCTTGAGGTTGATCGGGTTCTTGGCATACTCCTTGGCCTTCTTTTTCCATTCCTTTCTTTCCTTCTTAGAAAGTTGGGCGAAAACTTGGGTGCCGGAAAAAATAAACGCCAGGCAGAGAATTAAAAAGCTAGTTTTCATTCGTTTAAATGGTTTAATTAACTGTTAAAATTAGTAAAAAAGTTTGAACGTCTGCAATTCAAAAGTCATTCAACCCCAAGTGGTGCCTTCGGCATGCACCATCGACCTACCGGGTTGTGTGTTCGAAAAAACCGCCATAGAGATGCCGTGGCTCAATCCGGTCTATGCATACTGCCCGTTAGTTGCTACGATCAAAACGCAATTAGCACCGGATATTACATGCGCGGGTTGAATCATTTCAATCAGCCGGCCACTCCCCGAAATCAACCACCCGCTCCTGACCACTCCAACCCTGCGCAAGCCCGGAGGTTTTTAGGTTATGAAAGTTTACGTTATTATCGCGGTTGCCCTGCACGTGGCCATCCCCCGCGCCCTGGCACAGGGCTGCAGTGATTCCGGGTTCTGCACCATGGGTGCTATCAGGCCCGATCAACCCTACGCTGAACGGAAGAAAGTGAAACTGCACTCGGTTGAGGTCACCCAGCACCTGGGCGCCACCAAGTATGGCGACCGGATACACGCCTCCTTTGTGGATGCCACTTTTACAATCGGCACAAAGAATACACTTCAACTGCGCACGCCTGCCTATGTAGTAATTGAGGGCAATATGCCCACCGTCCGTGGCTGGGGCGACATCTACCTAAGCATTACACGGCAGTTCGTGTCTACCGACCAGTATCAATTGAGCGGCATGGTGGGTGGAAAAATTTATACCACGGCCACCCGCGCTGACAACGCGATGCCCATGTACCAGCAAACCACACACGGTTCAAATGATGTGATGGCGGGCGTGTCATTGATATCAAAGAAATGGTTGGTGGGCATCGGCTACCAACGTGCGCTCAACGCCACGCGCAACGCATTTCAACCCGAAAATTTTGTGGCCACCGAAATCGAAGACGTGGCGAAAAAATATGCTCCCTCGGTAGGTTTGCTGCGAGGTGATGACCTCGCGCTGCGTATTGAAAGAAACTTCCGAATGGCCAGATGGAACTTCTTTGCCGGCACACTGCTGTTGTACCGCCTCAGCGCAGATCAAACATTGACCACCGGTGGGGCTATGCAGGCAGTGAGCGGTTCGCAGGGGCTGGCCAGTAATCTGGTTGGAGGCATCGGTTATCAATTTAATATACACACCGGCATACGCGTGTTGATGGCTGGCAAAATGACCGAGCGTGAGCAAAACCCCGATGGACTTTCGCGGGATTTTGTGATCCAGGTTGCCTACATGGTAAGATTCTAACAGGCAATCGCAGAACGTTTGTCAGCGCCATTGAGGCTGCGGTAGATTAGCCACCAAACACGTTTTGGTATGCCTCGCCTGAGAGGAGACTGCATTTCTTTACAATCAGAAACATCACTTTTTAGATAGGGGGAAAATACCCGTTGCGGGGCGCTGTATGCATCCTCAATTTTGCAGTGGTTAAGGTTATATTAAATGAAGGTACTGGTTGTCCACCGGCATGAAGAGCAGATACGGAGTTTAAAGGCGCAATTTCGGCACTGGCATGTTCGAACAGTAAATACGGGGCTTGACGGCCTGCTTGCTGCCCGCATTGAAGTATTTGACTTAGTTCTATGCTCTGCTCAACTGTCGGTGGTAACCGGTATTGAAATGGCGAGGTCGATCCAGAATTTGTCGCTGAATCAGCAAACGCCAATAGTGGTATTGGCAGACGGCAGCGAGACGCCCGACCAGGCGCGCTTATTTTCCCTTTTGAATGCCCATATACTCACCCTGCGAGAGCTGGAGGTAATGGATGGCCTCTCCGCCAGCGCAGCTACACTTTGATGATCTTCTTCCGCAGCGCTTTCAACACCATCGATGTGCGTGAGGTCACATTCAGTTTTCGAAACAGGATTTCGCGGTAGCCATCCACGGTATGTTCGCTGATGTCCATTTTGCGGGCGATCTCCTTGTACATCACCTCAGAACAGCACAGTTTCAAAAATTCGCGTTCGCGCTGTGTGAATTCAGGTTCCTCTCCAGCGGAATTTTGAAACAACTGCTGAAAGTCAATCACACCGTTTTCGGGGCTGTAGTAACCCCTTGCATGCACTTCATCAAGGGCGCGCTCCAACTCTTTGGGGTGCATGTCTTTAAATAAATAGGCGCAACACCCGGCACGGAACATTTGGATGATGGATTCCTCCTGATCATTCATGGACAGTGCCACTAATTTGATTTGTGGATACTTTTCAACCAGCCAGTGTGCAGTAGCTTGGCCGTCCATAATGGGCATGTTCACATCAATCAAAAAAATATCAGGAAGCGGTTTCACATGTGCGATCTTCTTTTGCAGATCCTTTCCGTGGCTGGCTTCTACCACTACTTCAAACCGCAAAAAGCCGTTGATCAACAAAGTGAGTGACGTGGTGAACAGTTGGTGATCATCTACCACGCCCACGCGTATTTTAGTTGGGGTTATGGACATAAGGAATTTGAAGGTTTACGATGGTGCCTGCGTTGCTGCTCTCCCAGCGTGCATCACCACCCAATAGCTGGGCACGTCTTTTGGTGTTGGTCATGCCTACCCCCGTGGGGGTGTCGGCAAGCGAAAATCCCCTGCCATTGTCGCGAACGGTGAGCCACAATTCGGGTTGGCGGATGGCTATTTCAATGCGCATTTCTGTTGCACCGCCATGTTTGATGGCATTTTGCCAGGGAAATCGCTTTTAACATTT